>CAZSET010000007.1:19925-34473 GCA_964605915.1 uncultured candidatus Brocadiaceae bacterium | reverse complement strand
CAGCAGCGACAGGGCTTCATCCACGTGCCCGAGTTGCGCCAGCACGCGGCCGAGCTCTATCCGCGCGGGCTGGTAGTCGGGCCGCCCGGCCAGAAGGTCCATCAGGCGCACCTGCGCCTCGCGGTAACGGTGCTCCAGGGCCATCATCGCTGCCAGACGCACCTCCGCATAGGCAAATCCCTGCCCGACTGCTGCGGACTCGGCGTAGGCCTGCTTGGCCTCGTCGGTGCGCCACATCTCGGCGGCCCCGTCGCCGTAGGCAGCCACCAGGTCGGGCCTGCACGGGTTGGCTGCTGCCGCGCGCTTCAGCACGTCCAGCGCTTCCTCGTGCCGGCCGGTTCTCTTGAGCAATGAGGCCAGATGCTGCGTGATGCCGGCGCTGTCCGTTCGCAGCCGGAAGGCCTGCCTCAGGGCCTCGACGGCCTCCGTGGTCTGGCCGGCCGCGTCCAGCACCACGCCCAGCTCGGACCACGTGGCGGCCGTTGCCGGCCCGACGGCCGCCGCCTGACGGTAGTGTGCGATGGCCTGATCCAGCTCCCCCTTGTCGCGGCGGAGCCTTGCGAGCCTGAGGTGCACGAACGGCTTGTCCGGCAGGAGTTCGGCTGCCCGCTGCAATTGCTCCCGGGCGACTTCTTCCTCTTCCTGTTCGACCGCGATGAGGGCCCGTGCGTAGCGATAGAGGCCCTCCCTGGTCATGTCGCCCCCCCGTGCCTGCTCCAGCCAGATCGGGGCGTCTTCGGGTCTTCCCTCTCGTAGGCTCACCCAACCGGCCAGCGCATAGAGCGGCCCGCTTTCGAAATGCTGCTCCTGCGCGGCCTGGAGGACGGCGGAGGCCCGCGCTACTTTTCCCGCAAGCACAAGGGCGAAGACGCCCTTCATGAAGAGACGGTTGGGGGCGGAGTCCTCCAGGCCCAAGAACCTGTCCGCCGCGTCGGCCCAGAGGCCGTTCTCCAGGAAGTAATCCGCCTCGGCCAGGTGCACTCGGGCATCGGGCTCGCCCCCTTGCCTCGTCTCCGCGGGAAACATCTCTCCGAATACCTCGAGCCAGTCGGCGTCCTCCGAGCTCATCCGCGATGCCTCGCCGGCCACGAGGGCCTCGAGTTCCTCGGGCAGCAGGAACGGCACTCGTGGGCTGGCTTCCTGCTCGCCGCTATCCACCCGGTAGACCGTTGCGGTCAGATAGCGCTCCGCTTCCTGAACCTCGGCGCGCCAGTGGACCAGCAGGTCGTCTCCCTTGAGCCGCAATGCCTGCAGGAGGCATTTGGGGAGTTCCTCGGGGGCGGGGTTCAGCCCGGCCGGTATGCGTTCCAGCCGCCGCACGGCTTCGCCGCAATGTGTCATGTGCGCCTCGGCCACGCGGGCGACGTAGCCGTTCAGCAACCGATCCGCCTCCGACCAGCTCAGAGCATATTCCGTCCCCGGCTCGCCGAGGGCGATGACGGCGTCCGAAAGTCCGCCTATGGCGTCGGGCAGGGAGAGGACCTGTGCCGCCGGTTGCTCGTCCGAGTCGGCCGGAGGCTGCGATTCCCCCCGGACGGGCAGTGCCAGAAAGGCGAGGACCACCACTGCCGCCGCCCATGCGGCGGCGGGGCTGGCTCGCCGTCCGACGGCCGTGTAGTTGCGATGGGTCGGGGGCCGTTGCATGGCTGTGGTCCGTGAGTGGGGCAGTGCAGACCGGCACCGGCCGAGCTCTTGCCGGGCCCGGTGCCCACAACGGACGGCTTTGACGGACTCGGCGCGGTGACTCTATAATTGTTGAATATACGTGCCGTCGAATGCAACGCGCAGTGGGAGCGGCCCGATGTCGCAGAGGAAGTTCCGAATCATGCTTGCCCGGACGGCGGGGTTCTGCATGGGCGTCAGGCGGGCGCTCAGAATGGTCCTGAACGCCGCCGACGAGCCGAGCCGGCCCGCGCCCATCAAGACCATCGGGCCCCTGATCCACAACCGCCAGGTCCTGCAGGTTCTGGAGAAGCGCGGCGTGGTGGCCGCCGAGGGCGACGAGTTGGAGCAGATCGGCACCGCCGTCATCAGGGCGCACGGGCTCTCGGAGCAGGAGCAGGACGAGCTGCGTCGCCGCTGCCGGGAGGTGCTGGACGCCACCTGTCCGCACGTGCGCCGGGTGCAGCAGATCCTCCAGCGGCACGCCGCAGAGGGTTACACGTGCGTTGTGGTTGGCGACGCCGGGCACGCGGAGGTCAAGGCGCTGCTGAGCTTCACGGACGGGGCCGGGTACGTGATCTCCGGGCCGGACCAGGTCGGCGATCTGCCCGAGGCGACGAAGGTCGTCGTCGTTGCTCAGACCACGCAAGACGAGGAGCTGTTCCGCCGCACGGTCCAGAGGATGAAAGACCGGTACGCGCAATGCCTGGCATTCGAGACGACCTGCGATTCGACCAGCCGCCGACAGGCAGAGACGCGCTCGCTGGCCCGGCGGGTGGATGCGATGATCGTGGTGGGGGGGTTCCACAGTGCGAACACCCGCCGCCTGGCTGAGATCAGCGCCGCGACCGGCACCCCTACCTACCACGTGGAGACCGAAAGACAGCTCCGGACCGACGAGATCCTCCAATATGAGACGGTCGGGCTGACTGCGGGCGCATCGACTCCGAACTGGCTGATCAAGAGAGTCATCCGTCGGCTGGAGGATCAGCACCTGCGCCGCTCGAACTTTGCCGGATACGTGGCGCTGATGTTCGTGCGTGGTCTGATTAGCGCCAACGTCTACGCCGCAGGCGGGGCTGCCGCGCTCACGTTCGCGCTGGCCCGTTTGCTGCCCGACCCGGCCGGCGTGGTCGGGCTGTGCATGGCGATCAGTTTCTTCTTCGTTCTGGCGCAGCAACTGCTCAACCAGTACGTGAGGCGGGAGTCGCTCTATCTGAGCGAACCCGACCGGGCCGACTTTTTCATGGCCAACGAAGGGGCGCTCCTGTGGCTGGCCGTTTGCTCTTCGGCTGCGGCCCTGTTCCTGTCCTACGTGCTCGGGTGGGGGCCGTTCCTCCTGGTGGTGCTGGGCTCCGTGGGCGGCTCGCTTTACCGGGTCAGACTGCCGCGCGTGCTGGGGACCCGGCTTGGGCTGCGCAGCATGGAGCAGCTTGCCGGCTCCAAGGAGCTGTTCGTCGGGCTGGCCTGGGCTACCCTTACGGCCCTGGTGCCTGCCCTGGCCGTGAGCGCCGCCCCGGGCCTGTGGAAGAGCGCGGCGGTCGCCTTCGTCGCTTCGTTCCTGATGGCCTTTGAGCGGACCCTGTTGCTGGACCTGCGGGACATCGAGACTGACCAGATCGTCGGACGGGAGACGCTGGCCGGGCTTCTCGGCCCGCCGGCCTCTGGCAGGCTCTTTGGGGGGGCGGTGCTGCTGCTTGCTCTGGTCATTGTGGGTGCAGGCTGCCTGGCGGGCTGGACCACCCCATACTGCTGTCCGCTGCTGATCGGCGTGCCGTGGGCCATGGGCTCTTACGTTGTGCTGAAGCGGGGCGGCCGGGCAGGGGGACGGGGCGGAAATGTTGCCGAGGCGCTCGTGGACGGTCAGTTCTACGTGATCGCCCTGGCTGCGGCGGCGTGGGGTTGGCTGGCCGCGGGGCTCGCCCTCTGAGCAAGACGCCGTTCGGACTGCGGGGCGGGCTCGAAAAGTAGGTTGACTTGGCATCGAAAACCGCTAACATGTAGGCGCTTACCGATTCGTGAATCTTGGTGAAACTGCGCTACGGGGGAAGAGGAGATGGCAGAGATCGGCCGGTTCCAAATCGGCGCCGAACTGGGCTCGGGGCCGTACAGCGTGGTCTACGACGCTAAGGACGGGGACCAACGCTGCGCACTGAGAGTGATCAAGCAGGAGGCGGTTCCGGATGATCCCGCGCTGCGGACCGGCCTCGTAAGTGCCTTGGAAAGCCTCAAGAAGCTCAAACACCCTTCGGCCGTCAAAGTCCTGGACGCGGGCGAGGAGGCAGGCCGGCTCTTCGTGGCGATGGAGTTCATGGCTTCCCCCACGCTCCGGCAGAAGCTGAGCGCGACGACCGGCTTGCCGGAGCACCAGGTGGTGCTCTTCACGCGTCAGGTCGCCCAGGTGCTGGACATGGCCGGAGACTTGGGCTACTGCCACAACGAGCTGCGCGCGGAGAACGTGTTCGTCGTCTCCGAAGAGCGCGTGAAGGTGAGCGACTTCGCCGTGCGATCGTTTGTCGAGCAGCCGCCCCAGGCCGGGGAGATCGGCCAGCCCGAGGCGGAGGCCGCGGAGTCAGACGAGGACGAGTGGGTCACCGCCGAGGAACTGCTCCGCGCGCGCGGCAGCAAGCCGAGCGCCTCGAAAACGGCGGAGGACTTCGCCGCGCTCGGAGCGCTCATGATGGAGATGCTGGGCGCCGACGTGCCGGCGCGTGCCGACAGCGATTCGCTCGATGCGTACAGGACTGCCCTGCTGCGCGGGCCCTACGGCCGGATCGCGTCCCCTGAGTCCGGCGTGGGCCAGCAGACGACACAGGTGGTGCAGCGCCTTCTGGCCGAGGGCGGATTCAGCAGCGCCGGGGAGGTCGTCGTGGAGCTGGCCAGCGCCATGCTGCTGGCGCGGACGGCCAGCCGCGCGAAGCGGCAGGAAGACGTGCCCGCCGCCGCGGCCGCGCTCTCCTCCGCGGGGGATACGGCCCAGATCACGCAGAGCGCTCCGACCCAGCCGGGCGCCCCCGCACGTGCCGTCGAGGAGCAGCCGACCGAGTGCACGCCTTTCTTCATCTGGGATGAGAGGCGCGGAGGCAGGTTCTTCGTGATCCATGAGGGCGAGGAGCTTGTGGTTGGCCGCGACGCCGAGATAAGCGACGTGACTCTCCGCGACCCCGCGATTTCCCGCAAGCACATTGTGCTGCGGCGCAGGGGAGGCACCGTGACGGTCGAGGATCTCGGCAGCAGCAACGGGATTCTCGTCAACGGGGAGCGCGTGCAGGCCGCGCAGATCGGGCCGAGAGACGTAGTGGGGCTCGGCACGACGCAGCTTCACCTGTCGCTGGCCACCCCGGAAGCTTGACGGGCGAGGCCGGTGCCCGCGTCTTGTTCGGGTGCAGACGGACGGGTGCGGCGTCGGTGCCGGGCAGAGCCTTTCCATCCCCCAGGCGGAACGCACCGCAGGCCCGGGCTACTCGCGTTTGCCTGGTCACCGGCGTTCGGCCGCTGTTTGTGTGCGCTTGACGAGTTGGCCATGCGCAGATTGCTGGAGTTCATCTTCCCGGGCCGCCGCAAGCGTTACGGGGGCTACGAGCCTATCGAGCAAGTGGGCAGGGGGGGCATGAGCCGCATCTGGAAGGCCCGGCAGCCGGGAACGGGCCGAATCTGTGCGCTCAAGATCCTCACCCCCCAGTCCGTCGAGATGATGGACACCTTCAAACGGATCTTCGAGGCCGAGGAGGGTGCCATTGCGTTGCGACTCGACCATCCGAACGTGATCAAGACGTTCGACTACGGGCGCACGGGCAAAGACGAATACTACATCGCCATGGAGTTCGTGGACGGCCCGAACCTGGAGACGCAGGTCGCCCTGGAGGACCCTTGGGTAAAGGAGCACCGGTTCGACCTCGTCCTGCAGATGGGCGCCGGCCTGACGTACATCCACGAGCAAGGTCTGATCCATCGGGATTTCTGCCCTAAGAACGTGCTGTGCGCCAAGGACGGCACGGCGAAGATCATTGACTTCGGGCTAACCATACCGGCCAGCGTGAAGGCCCGGACCGTCTTGAGTCGCGGGGGAACGGCCAGCTACATGGCTCCCGAACAGGTGAAGAGCCGGCCCGTTGACGAGCGTGCGGACATCTACGCCTTCGGGGTCTCGGTCTTCGAGGTGCTGAGCGGAAGGCGGCCCTTCCCCTCGTCTCCGGATCGCAGCCGCACGATGCAAGACCACCTGAACGTGGAGCCGCTGCGGCTTCGTGAGGTGGCGCCCGACATGCCGGCGGCCCTGGAGGAACTGGCGCAAAAATGCATTGCAAAGGACCGGGATTTGCGCTATAAGTCTATGCGGCAAGTGATGCTGGAGCTCAGCTCCGCGGTCGAGGTTGCGCGCTCCCGCAGGAAGGCGCCGCCTCCGAACAGGGCGCCCGAGGCGGGCGTTGCGCAGTAGGGACCTTCCGAAGCCGGGCCAAAGTCGAGTTCGTAGAGGGGAGCGCTATGAATCCCCGCCTCCGCGTGGAAGTGGGCAGGCAGGCTAACTTCGAGTACGAGGTCCCGCCCAGTGACGAGGAAGAAGCCGTCTGGCTTGGGCGGGGCGCGTTCTGCCAGATAAGGATATCGGATCCGCAGCTTTCGCGACGGCATTCCCAGTTCACCTTCGACGGAGGGCGGCTCTTCGTCGAGGACCTGGGCAGCCGCAACGGGACGCGGGTCAACGACGAGCTCATCCAGGGCAAGGTCCAGCTTGAGCATGAAGACCGCGTGACCGTGGGCAGCCACCAACTTGTCGTCGTCTACCCGCCGGCGTCCGCCGAGCGGAAGGTCGACCTGGCCGAACTCGGCACCAGGGAGGCGGAGCAGGAAGCCTACGACCTCGTGGCCGCCCTGAAGGGCAAGGAGCTGTCCGGCTATCAGCTTGAGGACATCGTCTTCAACGGGGACATATCCGTGGTATTCCGGGCGCGCGACCCGGAGAGGGACATCCCCGTTGCCGTCAAGGTCCTCAAGCCGCTCGACAGGGTGACCGTCGAGATCCAGAACCGCTTCATCCGCGGTGCCAAGCACGGTGCTCTGCTGCGTCACCCGAACTTCGTTCGCGTCCTTAAGGGCGGTCGGTCGGGCGATTGGTTCTTCGTGGCGATGGAGTTCGTCGAGGGCCGGAACCTGCAGGAAGTAATCGACCGTGCCGGCAAGCCGCTGAGAACCGAGCAGGCGTTGGAGATCGAGCGCCAGGTGCTGGACGCCCTCCAGCATGCCTACGAGCAAGACATCGTCTTTCGGGCCGTCCGCCCGGACAACGTGATCGTTTGCAAGGGGATGCAGGCCAAGCTGACGGACTTCGATCTGGTCAAGCCCCTGGCGGGCCGGCAGGATTCGCAGGTGACCCGCGTCATGGACGGCAGCCTGAGCGTCGATCCTTCGTTTGCCGCGCCCGAGTTGATAGCCTATCCGGCGGTCGCCGATCAGAAGGCCGACGTCTTCGGGGCCGGCGCCGTCCTTTACTACATGCTCTGCGCGAGACCGCCGTTCAGGGACGTGCTGCCCAGCGAGAAGGCGTCAAGCGCCTTCGATCGGGTCGTCCAGGCGCCCAACGAGGTCAACCCGGCCATTCCTGAGGGCATCTGCGCCGTCATCCGCCAGGCCATGTCGGACTACGAGCGTTACAACACGCCTGCGGATATGCGCCGGGCCCTGGACGAGAAAGCCGCGGAGGCCGGCCTTTGACGGCCCCGCCCTGCCGGTCGGGCTGCGTTGTCCACATGAAAGCGACGCTGGAGATACAGAACGGACCCGATGCCGGCACCAAGGCCGAGATAGCACGCCTTGGCTCCTTTACCATCGGCCGGCGGAGCGTCAACGACCTGAAGATCGTCGAGAAGGGGACCTCCCGCAAGCACTGCAGGATCGATTACGACGGCGAGTTCTTCTGGCTGGTCGACTGCGAAAGCCACAACGGCACCTACCTGAACGGCCGCCGGATCACCAGGTCTCTGCTCTACGACGGGGACACGATTCGCATCGCTCACACGCGCCTGGTCTTCGCCGTATCCGGGGAGAAGGCCGAGGAATCCGCCGAGGCCTGATCCTTCGGTTGCCGTCCAACCCACCGTGGTGGCCGGGCGCTCCGCTTTCTCCCCTCCGCCCGCCCCGCTATAATCGCTGTGACGTTCTTGCCTGCTTCTGCCCCGCAAGAGGAATCGCGGCATGCCCCCAAGAACGCGAGCTGTGAGGATATACGGTCGGCGGGACCTTCGGCTGGAGACCTTTGAGCTGCCCGAGCCCGCCGAAGACGAGATCCTGGCCGAGGTCGTGACCAACAGCATCTGCATGTCTTCGCACAAGGCTGCCGAGCAGGGCCCTGCGCACAAGCGCATTCCCGCAGACGTGGCCGAGCACCCGACCATTCTGGGCCATGAGTTTGCGGGGCGGCTGCTGGAAGTCGGGGCCAAGTGGCGGGACCGCTTCGAGCCCGGCCAGATGTACGCCATTCAGCCCGCCCTCAATTACGAGGGCTCCACGGACTCGCCGGGGTACTCCTATCCGTACATCGGGGGCAACGCGACGAGAATCCTGATGCCGCAGGAAGTCATGGCGATGGACTGCCTGCTGCCCTACCACGGCGACGCTTTCTTCAAGGCGTCCCTCGCCGAGCCCATGTCCTGCATCGTTGGCGCCTTCCGCGCGCAATACCACTGGGCTCCCGGCACCTACCACCACGAGATGGGCATCCGGGAGGGCGGCAACTGCGCCCTTCTGGCGGCTGCGGGACCGATGGGGCTGGGTGCCGTCGACTTTGCTCTTCACGGATCGCGCAATCCGAAGCGTCTCCTCGTCACGGACGTCGATTCAGAGAAGCTCGCCCGTGCCCGTGCCCTGTTCCCCCCCGAGCGCGCGGCGGAGCAAGGCATCGAGCTGGAGTACCTGGACCCAAACCAGGGCGCTGGCGGGACGGAAGCCCTGACCGACATCGTGCGCTCCTTCACTCAGGAGCAGATGATGGACGACGTGTTCGTGTTCTTCCCGGGCGAGGAGTTGGTGCGCCAGGGGGACGCGATGCTGGGGCGCAACGGCTGCCTGAACTTCTTCGCCGGGCCTCCACGCAAGGACTTCGCGGCCGAGTTCAACTTCTACAACGTCCACTACGAAGAGCACCACATCGTCGGCACCAGCGGGGGCAACACCGAGGACATGCGCATCGCGCTCGGACTGATGAGCGAGGGTCGCGTCGATCCGGCCGGCATGGTCACGCATGTCGGCGGACTGGACTCGGTCGCGCAGACCATACTGGACCTTCCCAATATCCCGGGCGGCAAGAAGCTCATCTACACGCAGCTCCGGCTGCCGCTGACGGCGCTGGCAGAGCTGGACCGGTGCGCCGAGCGAGAAGACGAGCCCCTGAAGAGCATCTTCGGTGAGCTGGACCGCATCGTGAGCGGGGCCAACGGCGCCTGGTGCGCCGGGGCGGAACGCTTCCTGCTGTCCCGGGACGAACTGAGGTTCCCGGACGAATGACAGGGGCGGGGGACACCATCGTCGCCGTCTCGACGCCGGCCGGCTACTCGATGCGGGCCGTGGTCAGGTTGAGCGGCCCGGAGGCACTGCGCTGTGCGGCCGGGCGTTTCCGGCCCAGGCAGGGAAAGGGCGGCCGGTGGCAGGGCACGTTTCGGGCCACTGCCGGCGAACTCGCGCTGCGCGGCGAGGGCCTGTCCGTCCCGGCCGTGGTCTACGTCATGCGCGCGCCGCGCTCGTACACGCGGGAGGACGTCGTCGAGTTCCACGTGCCCGGCTCGCCGGCATTGCTGGACATGCTGCTGGACGACCTGCTGGCGCGAGGGCCGGCAAAGTTGCGCCTGGCCGAGCCGGGGGAGTTCACTCGCCGGGCGTTCGTGAACGGCCGCATCGACCTGGCCTCGGCGGAGGCCGTCCTGGCCATCGTGCGCGCCCGGAGCGATTCCGAGCTCCTGGCCGCAAGCTCGAAGCTCACGGGCGCCGTCGGCCGGCGCTGTGCCGATTTCCAGGAGCAGATCACCGGGCTGCGGGTGCGCGTCGAGGCCGCGCTGGACTTCGCTGAGCACGGGATCGAGCTGATGGGGGAGCAGCAGTTCGCGGGGCAGTGCCGGCGCCTCCGGCAGGAGATGGACCGCGACATCGAGAGGGGCAGGGGGGAGGTGGCCAGCAACGGCAGCGTGCACGTGGTCATATGCGGCCCCCCCAACGCCGGCAAGTCCAGCCTGCTCAACAGGCTGGCCGGGTTCGACAGGGCGATCGTGCATCCGCGGGCAGGCACCACCCGGGATGCCGTCAGCGCAGAGATCGACGTGGATGGGGTGTTCTTCCGCGTCAGCGACACGGCGGGCCTGGCCGGGGCAACGGACGGTCCGGAGGCCGAAGCCGTTGAGCGGGCGGCGCGGCAGGTCGGCACGTGCCAGTTGCTAGTGGTCGTGCTGGACGGGTCGGTGCCGCTGCCCGATGGTCTGCTGGCCGGCGTGGCTTTGCCGCCGCCTTCACGGGCGGTCTGCGTCGTCAACAAGTGCGACCTGCCCCAGGTGCTCGACGAGGCCGCCCTTCACGCCGGGGCCTTCGCATGGGAGACGCTCCACACCTCCGCCCTCACGGGCGAGGGCGTGGACGCGCTGCGCCAGGCACTGGGGCGCACGGTGACGGAGGGCCGGCTGGACGCGTCCGCTTCGGATTGTCTGTTCAACGCACGGCAGCGCCATGCCGTCCGGCGAGCCCTGGACGAACTCGCCCACGCCCAGAAGGCCGTGGAGGCGGGGATAGGTTACGAGTTCGCCGCCCTCAACCTTCGCGAAGCGGCCGACGCCCTGGGCGAAGTGACCGGCCAAGTCGCCTCGCAGGATATCCTGGACCGCATATTCAGCCAATTCTGCATCGGGAAGTAGCGGGCGATTGTTGCCTCGCCATTCACCAGGCCAGCGCCCACGGGGACGGCGAGCCGCCGCACTCCACGGGGCAAGCTCGGGCGGCTTCCCGTTGCACGTCATTCCGAGGACCCCGCCCCGCGGACGCGGGACGGGACAACGAGGAATCTCCCCTGGCCGGCTGCGCCGTCATGTCATGCGTCCCGCACTGCTACGACGCCCCGCTCCCCGTAGATTGGCAGAGAAACCATACGGATGGAGCGCGAGAGACGGGAAGCGGCAGGACTGCGCCCGGAGTTGAAGGACCGTCAGAGCTCCGGGGCCCGCTCTTCTTGGGGCCGGGACTTCAGTTCCTGAAGTCCATGGAGAAGGCGGGCGACCAGCTCACGTAGCCCGCTGCGCGTCAGCGCCGAAATGGGCATCACCTCTCTGTCCAGCGCATCGCGCAGTCTCTCCAGGCCGGCGGCCGCTCCGGGCAGGTCCATCTTGTTGGCGACCACAAGTTCGGGCTTCTCGGCGAGGGCAGCGCTGTGCAGGCGCAGCTCCTCGCGCACGGCGCGGTAGTTCGCGGCGGGGTCGCTCCCGTCGGGCGGGGCCGGGTCGACCATGTGCACCACCAGGCGCGTGCGTTCGATGTGTCGGAGGAACTCGTCGCCGAGCCCCTTCCCTTCGTGCGCGCCGCGGATCAGCCCCGGGATGTCCGCGACGGTGAAGCGCTGGTAGGAATCGGCCTCGACGATGCCGATGGCGGGGTCAAGCGTGGTGAAGGGATAGGAGGCGACCTTCGGATGGGCAGCGCTGATGCGACTGAGCAGCGTGGACTTTCCCACGTTGGGCTGGCCGATCAGGCCGACGTCGGCCACGAGCTTCAGCTCCAGGCGCAGGCGGCGCTCCTGGCCCGGCCGCCCTTCTTGGAACTCGGTAGGGGCCTGGTGCTGCGCCGTGGCGAACCGGGCGTTGCCGCGTCCGCCCTTGCCGCCTCTGGCGACGTTGAGGGACCGTCCCGCCTCGCTCAGGTCCCGGAGCGTCAGGCCGGTTTCCTCATCGATGACGACCGTGCCGGGCGGCACGTGGATGACGACGTCGGCGCCGTTGGCGCCATGCTGTTTCTTGGATTTGCCCCGCCCGCCGTCGCCGCCGCGGAACTCCGCCTTGGAGACCAGGTCCAGGAGGGTGCTCAGATTCGGGTCCGTCGTGATGATCACGTCCCCGCCGTCCCCGCCGTCGCCGCCGTCAGGCCCGCCGCGGGGGATATATTTCTCCCGCCGGAAGCTCACGCATCCGTCCCCGCCGTCGCCCCCCCTGACGCGGATTGTGGCCTCGTCGACGAACCGCATGGCGCACCTGTTCCCTTGAATGCAGGGCGGCTGTCCGTCCGATCAAATGGCAACGGCCGCCCCCCCGCGCGGGGGAAGCAGCCGTTCGGATGCGGTTCCCAGCTGGCAAGGCGCAGAGCGCTCGGCCGGTCAGTCGGCGAGAACGTTGACGCGTCTGCCGGAGGCGAACTCGACCACGCCGGCCGCTGTGGCGAACAGCGTGTAGTCCTTCCCACAGCCGACGTTCCTTCCTGGGCGGAAGCGCGTTCCGCACTGCCGCACCAGGATCGAGCCGGCTTTCACTCTCTGCCCGCCGAAGCGTTTGACCCCCCGGTACTGAGGGTTGCTGTCGCGTCCGTTCCGCGAGGAGCCTTGTCCCTTTTTGTGTGCCATGGTGTGATGCCTCGTCGACTCGGAACTACTCCGGATGTATCTCCCTGATGAGGACGCGGGTGTATTTCTGGCGATGGCCCATCTTGGCCTGTTTGCCCTTGGTCGCTTTCATCCGCATCATGGTGAGTTTCGGGCCCTTCTCGTGCCGGATGACCTCGGCCAGTATCCTTGCGCCGGGCAGGTGCGGCCTGCCGACGCGCACTTCGCCGTCGTCGCCGACCATCAGGATGCGGCCGAACTCGACCAGCTCTCCCTCCTCGGCTTCCAGACGGTCGACCTGGATCTGCTCGCCCGGCCGAACCTTGTACTGCTTCCCGTGATTGTCCAGTATGGCGTACATCGCGCCCCCAGAAGCGCGAAACAGCGGGGAACCGGCAAAAGAACGATTATAGGCCATCCGCAACTGCTTTTCAACTTCCGCGACGTTGCTCCGCCGCCCGGGCTCAGCCCTTCTTGGGCTTGACCTCACGGCCCTCGCCGCTGAGGAACCGCAACTGGTACTGGCCCTGGCCGATCAATGAGTCCGCAGCGATGTGGACCTGCTTGCCGCTGCTGCGCTCCAGCTCCATCAGGTCCGCCCTCATCTCATTGCTCAGGTAGTTGGCCACCTCCGGCGTGACGGACACCATGATCTGTTCATACCCCTTACGCTCCATGCTGGCCTTCATCTCCCGCAGGATCTGCAGGGCCAGGGTCTCGCCGCTCTTGACGTAGCCGCTGCCTCGGCAGATGGGACATTCGACGTAGGTGGACTGCTGCAGGCTCTGCCTCTGCCGCTGCCGGGTCATCTCCACGATGCAGAAGGGGGACATTTTGAGCATTCGGAACCGCGCCTTGTCCTTCTTGAGCGCTTCCCAGAGGGCCTGCTCCACCTTGGTGCGGGGCTCCTGCTCCTCCATGTCGATGAAGTCCATGATGACCACGCCGCCCAGGTCGCGCAGCCGTATCTGCCTGGCTATCTCGGGCGCCGCCTCCATGTTCATCCGAAACGCCGTCTCCTCCGCGTCGCCGCGGCCTTTGTACTGGCCGCTGTTGACGTCTATGGCCACCAGCGCCTCGGTCTGTTCCATGATGATGGAGCCTCCGCTGGGCAGGGAGACGCGGCGGCTGTGCATCTTCTCGATCTCTCCCTCCACGCCGTAGTGGTGGAAGATCGGGTCCGTGGCGTCGTGGAGCTTCACTTTCCTCACGTGGCGGGGCATGACGGCCCGCAGGAACTCCCGGACCTTCTCGTAGACTGCTTCGCTGTCCACCACGATCCGGCGGATGTCGTCCGTGAAGACGTCGCGGATGGCCCGGGTGACCGGATCGCTCTCCTGGTAGACCATTGCCGGCGCCTTGGAGCGCTCGGCCCTTTGGCTGATGGTGTGCCAGAGGCGCAGCAGGTAGTCCATGTCCCGCTCCAGATCGCTCTGTTTGCGTCCTTCGCCGGCGGTTCGGACGATCAGGCCCACGTTGTTCGGCACGTCCAGCTTCTTGATGATCTGGCGCAGCCGGTCGCGTTCGGCGTTGTCCTGGATGCGACGGGAGACGCCGCGCCGCGACAGCCCCGGCATCAGCACCAGGTAGCGACCCGGCAGGCTCAGGTAGGTGGTCAGGCTCGGACCCTTGTCTCCGATGCCTTCCTTGGTCACCTGGACCAGCAGCTCCTGCCCTTCGCTGAGCAGCCTGCGGATGTCGTCCGAGCGGCGGTCCTTCCCCACGGCGGAAGGCAGCACGTCGGAAATGTGCAGGAATCCATGCTTCCTGTAGCCGAACTCAACGAAGGCCGCCTCGATGTTGGGGACGATGTTGACGATGATTCCCTTCTGGATGTTGCCGACGATGTGCTCGCGGCCCGTGCGTTCCAGGTAGAGCTGGTCCAGCTTCCCATCTTCCAGGACGGCAATGCGGACCTCCTGCTCCTCGATGACGTTCACCAGCATTATCTGTTCCATCACGTCTCCGTTCTCGCTTAGCGCGAGGGAGACAGACTCACGTGCGTGCGCTCGATCAGCCCCTTGGCGTAGTCGCGTCCCTCCTGGCACCCGAGCACTTCCAGCACCTCCTCCGGGCGGGCGGTCCCCTCGTCCGTGCAGCTCAGCAGCATGTGCAACGTATCGCCCTCCAGCCGGATGGCCTTCAGAAACTGCCGGACGTCGACCTCCTTAGCATCCTTCTGCCGGGTGCGCGTGACACACGCGCTCTCGCTGGCCAGCAGTTTCTGGATCCGCTCCTCGGTCAGGACATGCCCGGCAAGCAAGGGGACGCGATAGGAGACCTCCCTCGGCTGGCGGCTCGCGTTGGTCGCCGTTATCTGGACGGAGC
>CAZSET010000007.1:0-19915 GCA_964605915.1 uncultured candidatus Brocadiaceae bacterium | reverse complement strand
GCCTATCCGGATCCCTTCCGGCAGCTCCGCCTGAAGCCTGGACCGGAACTGCTCCGGCTCGGTCCATTCGCAGAGGCCGACGTCTGCGACCTCGCTCAGCCCCGCAATGCCCACGCTGAGGGCCATGGGAAAGCTGATTCGTGGGCGAGGATGGTGGCCCTCGCTCATTGCGATGGGGAGATCCGCGCGCCTGAGCGCCCGCTCGAAGACTCGCATCAGGTCATGATGCGATGTGAATCTGACGTCTCCCTGTTTGGAAAACCTAACTCGTATGGTCTGCTTGACTTGTGACAAGAAGAAGCTCCATCGTATCCTCTGACAGTCCAGCAATGATGCATGCTGCCGCCTCGAATCTATCCATCACGCGCCCAGCCCCCGTGCCGCATCAGCACGTGACGACGGGGCGCACGCGCGTGCCAATCCTGTCCATTTTGTGCATTTAGTGTATCAATTCCGCCGAGAGGGTGCAAGGAGCGGGGCCGATTCTCATTAGAAGGCCCCCCCCAAGCACGGCCGGGCCCGACTGCCGTCTTACCTTGCCCGCGGGTGTCGCGCGCGCCGCCGTGGGGTATAATATCTATAGAAGGAGGGTGGCGATGAAGTCGGGAACATTCATCGGGATTGGGCTGGTCATGGCCGTCCTCATGGCGGCCCCGGCGGTGGACGCGCGCGATGGCCGGCCCGGGCCTAAGCGGCCCGGCCGCGCCGTCAACCGCAAGGCCATCAGCGCCCCGCCGGAGCCGCAGCATGAGGAACCTGTCGGTGCTGTAGACCTTCGAGGCATCCGGATCCATCCCGCGCCAAGGTACCGTGAGCGGCCTGGCGACCGGGATGGGGTGCACGTCCGCGTGTTTGGGTCGCTTCACCCGCGTCCTTCTCGCCGCATCCCCATTGCGACTCCGTCCGTCAGGTACTGGCCCGGCCTATATACGTACTTCAATTGGCCGAGCGGGTACGTCTCGCTTTCGTTGCCGTACACGCACACGGTCACGCGGGAGTACACCCATTACGTTGTCCTCGATACGCCCACCGTCACGTCGCCGTCCGCCCCGGTCGCGACCGGACCGTACGGCATTCCGCTGAAGCCGGCTCCGCCGAAGTCCGACGCGAAGCTCTTCGACTCGCGCCTGGCCCCCATGCTGGGTGGCTCGCAGAAGGTGCCGGCAGCCTTCGCGCTGGGAGAGCAGGCGCTGCGGGACGGTGACTTCGATCAGGCGGCGTTCGCGTTCCGGCAGGCGCTGCTGGAGACGCCGGACGAGCCGGCCGTCCACATCGCACTGTCCATGGCGCTGGTGGCCGATGAGGATTATGCAGGCGCGGCCCGGGCGCTGAAGCAGGGGCTCCGCGGCCTGGAGGACGTGAAGGTGGTGCAACTCGACCCGCCGGAGGCTTTCGGCCCTGGCGGGACGTACGATCGCATCGCCGAACGGCTGCGGGAGGCGGCCCAGAATGACCCCGCGAACCGGGACGTCCAGTTATTGCTGGGCTTCCATTACTTCGCGATCGGTCATTTCGGACAGGCAGGGGAGGTCCTGTGGGCGGCACAAGACGCCGGCCCGAAGGACCTCGTTATGCTGGAGCTGCTTCTTGCAGCCGAACGGCAAGCGCAGGCTGAGGCAAAGGACGAGGCGCCGGCGGAGGAGCAGCAGGAAGCGACGGAGTAGGAGGGGGATAGGTGCGTTGTGCTGGCCGGGCCTTCATGGCCCGGCCTTTTTTTCGTGGACCGTGCAGGGGCCAGCTGGAGCTTCGGTATTGAAGTTCGGGGCTCCGGAGGCACTCAGGTTCGGTTATGTCGCCCGCCGTGCGGGGGACTCTGTATAGGGAGGGGCAGCCGGGTTCTGGAGGCTGGCGCCCCCGGCCACGGATATGCCGTCCCTGTCGGGACTTACGATGTGGCGCGGCAGTCGAGGGTCGTAGCCGTCCAGCCCCGCCAGGGGCGACATAGACGTAGCCCTGGCCGTCAGGCCAGGGGACAGGGGATCAGCAGCCCCTTGAGCCCGCCGGGGGGCGGGCGACATAGCCCTCCCGCTGGCCGCAGCTCTGCCACATGGCGGAGGACACGCCCCGCCCGGCGGTCTGGCCGCTATCCACGCCGCGGGGTATAATGTAAGAGGATAGAAGGCCACGGCTTGGGAGGCACGAAATGGTCGCCGCCATCCATGCAATCGCCTTTATCGCTGCGCTTTCCTGCCTGGCGGTCTCGCCCAAGCAGCTTCCCGGCGCCCGTCGGCAGAGCCCGAAGACAACCGTGAATGCGCCCGCCCCGTCCGAACCCGCACCGGCCGCCGCCGGGCCATCTGCGCCGACCCCGTGGTGGCCGTCGGACTACGCGGTCACGACCGCCCTGCCGGGCGGCGGGCTGATCACGCGCACCGTCCGTTACCCGGTCTTCTACGGCCCCTCGGGGGGCTACACCTACTGGCCGCTGCGGAGGACGCCTTACGTCGCCATTGGGCGCGAGCCGACCGGCCCGGCGTGGTCGCCGCTGGACTACATCGCCTGGGCGGCCAGCCATTACACGCCCGTGCCCGTGGTCAGGGAGGCGCCGGTGCCGGTCAGTGTGCTGCGGTCGGAGGAGCGCGGCGGGGCCGAGCCGCAGCCGGCGCGCGAGCGCAAGCGCGAGACGTTCGGTTCCCGCCTGGCGCCGATGCTCGGGGGCGAGCCGCTCGTGACGCTGCCCTTCGCCGTTGGGGAGGCGAAGCTCCGAAAGGGGAAGTTCGGCGAAGCAATCCACGCGTTCAGTTCGGTTCTGAAGGAGGCGCCGGAGGATCCGACGGTGCGGCTGGCGCTCGCGCTGGCCTTCATTGGGGCGGGGTCTTACGAGTCCGCCGCCCGGATGCTGCGCGAGGGGCTGGACGCGCTGCCGACGTTGGACGTGGTCATGCTTAAGCCCGCCGGGGTCTTCGGCGACGCCGAGAGGTACGCGGAGGTGCTGGGCCGGCTGAAGGGGGCGCTCGAGGCCGACCCGTCGAATGCGGACCTCCGGCTGTTGGTTGCGTTCCTGTCCTTCGCCGCACGGGATCGGGAGGCGGCGGGCGACCTGCTGGAGCCCGCAGGTGCCGAGGAGGATGGGGATCCGCAACTGGAGAAACTGCGCCGGGCCGCCCTTGGCGTCTGGCCTGCTGGCCAGACCGGCGATGAGTCTGAGACGGACGGGGAGTAGTGGTACAGCGCCTTCAGCACGAGGGGCGGGGAGATGAAGTGGTACGTCAAGGCATTGCTGGGCGCTTTATTCGTTCTGTCGCTTGCCTCCTGCGGTCGGAAGGCGCCGGGCGGCGGGTGCTGACTGAAGGAGGGTACGCAGCATGAACGGCAAAGTGCTCCAGCAGTTGGTGACCTTTTGCATCGTTCCGGTGTTGTTTTGCACGGGCTCCTGCGCCACGGAGTATCCTGATGTCCAGCCGCTGTTCGTCTCCGACCGTGCGCTGCACAGGGCGGCTGCGGCGGGGGACAGGGAAGCGGTCGAGGGCCTGCTTGATGCCGGCGAAGATCCCTCTGCATGTGATGAGTACAGGTTTACGGCGCTGCACTACGCGGCCCTGCAGGCGCGTGTGTCCGTGGCGGAACTCCTCCTCGCACGTGGTATCAAGGTGGATGTTAGGGACGGGTACGGCTCGACAGCTCTGTTTTGGGCCCCGGCGCGTGGCCACCCGGAGATGGCCTCCTTGCTGCTGGCCAGGGGTGCGTGTGTCAATGCGACCAATAACGCCGGGGATACCGCGCTTCATTTCGCTGCGATGGGCGGCTCGCCGGAAGCCCTGCAGATGCTCCTCGACCAAGGCGCTGTTGTGGATGCGAGGGACAATGTCCAAATGACTCCCCTGCATGAAGCGGCGTGGGGTGGCAATACGGAAGCGGTGCGCCTCCTTCTGGCAGCCGGTGCTGAAGTAGACGCGAAGGACTCCGAAGGCAACACGCCTCTCATGGAGGCGTGCGGGGGGGTACATTCGGACCAATGGAGGCCCGGCCGTTCGACTGTTACTGGCCGCTGGAGCGGACGTTAACGCTACGAACGCGTACGGCGAGACGCCGCTGTGGCATGCCTTCCGGGGAAGTGACAGGGAGACGCTGGAGATGCTTGTCGATAGGGGAGCTGTCGCACCGCGGCGGGACGCCCAGGGGTTGACCCAGTTGATGTGGGCCGTCGTTGGCGGGAATCCGGACGTCGTGGAGTTCCTCATAGAGAGGGGCGCCGACGTGAACGCCGTCGACAATGAGGGCCGTTCCGTTCTGGATCACGCATTGGAGATGCGCCGCGAGGGGATAGCTACCATGCTTCGAGAGCACGGCGCAAGAGCGCGCTACGATGAGATGGGGCGATTCGGGCCGACTGGGACATACCCGCCGGCGTGGGATCCACCATTCGAGGCCGAAGCAGCAGAGGCGCAGCCGTAGTGGATCGTCTGCCAGGGACCAGGGAGCCCAATAGTGGGCAAGGGCCTTCCGGTCTGCACGCCTCCCCTGCTCAAGCCAGGTCTTGAAAAGGCCGCCGGTGCCCCTATAATGTGCGCCGTCAGGCAACCGGACCGTTTGCCCGCGGCTACAGGAGTTGGCTTGCTGCTTCGGCACGCCACTCAAATCTGCGTCTGAAATGACAGCACAGGCCCTGATCGGGTGCTTTGCCGGCCAGGCCGGGTACTGGCCGGCGACTCATCGCCGTTCCCTGGGAGAATGAAATGGCAACTGCGGAGGGGCCGTTGGGAGAGCTGCTTGTTGATGACAACATCATCACTCGAAGCCAGCTGAACCACGCGCTTCAGATCCACAAGGAGCAGGAGCAGCGGGAGAGGCTCGGCGACATATTGGCGGACCTTGGCTACATAACTCGCCGGCAGCTGCGGGACTCAATCAAACGACATGGGAAGAAGATGCGGATCGGCGACGTGTTGGTTGAGAATGGCACCATCACCCGGGAGCAGTTGCAGGACGTGCTGGGCCAACAGGCACTCACCGGGGACCCTCTGGGCAAGATCCTCCTCGACCAGGAGATCGTTGGCGAGGAGGAACTGGCTCGAGCCTTGAGCCGGCAGCTTGACATCCCCTACGTAGTTCCTCAGCCGAGCCTCGTCGACATTGCCGTATTCAGCCGGCTGCCTGAGCGGTTCCTGAAGCTCAACTCCGTGATCCCGATGCTCGAGACGGACGGAGCCGTGACTGTTGTCCTTGCCGATCCCACTGACCAGAACCTGGTTCTCCAGCTCGAGGACATGCTGGGGGCAGACGTGGAACTGGCCATGTGCAGTCGGACGCGCATTGCCGATGCCATCGAATCGCTGCTCCTGCAGAAGACCGTGGGAGGGCAGGGAAGGGCGGGCGATATGGCTGGAGGGGCGGCTGACGTGCTGCCGGCGCCGCTTGTCATTGAGAGCGGAGCCATCGCGGAGCAGCACGAAGTCAATCGCGCCTCGAGTGCCTTCGACTACATCGTCTACAGGGCCCTGCAAGAGCGTGCGAGCGATATTCACATCGAACCGGAACGCGACCGCGTTAGGATCCGCTTCCGGATAGACGGCGCGTTGACATTCGCTACGGATTTGCCGCTGCCACTCGCCCAACCGATGGCCGTAAGGGCGAAGGCGCTCGCGGGCCTGGACATCTCGAAGGTCCTGCAGCAACAGGAAGGGCGGATCCTGGCCGACGTGGACGGCGAGAAGGTCGACCTGCGTGTGGCAGTGTGCCGCGTGGTCTTCGGCGAGGCCGTGGCGATCCGGATCTTCCGCAAGGACGCCGGGCTGATGGACCTTGACGAGCTGGGCATGCTGCCGGCACAAATGGCGGCTTACACGGCGATGGCGGCCCAAAGCTCGGGGGTGGCCCTCTTCGCGGGACCGACGGGAGCAGGAAAGACGACGACGCTGTATGCCACGCTCAACCACCTGAACGACGGTGCCACCAAGATCGTGACGGTGGAAGCTCCGGTCGAGTACGCAATGGAGGGTGTTGTCCAGAACAACCTGGCCGGTCGCGAGGCGGTCGATCTGCCGCGCGCGCTGTTCGGCGTGTTGCACCACGATCCGGACGTGATTGCCTTGGGAGAGATCGACACCAGCGAGACGGTTGAGGCGCTGCTCGAGTGCGCGCTCATGGGCCACAAGGTGTTCGCGACCCTACATGCAGAGGAGACGGCGAGTGCCATCGTCCGGCTTGCCAATGTCTCGGGGGCAGCCACGTTCCTCGCGTCGGCCGACTTGCTCGTGCTGGCCCAGAGGCTCGTCCGAAAAGTCTGTCCGAACTGCTCTGAGGTATACGTCCCGCGCAGGGACATCGTTCAGCAGTTCCAGGTGAAAGGCTTCGATCCGGACACAATTGACTTCCGACGCGGGACGGGCTGCCAGGAATGCCTGGGATCAGGATTTCGCGGCCGCACGGGCGTCTTTGAGCTTTTTGTCGTCGGTTCGGAGATGCGCGATGTCCTTCTGGGCAGACCTGCGGCACGTGAGTTGATTGAGCTCATACGCAAGGACCCCGGCTTTCTGTCGCTAAAGCAGGCCGGCTTCGTCAAGGCAGTGCAGGGCATCACGACCCTGGAGGAGGTCCTGCGCGTTGCTCCCCCGATTGAGGCAGAGGTCGTGAGGGAGCAGCAGGATGTCTTTGAGACGCTGATCCGTAAGGCCGGCCTCCGCCGCGGGCAGCGCACAGGGAGGAACGGGGCAGATGTGGCCGATAGGTAACCGAGCAAAGAAGGCGCACAAGTTGCTATCGAAGGGCCGGGTCGGCGAGGCCATCGAGCTGTACCGACAAGAGGAAGCGTGGGACGCCCTGGCAGTCGCCTATGAGCAGCAGGGAGACTACGCCTCCGCTGCCGACGCGGCAGGGCGAGCAGGACTGCTTGAGCAGGCAGCCGAATTGTTTGAGAGGGCGGGAGAGCACAAACGGGCCTCAGAGCTCTGGCTGCAGTGCTCGAAGAAGGACAGGGCGGCTGCAGCTCTTGAGCAAGCCAAGGACTTCGAATCGGCGGCGGGCCTCTACGCGGAAATCGGCATGCTCTCGCGAGCTGCGGACGCCCGGGCAGCGCTCGGCGAATACGACGAGGCGGCCGAGCTCTATGGGGAGGCCGGTCAGTTCGCCAAGGCCGTCAGCATGTACCGGCGGGCCGGTGACCTGGGCGGAGCCGCGCGGGTGCTCCGGGCCGCCGGCAATACCGCAGCAGCGGCGCAGCTCTACCAGGAGGCGGGCAACACGGCGGAGGCCGCCGCGCTCTATGCCCAGGCGGGGATGGCCAGCGAGGGCGCCGAGTGCTACATAGGGCTGGGGGATTACGGACAGGCGGGAAAGCTCCTGGAGGAAGCCGGCCACCCGTTCGAGGCGGCGGAGGCCTACGAACGCGACGACCAACTGCTTCGGTCGTCCGCCAAGTTGTTCCGCAACGTGCTGCGTCCTGAACTGGCTTGGCTGAGCGAACTCGATGCCGCGCTTGTCTGTCTGAGCATGTCAGAGGATGGCAGCTACGTCGCAGTGGGATGCGCGAACAGGGAGGTCCAACTGCTGGACGATGACGGCCAGTTGCTGTGGCGCTACAAGCCCATGTGGGGCGGACTGCCCTCCTGCGTTGCCCTATCGCGCGACGGCCGGCTGGCTCTGGGCTGCAACGACAGGAACCTTTACTTCGTGGCCAGGGACAAGTCTCTGCTGTGGGATTTCGACCTGACGGCAGAGCCGGTCAAGGTCAGCGTAACGTCGTCTGCGAGCAGGATCGCCTGTTGCACGAAAGACGGCCGGGTGGTGTGTCTTGACAGCGACGGCAGCGTTAGGTGGCAACGTAGCTTCGGGAAGACAGTGTGGGACGTGGCCCTGTCGGAAGAGGGCAGTCTGTGTGGCGTCGCGAGGGCGGACGGCACGTGCGTGCTGCTGGGTGAAGATGGCAAGGAAATGCGCCATTGGTCCGGCCCTGACTGGGTGCACAGCGTCTCGCTGAGCGCTGACGGCGCCATGCTTGTGCTCGGCAGGGCCATGTGCAGAGTTGAGCTCGTGGACGTGAGGCGTCAAGAGCCCGTGTGGGCGGTGGACGAGCCGTCCTGGGTTCATAACGTCGTCCTGACGCCCCAGCACACCGTGTTGACCGTGGCAGACGATGCGGCTCGCCTTCGTAACAAGGAGGGGGCCGTGATCTGCCGGTATGCGCACGAGCACAGGCTCATGAGCGGCCAGGCGGACGCCACGGGGATGTCCGTCGTCCTGCGGTGTGTCAAGAACCAGCTGGTGTGGGTTGACTTCCACGACTGCGTGCGAAGGGCGGCTGCCAACTACGAGAAGTGCGGTGACCTGGCAAGTGCGGCGACTGCATATCAGGACATGGGGAGCAACGAGCGGGCGGCAGAGCTTTTCGAGAGGGCGGAGGACTACAGCAGCGCGGCACGGAGCAACGAGCTGCTCGCCCACTACCTCAAAGCGGCGGAGCTTTACGAGAAGGCCGGGCAGTACGAGAAGGCGGGCGAAATATACGAAGCCAACGACAGGATACAGGAAGCTGCGATGTGCTTCCGTCAGGCGGGCCGCTCTGGCCGTGCCGCCGAGCTGTTCGAGGAGCTCGGCGACTTCGAGCAGGCTGCTAAGCTGTTTGAGGCTGCGGAGCGCTACGACGAGGCCGCCCGGCTCTACAGCATCGCGGACGACAAGGCGGCGGCCGTTGGGATGTTGGAGCAGCACCTAAGGTCGAACGCTCAGGACATGGCGGCGCGTCTCAGACTGGGTGTGCTGCTCAAGGAGAGCGGTCGGTACGATACGGCCCTCGAGCAGCTCCAGCGCGCGGCGGCTGATCAGGAGTACCGCAGACCTGCTTTGCTGCACTCGGCCGAATGCTTCATGAGGATGGAGCACTACGACGTTGCAGTGGACCGATTCGAGGCCGCTCTCGAGCAGGAGTCCATCTCAAGCGACAACCTCGGCGTCTTCTACGGAATGGCACAGGCCAGAGAGCTGGGGGGGCACTACGATCAGGCCTCGCAGATATACGCCGACATACTGGGTGTCGATTACGGGTACAGGGATGTGCAGGAGCGCCTGAGGAACGTGCAGGCGCTGAGCGGCGTGTTCGCTCGTCGAGGACCGGAATTCCACGCGGATCGCACGGTGGTCGTAGATAGGAGCGGATACGAACGTCTGTCGGCTGAGACTAAGGAGCGCTACTCTGTCAAGAGGGCACTGGGAGCCGGTGGCATGGGGGCAGTGTACCTCGCCGAGGACAAGCGCCTTAGGCGAACAGTCGCGCTGAAGGTTCTCTCGTCGCACCCGGCTGAGGACGACAAGCTAAGGCTGCGCTTGGTCCGTGAGGCCCAGGCCGTCGCCCAGCTCAGCCACCCCAACATCGTCGGTGTGTTCGATGTGGGGGAAGAAAAGGGACGCTCCTACATCAGCATGGAATACGTCGAGGGCCAAACCTTGCGCGCCATCCTCTCCGACAAAGGCACCCTCGAGCCCCGGGAATGTGTTGACCTTCTGCTCCAGGTCACTGACGCCCTGGGCTACGCCCACCAGAAGGGGATCGTGCACCGGGACGTCAAGCCCGAGAACATCATGGTGACTGAGGATGGCACGGCCAAGGTCATGGACTTCGGGCTGGCATTGGTGGAGGGTGCCACTCGCCTCACCAAGCCGGGCGCAGCCGCCGGAACCTTGCAGTACATGGCGCCGGAGCAGATCCGAGGGGAGCCCAGGCTGTCCCCGGCGGTCGACGTGTACGCCGCAGGACGTGTTGCTTACGAACTGCTTACCGGCAGCCTGGTATCCGAGGGGGCCGAGTTTGCCCTCCAGCATGCCCTTCAACGGCCTGAGCCCCTCGCCGAGGTTCGACCGGACGTGCCTCAGCCGCTGGCCGACCTCATCATGAAGTGCCTGGCGCGCGAGGCCGAGGACCGGTACCCGGATGCAACGAGCCTCAATGCGGCGCTGCGTGAGGTGAGTGCCGATCTGTGAGGTGAGGTATAGGGCACGAGCGGCAGCGCGTTCGCCGAGCTGAGGGACGCTCAGGGCAAGAGGCCCATGGACAAGGCTCGGCGTTGTGGCGATGGGGCAATGGTGAGGTTGCTTCGCCGTTACGGGACCGGCGAATGACAGCCCCGCGGGTCCGTCATGCTGTTGCGCGCCGAAAGCTGCCGCGCGGGGGGTGGCGGTCGCCTCAGTGCAGCTCGCGCCAGCCGCTCTCGCGCAGGCCGCCCGTGGCGAGCCGGCTGCTCATGGCCACGGCGTCCGACCTGGACAGGTCACCCAGCCAGCCGGATACGTCGATCCGGATGTAGCCCCCCTCGCCCAGGCTCGACTCGACCAGCGTGCCCACGATGAATCCGATGACCCGCAGCATCGTGTTGTGGCCATGACCGGTTACCTGGTCGTAGACGGCCACGGCGATCTCCTGGCCCAGTATCTGATCTGCGGCGCGGTCAAGGCCCTTGCGCAGGCCCGTGCCGCCCTGGATCCAGACGTAGCCCGTGTCCGGATCGACGGCCACCCCCTCCTGGAAGCCCGAGAGAATCCACTTCTCCGCTTCCTTCGTCGGGAATGCCCCGCCGTCGAAGTTGACCAGGCCGAAGAAGCCCGACCTGAACTGGCTTCCGGGATAGACGATCATCGACTCGCCGGTTGGGGCGACGTCGTCCTTGTGGACGGCGAAAGGGCGCACGTTGGCATAGACGGGGGTGATGTCCAGCGCGGGCGAGTCGATCTCCGCCGCCCGGGCCGCGACCGTCACGTCCCGCTGGCCCGCGCTCGTGCCCACCGGCAGCAGGGCGAAGGAGAGAAGCAGGTCTTCCCCGGGGTAGAGCGTGTACGTTCGATAGCCGGTGGCGGAGAGGATGTCTGCGCTGATGTCCTGACCGTCCAGGGAGCAATGCACGATCTGCGCGTCGGCCGTGGACTGGTGCGCGCGCAGGTCGTAGGAGACCGAGGCGTTCTGGACGTTCTGCAGCCGGACGCTGAAGCTGGCCGACTGGCCGACCCGCAGCGTGCTGAGCGTGACCTGGTCATCGGCGCTGCCGATCACGTCCTCTCCCGTCCACGTGGCCTGTCCGTCCGCCCGGACTGCCAGGTCCGCAGGAACGACCAGATTAGCCGCTGCCTGCGACACGTCGCCGCCCAAGCCAAAGGCGAGGGTGCCCAGGAAGAAGGTGTCCGGAGCCCCCTGTTCCATCACCGTCAGCGTGAGCGCGTCCGACTCGCCCGCGTCCAGGGCCAGGTCGAACTCGTTGGACGACGGGCTGCCCGCTCTCTCGTAGTCCACCTGCCAATCGGCGCTGCTGGCAGGCCCCTCGAAGTGGTAGACCTGCTGGGTGTCGGACGTGTTCTCCAGCAGGATCTGGAAGACGTTTCCGGCGGCACTGGACTCGACGGTGACCTCTCTAAGCCAGTCGGTGCCGGACACTTTGACCCAGATGTCGGGACCACCCTGGCTGCCTGCCAGGACGCTGGCCGCCCAGGCGGCCGTCAGGACTGCCACTGCAGCGAAATAGCTCAGAGCTCTCATGGTGCGGTCCTTGTGCACGTTGCAGGCGACCTGCCCCCCCATCCGGGATGTTCCCGAATCTGTAATCGGCATTCTAGCGGTTATTGCCTTTCCGCGCAATGCTTGGGGCACAAGGGCCAGCAACCGTTGCAGTGAAGGCGCGGCGGCGGGCAGCCGGAGGCGCGGGACGGGGTAGGGAGGCCGGGGCCGGGGCCGGCTCAGCCTTTGGCCGAGGGGCAGATGTAGCTGATGAGGACCAGATTCTTGGCCTTGTCCATGCGGATGTGGACGTCAATCGTGCCGTCGGACCAGCCCGTGGCGCCGGCCTCGGGCGCGTTCCGGTAGGTCTGGGCAAGGCTCTCGCGGTAGTAGTCGTAGAGCTCCTTGAGCGTCTGGCCCTCGATCTGCTTGAACTGTACCTCGATCAGGTACAGTGAGTCGTTGGCGAAGTGGAACCGGAAGACCTGGCTCTTGTCCGGGACCGGATAGTGGGCGAACATCTCTTCGCCGCCCTGCTGCCTGTGCCAGCCGGCGGAGTGGGCCGCCTGGACTTGGCTGGACGTCATGCCGAAGCGCGCCCCGCTCAGCGCAGGTGGAAGGGCAATCGGGGTAGCCGGGGCGGCGGAAGGAGCGGGCTGCTGGCCCGCTTGAGGCGGCGAGGGGGCCGGGGCCGCCGTTGCATTCTGCCCGGGCGGAGCGGCTCTGGTCGGCCCGGCGTCCGTCACGGCTTCCTTCGCCGCGACGAGCACCTTCTTCAGGCCGTTTCCGGCCTTCACTGCGGCTGCTGCGACGACGCTTTCCTCATCCTCGCTCTCCTCTGCGGCCGCCTTCTTCGCGGTCTCCGGGCCGAACAGGACGTCCTCGGCCTTTGAGCGGACCGAGGGGAAGAGCCCGAACACGGTGGCCACGATGGCCACCAGGATCATGAGCCCTACCATCACGCGCATGTCGGTTGCCCTCGTGCGGTCAGTAGGTCAGCACCGCCGGCAGATTGTAGAAGATGTCCATGAAGATGTCGGTCAGGTCCGAATGGTCGGCGGCGTAGTAATAGGCTCCCCTGGTCTTGGCGGCGATCAGGGGCATGAGCTGCTGGTCGGCACCGGCGCCGAACGAGACGGCGTAGATCCTGATGCCGTTGTTCATTGCGCGTTGAGTTTCGGTGGCTATGTCGCTGACCACCGCCTGGTATATCTGGCACTGGACGGACGTCCCAAAGAACGTGACGGACACATCGGAGTAGGGGTTGTTGTAGTAGTTGCCGTCGACCGTATTGGCCAGCCCGTCGGTCAGCAGGATCATGATGCGCTGGCCGAACCCGCTGGCGCGCCCGGAGTCGATGAACTCATCGTTCGCGGTTTCCATGCCGGGGCCCAGGGCGGTCGCCCCGCGCGCATCGTAGACCTGCATCTGGTTCTGGAGGGTCGGCCAATCGTCGGTCAGCTCCTGATCGAGGGTCCCGTACCAGGCATAGCTGACCAGGCCGGCCCGGTCGCGCTCCGAGTTGAGCAGGTCGACGAAGGCGACGGCCGCTTCCTGGCTCGACTGGATGGGCTCGACCTTGTCGTTGGCCATCGCATAGTCGCAAGAGCTGATCGGGCCGTAGCTGTCGGCGCTCCACGAGGAGTAGCTCGGCCCGTAGCTTGAGTGGATCGTCAAGTTCGCCGGCGCGCTGAGCCAGCCGGATTGGACGGTGCCGGGCTGGTCCTTGGAGCAATAGCGGAAGTAGGTGCCGTAGAGCAGGTTCGACTGTATGTGCGGCGGCAGGAAGTCGGTCACCGTGTCCCCGGTGCCGTCGTCCACGGCGTACATCCAGGCCGTCTGCCAGTAGCCGTCCTTGTAAATCCTGCGCGGCATCCAGTACCACTGGGTGGGGCTCTTGTCCATGCTGGCGTCGGCGTTGGGCGAGTATCGGTAGAGGATGTTGGTCGTGTCGTAGCACATCGAGCCGGACCTGTCCATCACGAACATGACGTAGCGGCGGGGCTTGGTGCCGACGGCGCGCACCGTCTGGGCCGTGGCGTGGATGCCGAAGATGGAGGCGAAGAACAGTTCGATCGGGCCGTCCGGCGAGGTCTCCGTGCGCCGGCCCTGGATCATGACGCTGTCGACAACCTCGCCGGCCCCGAACTGCGACTCGGGCTTGAACGTTCGCGAGGCCTCGACGTAGCGGCCGAAGACGATGTCCTCGCCCGGGTCGATCGTCAGAGGATCTCCGGCCACTTCATTGGCGCAGGCAAGAGCGGTGGCTTCTTCTCTGGCCAGCGCTTTCTGGCCCTCGTCAACGAACGCCCTGAGCTGGCTGGCCCCGGCCAGGGCCGCGGCATCCACCGCGTTACGCAGCTCCGCATTGGAGCTGACTATGCGCCCCACGTCGACGCTGAGCACGCACATTACGACCATTATCAGCACCACGACAGCGAACAGTATGAGCATCTGCCCGCTACGGCTGTCGCCGGTGGTGCCCCTGGTCTCTCTTGGATCTCTTGTTTTCATCTATAGTCCTCCCCTGCCCCAGGGCAACGTGCGAACGCCCCGGCCACCAGCCCGTCTATGGTTCTATGAGACGTCCTCCGTCTGGCGCCGTTTCTCGAACAGCTCGGCTCCCTCTGCGGTCCACCAGGTCTCCATGCGTTGCAGCAGTTCCTGAAGCTCCTGGGCCGAGAGCTTGGACAGATCGGGGGGAAGTCCGCCCGGAGTGGCGTCGGCCGGCGGCTCCTCAGGCTGTTCCGGCAGGCCGGCCGCGGGGTCCACTAGGTCGTCGAGCTCGGGCGGATCGGTCGTCTCCTTCTGCTCTCCGGGCAGGGGCTCGCCGTAATTGCTTCCTTCTATGATGGCCTTGACGGCCTTCGCTGCCACTTCCTGGTCCTCGGCCGTCCGGGCCAGGCCGGCCAGCATGGCCAGGGCCTCCGCGCAGAAGCTCTCGCGCAGGAAACCGATGGCTTCGCCCTGGACCTCGAGGTCGGGCGAGTGGAGGAACTGACCGACCTCCGCCAGGGCATTCTGGTCGCCGCAGCGCCAGGCGGCCTTCGCGCCTTCGAGCTGGGCCCGGGGCGACTTGAACCTCTGGCGCACAGAGCTGATCGTGGGCAAATACTTGGGCCGCGTCGACAGGCCCAGGCCTTGCACGGCTACCACCAGGAGCGCCTCGTTTGCTTCCTCGTTGGCACGCGCAGAGAATGCTTCCAGCGTTCGGAGCGAAGTGGCGTCCCTGAGCGCCGCCATGCAACACATGACCTCCAGGCACTCCTCGTCGCTGTCACAGTCGACCAGAAGCGCGGGCAGGTACTGCCCTAGGTTCTGCCTTGCCAACCGCGCGGTCAGGTAGAGAGCGGCGCTGCGCCGGGTGCCTAAGGGCCTCTGTGCCAGTTCCTCGTCGAGGATCAGGTAGGCGGCATACGGGTTGTCGAGCAGCCAGCGAACGTCTGGATCCTTGTCCGGCTCCTCGCGCAGCCCGGGCTCGACTGACCACCGCAGCATCAGTTTCTCCATGCGGGCCGTCACCTGCCTCAGCAAGCGCGCCTTCTGCTCGGACTGCATCGACCAGCCTCTTCGGAGCACGCTCTCGTCGGCTGTGCTAACGCCCGCCCCAAGCCCGAGCACACACAGTAAACAGACTACGCTCTTCATGCGCATCCGTCCCCCTCGCACATTTGTGCACACGTGCGATAGGTGTAGCAATCCTATCCATGAACAAACTTCACGCAAACAGTGTACCGAAGTGGCAACGGCGCACATCGCCTGCCACGGCGGCGGTTCCCGGATTTGTGTGCCATCGCCATCGCATTATCAGCATGAACGCGCCATCTGGCAAATCTGTGTACACCGGCCCGATTGACGCCTTCATTGCCGTGTGAGGACGCACCGGTGGGCAGGTGAAACCGCGTGGGTCAGGACGTACCGGGAACGGGGGAAACGGTCGGCTCCATGGGGGCTTTATGAAGCTGCGGCTCGTCCAGTGAGACGTGCGCCCACGCGTCGGGCCAAGGCGGACGCTGCAGACGAACACCTCCGGTGGCGGGCCGAGCCCGTGTCGGCGTCGCTTCGCGTCGAGCAGTGCCGGTCAGTCGCTCTGAACGACCAGCGCCGTCTCGGTACGCTCCACGCCTTCGACGCGCTGGATGCGGTTGACCACCGTGCCGGCCAGTTGCTCCAGGCTGTCCGCTTCGACCTGGCAGATCACGTCATAGAGGCCTGTGACGGCATGGGCCGAAGTGACGCCGGGGACCTGGGCAATCGCCCTGCTGGCGCCCAGAGCTCTGCCCGAGCTGGCCTGGATCAACACGTAGGCCAATGTCTTGGGCATGGCCTGTCCCTCCTCCGGAGTGACGCTGCAGCATGTCGGGTATGTCACTGCCGACACGCCGACCGTGTACTACCGCCCGCAGCGCACGCTGTCAAGCGCTGGGCCCGGGAGGATGAAAGGCCGGCGCCGGGGCTACTTTTTCTCTTTTCGGCGCTTTGCCTGTCCGCTGGCCTTGTGCTGTTGCTCCATCCTGTCCTGCAGTCGTTCCAGCCAGCTTCGCTTCTGCGGCTTGCGGGATGTGCCGCCGGAGCGCTTTTCTTTGCGCTCGGTGTCGGCGACCGGCTTCAGCTCGATCTTGGCCGCCTTCTTGTCGATCAGCCAGCGCTCCAGCGCCCCGGCCCCCATGCTGGCCGTAAAGTAGAGGCACAGGCCGCTGGGCATGCGGTAGAACAGCAGCCCAAGGACGGCCGGCATGAACTTCATCATTTTCTGCTGCTGGCGGGCCTGTTCCGAGGCCGGTTTGGGCGTGAACCGCTGGTTCACGATCATCATCACGACCACCAGGAGCGGCAGCAGGTTGAACTCGTTGCCCACCAGCGGCAGGTAGAAGGGGAAGTGGAAGAGGGTGTCAGGCCGGCTCAGGTCGTTCACCCAGAGGAAGCTGGCGTGCCGCAGCTCGATGGCGGCTCTCAGCGCTCCGAAGAGGGCGAAGAGAACCGGCATCTGCAGGAACAGCGGCCAACATCCGCTCATCGGCGAGACGCCGTACTTGCGGAACATCTCTAGCTGAGCCTGGCTGACTTTCTGCTTGTCGTCCTTGTACCTGTTCTGCAGCTCCTGGATCATGGGTTGGAGCTTTTGCATCTTGGACATACTGAGCTGGCTCTTGCGCGTCAGCGGGTGCAGGATCGTTCTGATGATGGCCGTCAGGACGAGGATGGCGACGCCGTAGTTCGGCAGGAGCTTGTGAATGGCCTTCAGCAGCGCCAGCGCCAGCCGGCTGAGGGTCGGGAACCAACCGAACTCGACCAGGCCGGGCAGCCCGGCGTCGTAGCGGTCCAGCATCTCGTCCGTCTTGGGCACGGTGATGATGCGGTAGCGCTCCGTGAGCGTCCCGTCCGGCTCAAGGGCGACGGGGTCCGTATTGACGACGACTGTTGCATTCTGCCGCGCCAGGGAAGCCCTGTCCGACTCGTTCCTCACAGTTCCCAGGCCCCACCGTCCCTGGCGTGCCAGGATGTCGGTCTCCGTGATCGACTTGGCGACGACGGTGTCCACCCACTCCATGTTCTCGGGCATCAAGACGGCCGCGAAATAGTGGTTGACCACGGCGGCCCAGGCGATGTTGGCGGAACTGTCGGTCTGGGGGCCCTTCTTCAGGTTGCCCAGGGAGAACTTGGAGATGTCGTAATCGTTCGCGCCCTCTCGCTTGCCCACGCGCGTGCCGCGGTAGAGCGGCTCGATGACCTCCCGTCCTATCCCGGCGGGGCCCCGCACCGCGCAGGCGAACTCGTACTCCATCGGGGACGCGTTGGTGAACTCCAGGGCTACGCTGTAGTGGTAGGCCTCCGGCTCCACCGTCACCGTCTTCCTGATCTTGAGCGCGTGCCCGCGTTCGTCCCGCGCCACGGCCTCGAAGACCAGCCTGGTTGGGCTCTGCTCGATCACCTCGTACATCAGGTCGGCCGTGGCGAGCTGATAGTGCTGCGCGCCGGCCTCTCCGCCGCCGCGCTCGGTGAAGGTAACGCTCTGCACCGTGTCGCTGCAGGTGCCCTCCTCAAAGTCGCGCAACAGCGTCAGGGGCGGGCGCTCGTCCCCTTTCGTGTAAGGCGCCTTGTAGCGCTCGTCCAGCACGGTCAGGCGTTTCAGGGCAGCGCCCCGGTTGGTCCATTCGGTGCGGATGATGCCGTTTTCGAGCACGATCTGAACCGGTTCGGGCTCCGGCGCGGGCGGCGGCTGCGCGACGTCAGGTCGCACGGGCTCTTGCTCGGGCGCAGGGGGCGGGGCCACCCGTTCAACCCGCCTCTGCGGCTCGGCCGCCTGCCGCTCGGCCGCGCGCCGTCCGTAGACGAAGTAACTGACCGCCCACCACGCGACGAGGATGACGCTGCTGACAATGAGGAACTGTATGAACGTCTGTTTATCCATTGTCGTCCGAACGGGGAAACGTGCTCAACGGAACTGCAACCGGGCATCCGCCGTCTCGCGCGACGACGGCCGGCCAAGCTGATGCTGGCAAACAGCCCCCCGTAGCTCTCACCTGCCCTGCAGCAGACGTTCGGCCAGGTAGGGGTCCAGTTGAGGGATAGACCTTATCTTGCGCGCGGTCGTCTGGACGCGGTATTCCACCGGTCGGAAGACCACGCGGCTGCCGTCAAACAGGACGTACTTGGCGCGCGGGTCCCCGTCCCGGGGCTGGCCGACGCTGCCCACGTTGACGATCGTCTTCTTATTGACGAGGTGGTAGCGGTAGTTGACCTCCTGGGGCGTCAGGTAGATCATGTCCTCGGTCCAGATGCCCGGGCTGTGAGTGTGCCCGCAGAAGCAGAGCCAGTCGATCATCTCGAGTATCTCGTTCAGCTTCTCCGGGCGGTAGATGTCGCGCGGGTAGAGGTACTCGGTTATGGGTTCGCGGGGGGTGCCGTGCACGTAGAGGATGTTGCCGTCCCGGTGGGTGGTCTCCAGGCTGTCCAGGAACTCCCACCGCCGCAGGTTTCCTTCTCGGTCCTCTCCGAGGGGATTGAGCTGCTGGCGCGTCCAGGTGATCGAGCCCTTGGCCTTGACGTTGAAGTTCGCGCCCTCCTGCTCGGTCAGGAGGGCGTGTTCGTGGTTGCCGCGCAGGGCCACGTCGAAGTCGACGGCGAGATCGATGCACTCCTTGGGATTCGGCCCGTAGCCCACCAAGTCCCCCAGGCAGACGATCTCCGTGGCCCCCTGGTACTGCATGTCTTTCAGCACGGCCTGGAACGCTTCCAGGTTGCCGTGGATATCGGAGATGATGGCTTTCACGGCTGGCGCCTCGCCCTGTAGCGGGCTCAGAACGAACGGCGTGGACCTTCAGGGAGAACGGCTCCTGGGGAGCCTGCGGACGGCCGGATGCACTGGCCCTTCGACCCGATGCCGGAACCCGAATCGTAACAGAAAAGGTCCGAGCAGTTCAACTGACGCGCCGCTCAGGCGGGCCGCTCAGGCGGCGTCACGGAGGGAGACACGGATGCGGCGGCCCTCGCTGCGATCTTCTTCCACGTGGATGACCTTGCGACGGCACAGCTCCAGCAGCGCCAGGAAGACCCCGATGATCCGTTCGCGCGAGCGCTCGTGGCGGAAGAAGTCCAGAAAGTCAACGGGGCCGGCCGCAGCCCGCAGGTGCTCCACCACCTCCTCCACGTAGACCCTGACGGGCACGTCGCTGCGGACGATCTGAGCCGGCGGCGCCAGGCGCGTCTGCTCAACCACCTCGGAGAAGGCCGCCATCAGGTCCCACGTGGTCAGGTCCTCCAGCAGGGCTTCCGGCGGGGCCTCCTCGATGCCGCCTGGGAGGGTTGAAGGTGGCCTGGGGAACCTCGTGTTCTGCTCCCGGGCGCGCTCACTCAGGCCCTCGGCTGTCTCCTTGATCTCCTTGTACTGGAGCAGGTGACGGACGAGCTCGGCGCCCGGGTCTTCCTCTTCCTCGTCCTCATCGTGGGTGGGGGGCAGCAGCGTGCGGCTCTTGATCTCCATCAGCGTGGCGGCGACGACGAGGAAGTCGGCCGCGACGTTGACGTCGAAGAACTCCATCGTTCGCAAAGCGGCCAGGTAGCGTTCCGTTATGCGGGAGACCTGCACCTCGAAGATGCTGACCTCCTCCTGCTTGACCAGGTAGAACAGCAGGTCCAGCGGCCCGCTGAAGACCTCCAGCTCGGCCCGGAACCCTTCGAGCGTAATCGGCCGACCGTGCTCGCCTTCCATCGCGCTGTCCATTACCTCTCTCACATATGGGCGCCCGTCAAGACGTTGGCCGCAGTAATCGCGGGCCTGAACACGACGACGTTCAGAAGGCCGGGCACAAAGAAGATGATCATTAGCAGGATGACGAAACCGTACCGATTGAACCGCCGGTACGCCTGCAACTGCTCGTAAGGCAGCAGGGCTTCCAGCACGTGGTGTCCGTCCAGGGGTCCGAGCGGGATCATGTTGAAGATGGCCAGCATGACGTTGACGGCTGTCAGGAGGGTCCAGCCGCCGACGTGCAGGATATT
>CAZSET010000006.1:0-35754 GCA_964605915.1 uncultured candidatus Brocadiaceae bacterium | reverse complement strand
GTCGACGGAGGCGCTGATGCCGCGCTTGAGCAAGACCGGTTTTCCGACCTTGCCCAGGGCCTTCAGGAGCAGGAAGTTCTGCATGTTGCGCGCGCCGACCTGGAGCACGTCGGCGTAGTGGGCCACCACTTCGACCTGCTCCGTGCCGAGCACTTCGGTGACGACCGCAAGTCCGCTGTGCTTGCCGATCTCGTGAAGGATCTTCAGCCCCTCCTCCTGCAGGCCCTGGAAGGAGTGGGGACTGGTGCGCGGCTTATAGGCGCCGCCGCGCAGAGCGACGGCTCCGGCGGCCTTCACGGCCTCCGCCGTGTCGAGCGTGGTGTCGAAGTCCTCGACCGCGCAAGGGCCGGCGATGACCTGCACCTTCTGCTGGCCGACCACGCCGCCGTTGAGACGCACGGGCGTGGCCCCCGGGGATGCCTCCCGGCTGGCCAGCTTGTAGGGGCTCAGGATGGGTATGATGCGCTCGACGCCGGGCGCGGCGAGCCACCGGTCGGTGGCAATGTCGCGCTTATCGCCGATGGCAGCGATCACTTTTCGCTTCTCGCCGCGTAGCAGAATGGCCTCCAACCCGGCGTTCTCAACGTTGTCCAGCATGTGCTGGATGCTCTCTTCCGTGGCGGCCGGCTTCATGACGATGATCATGACGCTCCCTCCGTTCGCACGCCTGTGGCGGCACAAAAAAAGGCCCCGAAGTCGGCTGACTTCGGGGCCATCTCAGTTCCTGGTTGAGTCTCAGGCTACGCGCCCGTCAGTCGGCCTCCTCGACGGAGCCGAAATAGAAATAAAAGAACGTACCTTTCCCGGCGGCTGCGCACGCGCAGACCGTCTGCATCGCTTCAGCGAGGCCGGGAGTACATTCGTCCATTACAGCAAACTCCGCGTCGAAGGCGGACATCTGAGGCAAGAATCGATCATACCGTGCGGTCCGGCCGGTGTCAAGCAGCAGTGTGCGCGACTGCGCGGCCCAGATGCGGATGCTCAGGGCGGCAGCCGATTCAGCAGCTCCCCGACGGTTTCGCCAAGGACGGGATGGACCGCGTCCGGCGCGATCTCGCACAGCGGCTCCAGCACGAAGCGCCTCTCGTGCATCAGCGGGTGGGGCACGCGGAGGTCCGGTTCGTCCACCACGCGATCCCCATAGAGCAGAAGGTCCAGGTCAAGGGTACGGGGACCCCACCTGACGGTGCGCTCCCGCCCGAACATGTCCTCGATCTCTTGCAGGACGTGAAGGAGGTCAGCCGGGGAGAGATCGGTCTTGAGGGACGCGGCAGCGTTCAGGAAGCGGCCCTGCGACGGGCCGCCTACGGGCTCGGTCTCGACGAAGGATGACACACGGTCCACGTCGATGCCGTCCCGCTGGTCCAGCTCGCGCAGGGCCTGCCGAAGCGTTCGCTCCCGGCAGCCGAGGTTGGAGCCGAGTCCGATGTAGGCCACGGGCGCCATGTCGGCGTGAGCGGTCCTTGCTCGTCAGAGGGGCAGAGACGGGCCACTTTGCGCTGGTCGCGCTTTCTTGATATCATAAACTACTCTGTTGTCTTGTGCCAGACATCGAGGGCCCCGGGATGATCCCCGAAGATCTTATGTACACGCCGAGTCACGGATGGGTGAGGCTGACCACGGCGCTTGTGGAGATCGGAGTTACGGGACCGATCGTGCGCAAGCTGTTGCCGCTGATATCCGTGGACCTGCCCGATGCGGATGACGAGCTCATGCCGGAACTGCCGTTCGGCGAGCTGGAGGGCCTGTACGAGGTACACCAGCTCTATCCTCCCGCTGAAGCGAGGATCGTCGAGGTCAACGAGGAGCTGATCTGGGATCACAAGAAGCTGGTGAAGGATCCGTACGGCGCCGGGTGGCTGCTGAAGGTGCACGTGCATGAGCCCCGAGAGCTGGAAGGCCTGCTGGCACCCGAGACGTACCGGCAGTACTGTGCACAGCAGTTGGGAAAGGCCGCCGTTGATGACTGAGAGGGCTTACAGGGTGGGTGTCGTCGGAGCGGGAATGGTCGGCGAGCGGCTCGTGTCGGTGCTCGAGCGGCGCGGATTCCCCCTCGAAGAGCTTCGCATACTGGCCACGTCCGCCCGCCGGCAGGAGATGGCCGCGCGCTGGCGCGACGTGATCGAGACGACGCCGGACGCGTTCGACGGGCTGGACATCGCCCTCTTCGCCGGCACCGAGGGGGAGTCGGGCGCCAGCCAGCTCTACGGCTGGCAGGCGGTCGAGAAGGGCGTTTTCGTGGTCGACAACGGCTCCGACTTCCGCATGGACGAGCGCGTGCCGCTGGTCGTCCCCGAGGTGAACGCGGAGGCGATGCGCAGCCACCAGGGCTTTATCGCCAATCCGAACTGCAGCACCATCCAAATGGTCATGGTGTTGGCGCCCCTGCACAGGGCGGCAAAGTTGAAGAGGCTGGTGGTCAGCACCTACCAGTCGGTGAGCGGCACGGGCAGGGCCGGCGTGCAGGCGTTGCTTCAGCAGCGGGAAGCGGCGGCCAGCGGCGCCGAGGCCGAGCCCGGCCCCTACCCGCACCCGATATACGACAACGTCATCCCGGAGATCGGCAGCCTCAAGGGCGAGTTCCCCGGCTACTACAGCGAGGAGTCGAAGATGATCGTCGAGACGCGCAAGATTCTCGACCTTCCCGACCTGCCGGTGACGGCCACTTGCGTGCGCGTGCCGGTTGGGAACAGCCACAGCGAGGCCATCAACGCCGAATTCGAGCGACCCATATCGCCCGAGCGGGCGAGGGAGATCCTCTCTGACGCGCCCGGGATTGCAGTGATAGACAAGCCGGAGGACTCGCGATACCCGTTGGCGGCGGAGGCCAGCGGCCGGGACGCCGTCTTCGTGGGACGCATCCGCCGCGACCCCTCGGCCGCGAACGCACTGGACCTCTGGTGCGTTTCGGATAACCTGCTGAAGGGGGCGGCGCTCAACACCGTGCAGATTGCCGAGAAGGCAATCGCGATGGGCCTGATCTGAGCCAGCCACTGTCCCGTGGGGGGCGAGCCATGCCTCGGTCCGGTGAGAGACACTATCCCAATCTGACCATCAGCCTGCCTTACGAGCTTGTGCCGTCCTCCGAATGGGACGCGGGCAAGTTCCTGGTCTTCGACGCGATCAACGACGGCCCGTACATGGCCGACGTCGAGTGCCGATTCGTCGGCGCCGGAAGCGAGATGACTATCCGGCTGGGCCTTTTCCCCGACCTGATCACGCGGATCGCCGTGCCGCTGAGATACCTGGATTCTCAGGTTGTCATCACCGGCCGCACCCCGCATCGCTTCAAGTGCGTCTGCTCCGGCGGTCCGATCAACCCCCGCGCCGTGGAGAAGGTCCACATGGTGGGCCGCACCCCCGGCGGGGACGCGCACATCCGGATGTCCGAACCCGCTCTGGCCGACGAAATGCCCCGTGAGTGGCCGAAAGCGGATCATCCCATCGTCGACGCCCTGCAGCAGTGGGCCGAGCACGACTGGCCCGGCAAGGTCGAGTCCCTGGAAGGCATTCGGGGCATGCTGACCGAGGAGTTGCTCTCGACGGAGCCTCCGCCTGCCGAAGAGATCGACCGGTGGGGTGGGTGGGCCATGAGGAAGTTCGAGGAGAGCGGCTTCTTCCGCGCCGAGCACGACGGTGAGCGCTGGTGGCTCGTCGATCCGGACGGCTACGGATTCTACAGCCTGGGCGTCAACTGCCTCCGGCCCAACAGCGTGGCGGAGGCGCAGGGCAACGAGGACCTGTTCGTTGAGCTGCCCGCCAGGGAGGGTCCGTTCGACCACCTGTGGGATGCGCGCGACGAGGGCGAGAGGGCGCTGTTCGACGGCATGCGTTACAACCTGGTGCGGTCCTTCGGCGAAGGCTGGTTCGCCAAGTGGATGGAGCTGTGCCGCAGGCGCATGTTCGAGTGGGGATTCAATACCGTGGGGAACTGGTCCCATCCCGACTTCTGGCGCCTGGCCCAGATGCCGCACGTCATGCAACTCGCCGGTTTCCCGACCACGGAGAAGAAGGTGTTCCGGGACTTCCCGGACGTATTCTCCGAGGAATACGAGCGCAAAAGCCGCCGCTTTGCGGAGCAACTGGAGCAGAAGGTCGAGGACCAGTACCTGATCGGCTACTTCCTGCGCAACGAGCCGCACTGGGCCTTTGGCGAGTACAACCTGGCGGAGCGGATGCTGGTGCGGGCGGACCGGTTCGCTTCCCGAGACAGGCTCGTCGAATGGCTCAGGGAGCGGTACGGCGACATCGCCCGGTTGAACGCGGCCTGGGGCGCCGATTTTGGCTCCTTCGAAGTGCTGGCGGCGGCGCCCGTTGCGGGGCAGAACCTGACCTCCGAAGCCGCCCGCAGGGACCTGAAGCAGTTCAACCGCGTGCTCATCGAGCGTTACATCCACGTGCCGAGCCAGGAGTGCAAGAAGGTCGACCCGAACCACATGAACCTGGGGCTCCGCTACGCCTGGATCGCACACGAGGATCTGCTGGCCGGCGTGGACGCATTCGACGTGTTCAGCCTGAATTGCTACGCAGCCAGGCCGGACGCCGCCGCCGTCCGGCGCTGCTCGGAAGCCGCTAATGCTCCCGTGCTGATCGGTGAGTTCCACACCGGCGCGCTCGATCGCGGCCTGCCGGGAGGCGGCCTGCGCACGGTGGTCGGGCAACAGGACCGCGCCGATTCCTACCGCTACTACGTCGAGCAGGCAGCCGCCGACCCCTTTATTGTTGGCACGCACTACTTCCAGTGGAACGACCAACACGTCGTCGGGCGCTACGACGGTGAGAACTGGCAAATCGGACTGGTGGATGTCTGCCAGCAACCCTATGAAGAGCTAGTCGGGGGGGCCAGGCGCAGCCATGCGCGCGTCTACCGCGTGGCGGCCGGGCAGATCCCGCCATTCGACAGATTGCCCGACGAGCTGCCGATGGCCTGACCCGCTCCCCTCTGCTCGGTTTCGGAGGACCCCGTTCATGCGTCTCCTCTCAGACAGAATCCTGGGATGCCTGGCGGCCAGCCAGATAGGGTCCGCCATGGGTGCGGCGGTCGAAGGGTGGGACTGGCGGCGCATCGAGGCCGAGTACGGCTTCCTGGACCGCCTGCTCCCCTACGAACATTACGGCAACGGATGGGTGCGCGAGGCGGGAACGACAGAGGACGGCATCGAAAGGCAGCGCGTCTTCGTCAGGGCGATCCGCCGCGCGGAAGGGCGGATCACCCCTGATGACGTGGCGGCCGTCTGGCGCGAGGAGGTCGATCCCGAGCACGCCCGGTGGTGCATGGAGCCATTCGACCGGTACCTGATCGGGCTGGCGTGCGCCGGGCTACCGGCCGTGCGGCTGGGCAGCCTCAACCCGCACAGCAGCCTCGTTTCACTGGCCCGGTCGTGTCACCCCATAGGCTTGATCAACGCGCTGGACCCCGTGCAGGCATGGCAGGACGTGCGCCACGTCGGGCTGGTGTTGAGCCGCGCCAACGATCCGGCGTTGGGATGGGCGGGCTTGGTAGCGGGAGTCATCGCCGCGGCCTGCGGAGCGGAGGCGGACTTCGACTCGGCACTGCAGGAATGCCTGCCGATGGCGGACGACGCAGTGCGACGGGAGGTGGAGCGCGCCCTCAGCCTGGCCGAAGGCGTTGAGGATTCGATCGAGATGCGCGAGACGTTCGCCGCGCACTACTCGGGGCACGGCGTCGTGTACGCGATGAGCCACGCCAACGAGATCGTGTCGAAGGCGATGGCCATCGTCAGGGCAACCGACGCCAGCCCGCGCCGGGCCATATTGACGGCCGTCAACTTCGGCCGGGACACCGACTGTCTGGCCGCCGTGGCGGGAGGCATCGCGGGCGCGCTGTCCGGCACCGCCGACCTGCCTCAGGAATGGCTGGATCAGGTGGATCGGGCCACGGAAGCCAACCCGCACACCTGCTTGAAACTCAGCCTGGGTGAGATGGCGGCCATCGTGACCGATGGCCTGCGCCGGGAATGGGAGCGGGCGGAAGGGCGCGCAACTCAGCTCGGGCAACTGCTCCGCTAGGATACAAGGGCCGGAGGGATGACCATGGACATACTGGACGGAATGGAGATCCAGGAGATCATCTGCGTCTACATGGAGTACGGGGACGACTTCCACGAGTGCATCGAAGAGGTGGCGCGCGAGAAGGACATCCAGTCCGGCGCGATCCTGAGCGGCATCGGCACCTTCGACCGGGCGCGCATCCACCACATAACGCACACGGGGTTTCCATCTGACGACAAGTTCGTCCAGATTGAAGGGCCGGTGGAACTGTGCAGCGTCGACGGCATCATCGCGGACCATAAGCCGCACATGCACTGCACGATGGCGCTGCGCGGAGACGAACTGCTCGCCGGCCACCTGGAGCCGGGCTGCCACGTGCTCTACCTGGCCGAGGCCGTCATCGCCAAGTTCTCCGGCAGAAAGCTGGCGCGAGACGAGCATCCGGAACACGGCACTCCGCGCCTGACGACCAAGGCGAAAGGCTAGGCAATTGCCTGCTCCGAGTCGCCCCACGGGAGCGTCTGCTGAGTCTGCTGAACGGCCGCGGGGACGATGGCCCTTCAGCTCCGTGCCCGCCGAGTACCGCCGGCGCGGGTACCGTCACACGGCGAGCTGGGCTTTCTACGGAACGTTCTACGCGATAACGCTCGTCCAGGGCCCGTTCGTCATCCGGCAGCTTGGGGGCTCGGCACTTCAAAGCCTCCTGGTCAATTATGGGCTGGCCGTGCCGCTCATCTTTGCGGTGCTGTGGGTCCCTTTCATCGAACGGCGCAACCCCGTGCGGCTGACGGGCCTGCTGCTCGGCCTGGGGGGCGTGCTGGTCGTATTCAGCGGGTTGGCCAACAGCACGTGGTCGCTGGCCCTGATCCTGGCGGCTGGCATGGCTCTCAGTAACGTCTCCCGGCCCACCCTCGGCACCGCGCTCTCCCAGATGTACCCGGAGCGCTGGCGCGGCCAGTTGCTCAGCCTGCCCAACACCATGGCCATGCTGGCGCGGATGGCTTGCCTGGCCGTTACCGGGCGGCTGCTGGCCGGCAGCATAGACCTCTATCGCTGGGTATTCCCGGTTGCGGGCATGGCGATGGTGGTCGGCGGGCTGCTATTCCGCGGCGTCGGTGGCAGTCGTGGTGCGAGAACCGCGGTGGGCGCAGACGCTCCGGTGTCGATCTGCGCCCAGGTGGCCACGTCCCTGCGTGCCACGTTCCGCAATAAGTTCCTGCTGGCCTTCCTCATCGGCTACTTCATCACGACGTGCGGCTCCGTGGCGTACTCCAACGCTTTGCCTATCTTCGCCAGGGACGACCTGCGCCTGACGACGGCGCAGTGGGGCTACGCCAGCGCTGCGTTCACGCTGGCCATGCTGCTCAGCTTCTACTTCTGGGGCCTGTTTCTTGACCGATTCGGGGCGGCGCTCACCGTGGTGCTCTCCTGGCTGCTTCAGTGCGGGATATTCGGCCTGATGGCGTTTGTGCAGAGTTGGCCGCCCTTCTTCGCGCTGGTGGCGGTCCGGGGGCTGTTCCAGGCGGGGAACTTCCTTGCTTTCTTTCCTATGGTCATGCACTTCACGGAATCGTCGGAGATGACGCGGGGCATGGGCCTGCACTTCTCCCTGTGGGGCATTCGCTGGGCGCTGGTAGCTACGGCCGTCGTCTGGATCATCGACGGGCAGCTTTTCTCCATACGCTACATCTTCCTGGGAGGGGTGCTGCTGGTTGCCCTGGGCACGGGCTTCATGGCCCTGGTGTGGAACCAGCACCGGCTCGTGCAGAAGTCGGATGCCGGGTGACGCCCTCCGTCTCGCGCGCCTGACCCGCGCCGGCCCTGCGGGTTTACGTCGGTTCGCCGGTCAGTTAGAATGCGCTCGTGAACACCCTGAAGATGAGCAAGGCTGTGATCGCGGCAGGGATAGACGTCGGGTCGGTCGCCACGAAAGCCGTTGTCCTGCGCGACGGGCAGGTCGCTGGCAAGGCCCTCCTGCGCACGGGCACCGAGCCCCGAAGCGTGGCGCGCAGGGCCTACCTGAGCGCACTGACGGACGCCGGGCTCGACGAGTGCGAGTTGCCCTCTGTGCTCACCGGGTACGGGCGCGTGACGGCGCAAATGGGCGGGCGTACGGTCACGGAGATCCTGGCCGCGGCCCGGGGCGCTCACGCCGTGGCCCCGCACGCGGACGGCGTCATCGACCTGGGAGGTCAGGATACGAAGGTCATACGACTCGGACCGGAAGGCGTCGTCACTGACTTCGCGATGAATGACAAGTGTGCCGCGGGGACCGGCCGGTTCCTGGAATTGATGGCCTCCGCGTTCAGCACCGATCTCGACGGCCTGGGAGACCTGGCCGCAGGGGCCACCGAGGCCGTCCGCATCAACTCGACGTGCGCGGTGTTCGCCGAGAGCGAGGTCGTCTCCCTCATAGCCCGGGGCGTGCCCAGGTCGGAAATTGCCGCCGGCCTGTTCGCTGCGATAGCGTCGAGGGTGACGGCGCTCGCCGCGCAGGTCGGTGAAGCCGGTTGCTACGCCTTCGTCGGCGGCGGCGCCAGGGGCCGGGCTCTGCGGAGTGCATTGGAGGCGGCGCTGGGCAAGCAGATGGTCGTCCCCGCCCATCCGCAGTACGTGGTTGCCCTGGGCGCGGCGCTTGTGGCGTCGAAGGATTGACGCGCCTCGCCGCCCCCTCATTCGCCCTGGATCGAGAGCCATGAGCTATCGCATCGGCATGGACGCCATCCGCGTGCGGCCGTCGGACAGGTTGGCGCATACGGAGTACTGCAGCAACGATGCGCTCGTGCGCGCGGTAACCGGGCTCGACCCGTCCAAGGACGGACGGGCCGGCAAGCGCTTCAACGAGGCCTGGCAACTGGACTTCTTGTGGTTGACCAATGACGGCCCGGTTCCGTGGTGGCAACGCGGCCGCACCACGGACATGGGACATGCCGAGTTCCTGGAGGGGGGCGTGGACATGCGCGCCGCCAGGCCCTGTCCCTTCCGATCCGTGGGGGAGGTGTGGGCGTTCGACGCCGTTGAGGAGTACGGCCTGCCGGACTTCGACGAGCTCGTTCGGTACTACGAAGGCTGGCACCGGCAGACGCAGGGGGCCAACCCGGAGCAGGTCTGCCCCGGCGGCTACTACAAGACCATCGTCTCGGGGGCGATCGAAGCGTTCGGGTGGGACATGCTCCTGACGGCCGCCTCGGACCAGGGCAAGTTCGAGAGGGTGCTGGACGGCTTCTTCCGGCTCAGCCTGCACCATTGCCGCGCCTGGGCGGAGACGTCCATTCAGGTGTTCATGTGCCACGATGACATGGTGTGGAGCGAGGGGCCGTTCATACATCCGGACTTCTACCGGCGCGCCATATTTCCCCGCTACAGAGAGCTCTGGCGCGTGCTGAAGGAGGCCGGCAAGGTGGTGCTTTTCACTGCGGATGGGAACTATACCATGTTCCTGAGCGACCTGGCGGAGGCGGGGCTGGACGGCTTCTGCTTCGAGCCGATGGTGGACCTGGACGAGGTGGTGCGTCGGTTCGGCCAAACGCACGTCATCATCGGCAGCAAGGTGGATTGCCGCACGTTGACCTTCGGCAGCACGGACGCCATCAAGGCGCAGGTGGATGCAACGCTCGAACTCGCCGCCGACTGCCCGGGTTTCATGTTCGCCGTGGGGAATCACATCCCCAGCAACGTGCCCATCGCGAACGCGCTCTTCTACTTCGACTACCTGAGCAGCAACTGGGGCCGTTAGGCGACGGGGAGGCCTGCTCCATTGTCAGACGATGCGACAGCTAGCACGCCCGCCGCAGAGACCGATCTGCAGGCGAACTCGCGCCATTTGGCGCAGCAGCCGTGGCACGCAATGGCGGTTGAGGCCGTGGCTGGCGCTCTTGACACCGATCCGGCTGAGGGTCTGAAACGGCGCCAGGCGCGGCGCCGCCTGTCCGCCTACGGTCCCAACCAGCTCCGCCGCTCACGCGCGACCCCGTGGTGGCAGGTTGTGGCCGCGCAGTTCAAGAGCCTGGTGGTGGCGCTGTTGGCGGTGGCCGCCGTCATCAGCTTCTCCATGGGTGACAACCTGGAGGGCCTCAGCATTGTGGTCGTGATCCTCCTGAACGGGGGGATCGGCTTCGTGACCGAGTACCGGGCCAACCGGGCCATGGAGGCGCTCCAGAAGCTGGGGGGCCAGGAAGCCGTTGTCCTGCGGGGGGGCGAGCGGCAGACGATCCCCGCGACGGAAGTGGTGACGGGGGACGTTTTGGTCCTTCACGAAGGCCAGTCCGTGACGGCCGACGCGCGCGTCGTTGAGTCGGCCGAACTCCAGCTCGACGAAGCGCCGTTGACGGGCGAATCGGTCCCTGTCACCAAGGCGACCCCGGCCCTGGAGGATGAAGACACGCCGCTGGCCGACCGCGCCAACATGGTCTTCAAAGGGACGAGCGTCACCAGCGGCAACGGCAGGGCGCTGGTCGTCGGCACCGGCATGGCCACGGAGATCGGGCGCATCAGCGAGCTGGTCACCGGCGCCGAAGAGGGCGAGAGCCCTCTGGAGAGGCGGCTGGCGGCGATGGGGCGGAAGCTGATCGTGTTATGCCTCGGCGTCGCCGCCGTGGTGGCCCTGGCGGGCATAGCCCAGGGGGTGCCCATCGGCTTGATGCTTGAGGCCGCCATTGCGCTGGCCGTGGCCGCCGTGCCCGAAGGACTGCCGGCCGTCGCCACCATCACCCTGGCCGTGGGCATGAGGCGCATGGCCAGGCGCAATGCGCTGATCAGGCGCCTGCCGGCGGTGGAGACCCTGGGCTCGGCCACCTGCATCTGCACGGACAAGACCGGGACGCTCACGCGCAACGAGATGACTGTGACCCGCATGTGGGTCTGGGACCGGTTCCTCAACCTCGAGGGCTTCGGTGGCGGCGCGCGCTTTGCGGTTGACGGACGCTGGCTCGATCCAACGGAGGACCCGCAGGTCACGGCCTTGCTCAGGGCGGCGGCCCTCTGCAACAACGCCACCGTCGCCGAAGATGAGCAGGGCGAGCGCGAGACGACGGGCGACCCGACGGAGGCGGCCCTTGTCGTGGCCGCCTCGAAGGCAGGCCTCTCAGCCGACGAACTCCGTGGGGACCACGAGGAGTTGAAGGAGTTCGCCTTCTCCAGCAGCGTGATGATGATGGGCACCGTCAACGCGGGGCTGGATGAGGGGCTGGCCCCCGGCGACGGCCAGGTGCTCTCCGTGAAGGGGTCGCCGGAGGTGGTGGCGGGCAACTGCTCGGCGATCCTGACGGCGGACGGCCCGCGGCCGCTGAGGAGGGATGACCGGGAGCGAATCCTCGAAGTCGGCGACTCCCTGGCCGCGGAGGGCATGCGCCTCATTGGCGTGGCCCTCAAGCCGGTCGACCGCGTCCCCGAGGGCCGGGACGAAGCTTACTCGGAACTGACCTGGCTGGGCATAGCCGCGCTGATCGACCCGCCGCGGGAGGAGGTGCGGGAGACCGTCGACACGTTGACCAGGGCGGGCGTCAAGACCGTGATGATCACGGGGGACCATCCGGCTACGGCCGTCGGCATCGCTGCGGAGCTCCACATCGCCCCCGAGGACGCTCCGGTGCTGACGGGACGCGAACTGGCCGAGCTGACCGCGGAGGAGCTGACGTCCAGGCTGGACAGCGTGGAGGTCTTCGCCCGGGTGAGCCCCGAGCAGAAAGTGCACGTGCTGGAAGCGCTCCAACAGCGGGGCGAGATATGCGCGATGCTCGGCGACGGCGTCAATGACGCCATCGCCCTGAAAAAAGCGGACATCGGCGTCGCCATGGGCATCAAGGGCACGGACGTGGCGAAAGAGACGGCCGACATGCTGCTGCTGGACGATCGCTTCGTGACCGTCGGGGCGGCCGTCCACCAGGGACGCATCATCTTCGCCAACATCAAGAAGTTCGTCCACTACCTGTTTAGCTGCAACCTGAGCGAGATCGCCACGATGCTGTTCGCGACGGCACTGGGGCACCCGCTGCCGCTGCTGCCGCTCCAGATCCTCTGGCTGAACATGGTGACGGACATCTTCCCCGCCCTCGCGCTGGCCATGGAGCCGGGCGAGCCGGACATCATGGACAGGCCGCCCCGGCCTCCGGACGCTTCCCTGCTCGACAGGAGCACCGTTGGCTCGATCGGCGGCTATGCGTTCCTCATCATGGTGGCTACGCTGGCCGCATTCCTGTTCGGTCGATCGGTCCATGGGGCGGTGCCGAGCGGCGAGCCCGATCCCGCCATAACGATGAGCTTTCTGACCATCGGTCTGGCGCAGCTCTTCCACGTCTTCAACTCGCGCAAGGAGCATGGGCCGCTGCGGGGAAGGGAATGGCTGAGCAACCGCTACGTGCTGGGTGCAGCGGTCCTGACCATCGCGCTGGAGCTCCTTGCCGTCTATCTGCCGGGCCTCAGGACCATACTTCGCACCACGCCGCCGAGCGCGGGTGAATGGCTCGTCATCGGCGGCTGCTCCTTGATGCCGCTTGTGGCGGGACAGGGGCTGCGGCATCTGGCGGCCTGGAGGGGCTCGAAAACGACTGAGGGGGCAGGTGTGGCTACTGGCGATGACGCCGGTTAACCGCGTCCCAGAAGCGTCCGCACAGCTCCAGTATGTCGTCGGTCCGCGCGAGCGTGGAGACCCAATCGCCCGGCATGCCGGCCCGACCGTACAGGATGCCGGCCAGCCCAGCCGTCACGCAGGCCGTCGTGTCCGTGTCGTCGCCCAGGTTGACGGCCAGCAGGGCGGCTTCCCGGAAGGACCCGCTCCGCAGCAGGCACCAGAAAGCGGCCTCGAGCGTTTCGACCACGTAGCCGCTGGACCTGACCTGCTCCCTCTCGAGCTCCGCCGCCTTCCCGGAGAGCAGCCGGCCCAGATGGGGTCGCTCCACGTCCCACGGGCTGCCCCGATAGTGCTCAGCCGCCAGGCCGGCGCCCGACCGGACGGCCTGCGCTGCGTCCACGCCCTCCAGCAGCAGCGAAGCCACCAGGCAGTAGATGCCGCAGCACATCAGGGAGCGGGGATGGGCGTGCGTTATGGAGGAGACTTCGTGGGCTGCGGTCAGCATTCTCTGGCGGTCGCCGGCGAAACAGAGCGCGATGGGCAAGGTGCGCATCAGAGAGCCGTTGCCGTTTGAGGCCTCACTGCGCTGCCCGGCCTGCAGAGGAGGAACGCCGACGGTCATGGCGTACATGGCGGAGGCGACCGTGTAGCCGTAGCCGAAGGGCCGCCCGTAAGGGGTCCAGAGCCCCTCCTGCCACCAGGCGAGGAAGCTGCGTGCAACCTCTTCGGGGTCGTAGCCGGAGCAGAGGCTGTCGGCCAGACACAGGAGCAGGGAGCCATCGTCAGACCATGCGCCTGCGGGGCAGCCGTGGGGACCGCCGCCCTGCATGCCCTGGACGGGCTCTGCGTCGAGAGTGGAGCGGAAAGCGCCTTCGTGCGGGAGCCCGAGCGCGTCGCCCACCACGGCTCCCAGCAAGCCGCCGAACACGCGCTCCCGGCCGGATGGTGTCTGGCTCGGCGTTCTCACGTCCCTGCGGTGGGAAGAGGTCTGTGGGTTCCTTCAGCGCTGGTCGACGTTGATGGTCATCAGAAATTCGGCGTTGCTTTGCGCCTTCGCCAGCCTGTTCCTGAGCAGATCGATGGCCTCGGTGGGGTTCAGCTCGTTGAGCATCCTGTGGAGGATCTGCACGCGCCTGAGCTCCTGTTCGTCCAGGAGCAGCTCCTCCTTGCGGGTGCCGCTGAGCGTTATGTCGATGGCCGGCCAGATTCGCCGATCAGCGAGGTTCCGGTCGAGGTGCAGCTCCATGTTGCCTGTGCCCTTGAACTCCTCGTAGATGAAGTCGTCCATGCGACTTCCGGTGTTGATGAGGGCAGTAGCAATAATGGTCAGGTTGCCTCCCTCCTCGATGTTGCGTGCGCTGCCGATGAAGCGGCGCGGCTTCTCCAGGGCGCCGGCTTCTACGCCGCCGCTGAGGATTTTGCCGCTGTGAGGCATCTCGGCGTTATGAGCGCGTGCCAGGCGCGTGATGCTGTCCAGCAGTATCACCACGTCCTTGCCGTATTCGACCTGGCGGCGGGCCTTCTCCAGCACCATGTTGGCCACCTGGATGTGGCGGCTGGCCGGTTCGTCGAAGGTGGAGCTGATGACCTCGGCTCCCGGCACGTTGCGTCGCATGTCGGTGACTTCTTCCGGGCGCTCGTCGATCAACAGGATGATGAGTTCGCAGTCGGGGTGGTTCTGCGCGACGGAGTTTCCGATCTTCTGGAGCAGGATGGTCTTGCCCGTGCGCGGGGCGGCCACTATGAGCCCACGCTGCCCCTTGCCGATCGGCGTGACCAGGTCGACGATGCGCATGTCGAGCTCTTGGGATTCGCGCTCCAGCAGGAGCCTCTCGGTGGGGTGGAAGGGGGTCAGGTCTTCGAAGACGGTCAGCGTCATCGCTGCGTCGGGGCTCTGATAGTTGACCGCCTCCACCTTCAGCAGGGCGAAGTAGTGTTCCTTCTCCTTCGGCGGCCGGATCAGCCCGCTGATCAGGTTGCCCGTGCGCAGGCCGAATCGCCGTATCTGGCTTGGCGAGACGTATATGTCGTCCGGGCTCGGCATGTAGCTGTAGTCCGGCGAGCGCAGGAAGCCGAACCCGTCGGGCAGGACCTCCAGAACGCCCTCGCCGTACATGGCCCCGCTGGTGGCGACGCGTCTCTTGAGTATCTCAAAGATCAGCTCTTGCTTCTTCATGCCGCTGAAACTGCTGATGCCTTCCTCTTTGGCGACCTTCTGGAGCTGTTTGACCGTCATCTTCTGCAGCTCGGTGATGTGGAACTCACCTTCAGCGGTTGCTATTTGCGCCTGGTTTTGTGAGTTGCGCCTGGGCCGGTCAGAATCGGTCATGTCTCTCCTCCTTCGGTCTTGCCTCGCGAAGCGTCCGTCTCTGGACCCCTTCGAGCCCCTTGCGTTCGTGCCCGTAGACCTCCTGTTTGCATTACGTCCCATAACTTCTCCGCTTGTTGTTCGAGTTGCGCCGGCGAGCCGGCGTTGTTCACAACGTGGTCGGCCTGTCCCTTCTTGAGTTCGTCCGGCAACTGGGCGCCGGAGCGCTTCTCGAACTGCTCGGTGCTCATGCGGCCGCTGGCAACCGCCCTCTGGCGCCGCGCCGCCACGGGAGCGTCCACGAACACGAGCAGGTCGCACAACTCCTCGTCCAGGTTCCACTCGGTCAGCAGGGCCGCGTCCAGCACGATAAGGCGGACATGCCTATCGTCCTTCAGCCCGTTCACTCGCCTGCGGATCTCTTCCAGCAGGGGAGGGTGCACTATGTCGTTGAGCTTCCGGAGCTCTTGTTCGTTGGCAAAGGCCTCCTCCGCCAGCCGCGCCCTGTTGACGGCGCCGCAGCGGTCCAGCATTTGCCGGCCGAAGGCCTGCGTCAGCGCTTGCTTGACGTGGGGCCGTTCCAGGATCTCGTGGCCGATTCGGTCGGCGTCGATCACGCGAGCGCCTCTCTCGGCCAACAGCCCTGCCAGCGTGCTCTTACCGCTGGCCGGTCCTCCCTGAATGCCCAGCACCAGGGGGCAGCGTCCCTTCTGCTCGGCGTGCCTCACTTCGCATCCGCCCAGTTCTTCGCTGTTGCCGTGTCTACCTTGAGCGGCACTCTTAAGTCCAGGGCTCTGCTCATCCTGTCGGTGACGAATCGCCGGACGCGGTTCATGTCTTCGTCCGGCGCTTCAAGAAGCAGTTCGTCGTGGATTTGTATCAGCATGTGTGTCTGCCGGCTTACATCCGGCAGGCCTTGATGTATCTCTATCATGGCCCGTTTGATCAGGTCGGCGGCCGTGCCCTGCACCACGGTGTTGACGGCTATGCGCTCGGCCGCACTGCGCGCCGCGCCGGCGGCGCGGATGCCCTCGATGGTGCGCTTCCGTCCTGCCAGGGTCCGCACGTACCCATCGCGCCGGGCCTGGTCTATGGTGCTGCCTATGAAGCGTTTCACCTCGGGATAACGCTCGAAGTAGGCGGCGATGAACTCTTCGGCCTCGGCAACGGTCACGCCTATCTGGCGGCTCAGCCCGTAGGGGCTCAGGCCGTAGATAATCCCGAAGTTGACGGCCTTCGCCTGCTGGCGCATCTCAGGGGTTACCCCTTCCTCGGGGACCTCGTTGACCTGAGCGGCGACGAAGCGATGGATATCCCGGTCCTGCTCGAACGCGCGGCACAGGGCCGGGTCGCCCGAGCAGTGTGCCACGATGCGGAGCTCTACCTGGGAATAGTCCGCGCTGAGCAAGGACATGTCCTCCTTGCCGGCCACGAAAGCCCTGCGGATGCGCCGCCCCAGAGGCGTGCGCACGGGGATGTTCTGCAGGTTGGGCTCGCTGCTGGAGAGGCGCCCGGTCGCTGTGACAGCCTGGTTGAACGAGGCGTGGATGCGGCCCGTTTTCGTATCGATCAGCGACAGCAAAGCGTCGGCGTAGGTGGACTTCAGCTTGCTCAGTTCCCTGTACTTGAGCACGTGGCGGGCGATGGGGTGTTCGCGCTCGAGCCTGGCCAGAACGTCGCTGGCGGTCGAATAGCCCGTTGTCCGGCGGGCGCCCGTCGGCGCCGGCAGGTCCATCTCCTCGAAAAGCACCTCGCTGAGCTGCTTGGGTGAGTTCAGGTTGAACTCGTGCCCGGCCTCCTGGAATATCTGTGCCGCCAGTTCGTCCAGCTCCCCGGAGAACTCCTTGCTGAGGGCCGCGAGCCGATCCGCATCGACCTTGACGCCTACCCATTCCATCTCCGCCAGAACGGGCACCAGGGGAACCTCCAGCCGGTCGAACAGGTCCCACAGATCCTGCTCCTCGAGTTCGGCTGTCAGCAGCGCGGCCAGTTGCAGTGCAACGTCAGCGTCCTCGCAGGCGTAAGGTGCCACCTTCGCGACGGGCACTCGGTCCATGGTTACCTGCTCGTGGCCGCGGCCGATGAGGTCTTGTATCGGGACCGTCTGGTAACCCAGGTGCCGCCGCGCCAGGGCGTCCAGCCCATGGCTGCGGCTGGTGGGGTGCAGCAAGTAGGAGGCCACCATGGTGTCGCAGCGCAAACCGCGCACGGTCACGCCGTAGTTCTTCAACACCGCCATGTCGTACTTCAGGTTCTGCCCCACCTTCGCCGGCGCCCGGGCCTCAAGGACGGGCCTGAGCATTCTCAGCGCTTCGTTCATGGGGCAGAAGGGCTGTCCCTCGGGGGCCTTCGTGGCGACGTAAACGCCCTGGTGGGGTTCCCAGCTCACGGCGAACCCCACGATCTCGGCCTGCCGGGGCTGGAGGCTCGTCGTCTCCAGGTCGAGCGCGACGGCCTCCTGTCTCTTCAGCACTTCCACGAGGCGTTCCAGCGCGTCCGGGTCGGTGAGGACCCGGTAGTCCTTCGCGAGCGAATCGAGCGTTTCGAGTTCAGGCTCCGGCGCCTCGGCGAAGAGCGATGCCTGAGCCGCCTGCCCGGGCCGAGCCGGGCCCGTGTCGTTGACGAGCGAGCGAAACCCCAGGGCCCTGTAGAACCGGTTGACTTCGGCCTGGGACGCTTTCCCGACGCGGCACTCTTCGATGTCGAGTTCAACCGGGATGTCATGCTCGAGCCTGACCAACCTGGCGGCCGTCTCCACGTCCTGGCGATGTTCGGCGAGTTTCTGCCGCAAACTATCGCTCTTGACTTGGTCGAGGTTGGCGTACAAGTTCTTCACGCTGCCGAACTGCTGTATGAGCTTCAGCGCCGTCTTGGGACCGACGCCGGGCACTCCCGGGATGTTGTCCGTGGTGTCGCCCGCAAGCGACATGACCTCGACGACCTGCCAGGGCTCGATGCCCTTCAGGTTGAGCAGCTCCTCGGGCCCCAGCAGGACCTCCGAGTCCTTGTGGACGTGCAAGACGCGCGTGTGCTCGTCTATGAGCTGCTCGGCGTCCTTGTCTGTGGTAACGATCACCGTATCGATCCCGTGCTCGGCGGCCGCCCTGGCGACGGCGGCCAGCACATCGTCGGCCTCGTAGCCCTCGGCGGCGAGCCGGGGTATCTGCTGCACCTCCAGCAGTTCGCGTATGACGGGTATCTGGCGTTCCAGCGCGTCCGGCATCGGGGGGCGATTTGCCTTGTACTGCTCGTATTCCTGACGGCGGATCAGTTCTCCCGGCGTGTCGAACGCCACGGCCAGGTAGTCGGCCCCGTGATCTTGTTTCAGCTTTTCCAGCATTCGGGCGAAGCCGTAGACGGCGTTGACGGGCTCTCCGTCCGGGCCGGTCAGGCCCTTGATGGCATAGAAGAACTGGTAGATGTGCGCCAGTGCATCGACTACGAAGAGCGTTTCGGGCATATGGCCGGACGAACCTGGTTGTGGCGCCCGAGTTGGGCTCCAATGGGCTTGCGAACTCCGGGGTCGGAAGCAGCCGCAACAGAGGAGGCTGCCTGCCGGGCCGAATGCCGCCAGCGCCCGCACGGCGGAGATCGAAGTTCGGTGGCGGGCGGTCTTCTGGTCAGTCCATTAATCCGGACGGTTGCCGCTGCGAAGCTGCTTCGGCACAGGTTCCTGCCGGACTCTCGGGCCGCTCAGCATGCGGCCGAGGCCACCGCGGGACTGCTACTACGGCGTTGAATGCCCCTTGAAGTGAACGAATACACATTACACCTTCCCGAGGGGCGTGTCAAGAGCAATCCGCGAATGTCAGCGTTCGATGGCGCCTGGGGCAGCTCAAAAGGAGGCCTGTAGGCCCCTTAGACGGTCCCGCAAGATGCCTGAACGTCCCCCCGACCGGCTTGCAGCGCCCGGTGCCAGGTTCCAGGGCGGACGTGCCGGCCGACGGTATCTTGCGCCTGGGCCTCGTCCGGCTGCGGCACACAGGCAAGGAAAGAGCGCAACCGGAATCCGCTCGCCGGGCGTAGATGGCGGGGTACCAAGGACGACTCGTCCCGCCCGGCACTCATCTCCAGGTTGCGCTCTTCCGCAGGTTCAGGCCGTTGACGAGGCTATTGCGGAACTGCCTTGTCTCTGGCCCCGGCCTACTCGGCCATTCTTGTTGCCTGTTGCTCGAGCCCCTGCGGCACTCCGCTCTTGGGCTCTTGCGCTTCGGGACTCATCCGAGCAGGTCCCTGTGACCGTCTACTGTCCGCTGCGTGCCGCCGCGTCGGCTCTGCGGGCTTCCTCTTCACTTGTAGGTATTTGTGGCTGCTGTACCGGGCCGGTCGGCGGCCGATGGCCGTACGCCGGACGGTCCGTATCGGGCGCGGCCTGGCTTCTGGTGCCCTGGGCCTGGGCCTCGGCGGCCAGGCGCTGGGACTCTTTGAAGGCCTTCATGGCTGCCTCGCGTTCCTCGGGCGACAGATCGCTCAGGTCAGGCGTCACTCCGGCCTGGACCTCGCGGCCGATCTGCTCCCTGGCCGCCGCGCCGATGCCGAGGTCGCGCAACTGGCTCATGAACTGGTCGTAGATGCTCTCCTGGACCTCCGGCGGGGCCTCCTTCATGGACTTGAACAGCGCCAGACAGAGCTGTATGAGGCGGATCACGCGCATGTCGTCCGCTGTCAGTGTCTGGCTCTTGTAGCGTTCGACCAGCTTCTCGATCTCCCGGCGCACCTCGGCCACAGACTCATCCGTGCCCTTGAACATCTCGTCCAGCACGGGGCCCATCTGCTGCTCGAAGGTGTTGGCCAGGCCCTCGCGCAACTCCGACATTTGGTCCGGCCCCACGACCGCCATGCTGTCCCAGTGGGTGACGATCACCTGGGTCACGGCTTCCCCGATGGTCTCGTCCACCCGTTCCAGCACTTCGTCCACCCTCTCGCCGACTGTTGTCAGCAAGGTGTCGTGGAGCCTGGGAAGCATGTTTCCTTCAAAGTAGTCCACGGCATCGTCCATTATCTGCGGCGCATTTGCCCTGAACTTCTGGGTCAGCTCGATCCGCCTCTCAGGAAGCTGCTCCTGCAAGGCGATCAACTGGGGTTTGAGCTGCTGCTGGACGAGGGCGGGGATTCCGACCTCAAGCCGATCGGCAAGTCGGGACGCGAACTCTGCCGACCCCACTTCAGGCAGGCCTTGTTTTTCCAGCGCGCCGTTGGCGAGGCCCATTCCCATCTGGACCAACGTGCCAGGCTCAAAGATGGGCACTATGACCGCCCTGTAGACGCCGAAGTAGAGGTAGCTGAATACGACCACGAGGAAGATGACCCATCCGGCAAGGGCCACCTTCCATCCCCTGGCCGCCTTGGCCTCTACGGCGCGCACCTCCTGGGCCAGGACCATCAGCTCGTCCATGAGATCCTGCGGCAATCCGTTCCCGGGTTCTTGCGCTTCGGGGCTCATCTGGGGGTTCCTTTCGTTCATCGCTCACCTCCCGCCGCTCTCTGTGCTGCTGCCGCAGCCTCAGCGGCCATCCGCCTGGCCTCCTCAGGTGTATCTATCTGTGGCTGTTGTGGCGGGCCGGTTGGCGGTCGGTGGCCGTACTGGTAGACCTCGCGCGGGCCCATCTCGTAATCCGGCAGCCTTTCCTTGAGCAGCGCGAGAAGCACGTCCTTGATCTCAATCAGCAGTTGCTCTTCGCTCTTCTCCTCCGGCAGCGGGGGCAAATCCAGAACCAAGTTACCGACCTTCTTCATCTCTTCCACCACGCCCTTCAGGCGCGGTTCCAGGATGTCCTGCAGTGCGTACGCGGAGGCCATCTGGAGATTCTCGATGATCTGCGCCAGCTTCTCTTCGGTCAGGTCCAGGGTCTCGAGGCGTCGCTCGTGGCGGCGAATCGATTCGCTGAAGCGGTCGGCCAGCTTCCCTTCCAGAGTCTGCCGCAGGTCTTCCTGCAATCGAGCGCTCTCGGCCTCAACCAAGTCCCGGAGCCTCGGGGTGACGCGTTCCAACTCCCGGCGCGCCACCGGCTCCAGATCGCGCAGCATGATCTTCAGTTCGTCCGTAGCCACCTTGGGCAGGTCCAGCTCCTTGACCAACGCGAGTGCTTCCTTCTGCACCACGGGCATCAGTCTCTTGGCTACCTCGCTGGCCTTCCTGTCAAGCTGCAGGTTCCGGATTTGCCCGGTAGCCGCAGCGCGAAGCTCCTCTGGATTATCCGAGATGTTGTAGAACTGGCTAAACACGCTGTACACGATCAATCCCACGATGCAAAACCCCACCACGACGCCCAGAATGCCTATCACGCGCGCCCGGCGTCGCGACGCCGCAGTGGAGCGCAGTTGCTCGCGCATCTGGGCAATCGTGCTTCTTAGTTCTTGCTCACTCACAGCCATCTCTCGTTCCCCTCGAAGGAGGTCTCGGAAAAGCAGCACCTAAGCGTTTGCGACGGCGAGCAACAACGTACGTGAGGATAGCATCACCTCCTCCCGCCGATCACGCGGAAAGCCATTTGAAACACATTTTTGCAGTTGAGCCGCTTGAAACATCTACGTCCCCCGGCGCCCCCGGCGAGAACGGCTGCCGGATACTAGTGGCGGGGATAATATCGCATCGCGCCCCGTTTGTCAACCGTTTTCGGGCGCCCTTTGCCTCGCCCGCCGTCCCTCTGCCGGGGCAGTGCTGTGCCGTCAGAGCATCGAAACGGGGTCCACGTCCACCACTACCTTCACACCTGACGGCCCTTTGAGGAGCGCCTTGAGCTCGCGCAGTATGCGCTGCACGGAGCGGGAGTCGGGACACTTGATCATCAGGTGGCGGCGGTGCCGGCCCTTTATCCGGGCGACCGGCGCCGGGGCCGGCCCCAGCACGTGCGAACCGTCGCCCAGCTCCCGGCACAGCTTCCGGACGGCGGCTGCCAGGCTGCCGGTATACTGGATGATTGCTTCGAGCCGCCGTCCCCGGCAGATGATTCGGACCATGCGCCCGTAGGGAGGGTAGCTCAACTCGCGCCGCAGCGGCAGCTCCTGTCGGGCGAAGGCCTCGTAATCGTGGCGCGCCGCGGCCTGGATGCTGGGGTCGTGAGGCAGGAAGGTCTGCACGATGACGCGCCCGCCGGCGGGTCCCCGTCCCGTCCGCCCGGCCACCTGGGCCAGCAGTTGGAACGTCCGCTCGCGCGAGCGGAAGTCCGGCAGGTGCAGCGCCACGTCCGCGTTGACGACGCCCACGGTCGTGACGTTCGGGAAGTCCAGCCCCTTGGCGATCATCTGGGTGCCGATCAGTATGTCGGCCTTTCCCGTGCGGAAGGCGCCGAGCTTCTGCTCGTGGGCCCGGCGCACGCGGGTCGTGTCGCTGTCCATCCGGATGGCCGACCGTTCGGGGAAAAGCTCATCGACCGCCGCTTCGACCCGCTCCGTCCCGGTGCCGCCGAACCGGATTCCCTCCAGGGCGCATTCCGGGCACTCGGCCGGAGGCCGCTGCTCGTGGCCGCAGTAGTGACAGGCCATGACGTTGATCCCGCGGTGGTAGTTCAGCGTGATGTCACATCGGGGGCACTTGAGCACGAAGCCGCAGCGGGGGCAGTGGATGAACGGGGAGTAGCCCCGTCGGTTGATGAACAGGATGACCTGTTCCCCGCGCTCCAGGCTTCCGCGCATGCAGGCCTCCAGGCGGCGGCTGATGACGCGGGTGCGGCCCCGGCCTCGCCATTCCTCGCGCATGTCCACCACTTCGACCGGCGGCAGCGGATAGAGGCCGATGCGCTGCGTCAGGACCAGGCGCGTATACTTGCCTGTCTGGCTGTTGTGGTAGCTCTCCAGGGACGGTGTGGCCGTGCCGAGCACCACCAGTGCTTCATCCGTCTGGGCGCGTACGATGCCCACGTCCCGTGCGTGGTAGCGCGGGACGACGTCCTGCTTGAAGCTGTTCTCGTGCTCCTCGTCGATGACCAGCAGGCCCAGCCGGGGCACAGGGGCGAAGACGGCGGACCGGGCGCCGATTACCACGTCCGCCTCGCCGGCCCGGATGCGGTGCCACTGGTGCCGGCGTTCGGCCTCAGTCAACCGGCTGTGCAGCACGGCCAGGCGGCTGAACCGGCTGCCGAAATGCTGCACCGTCTGCGGCGTCAGGCTGATCTCCGGCACCAGAACGATGGCCTGCTTGCCCGCCCTTACCACTTCGGCGATGCATTGCAGGTAGACCTCCGTCTTGCCGCTGGAGGTGATGCCGTGCAGCAGGACTACGTCGAAGCGCCCGCGGTCCAGCTTCTGAACGATGACGTCGTATGCGGCCTGCTGCTCCGCCGTCAGCCGAGGCGGTTCCTGCGGGGCCACGGACACGTCCAGGAGGGCATCGGCCGGCTCGACCATGCGCGTATCGAACCTGATCAGGTCGCGCCGTGCCAGCGCTTTGAGCGAGGACTCCGAGGCGGAGGCGTTCCGCTTCAGTTCGGCGGCGGCGTACTCCCCGCCCATGAGGGTCAGCGTCCGCAGCACTCGGCTCTGGGCCGGGCTCTTGTCGAAGATCTCGTCCGCGGTGGCCCTTGCCTCCGGCGCGGACAGTTGCAGGCACACGAACCGGGTCTTGCGCCGCTTGCGGCTCCGCCGGACGGCGGCCGGCAACGCCGCGTGCAGCGCCTCGCCCAGGGAGCAGCAGTAGTAGCGGGCTATCCACCGCCCCAGCCCAAGCATGGCGGGGGTGAAGACGGGCTCCCTGTCCAGCGCCTGGGCTATTTCCTTCAGGTCGGACTCGGGCACGTCGGAGTCGGGCTTGGTCTGGACGCAGTATCCGAGCACGCGCGAGCGTGTCCTGAACGGCACGCGGACCCGTCCGCCGACCACCACGCTGCCCCTGAGGGGTTCGGGAATCAGATAGTCGAAGGTCCTGTCCAGGGGCAAGTTCAGGGCCACCGCGGCGATCCGGTCCGCGGGGTCATGCTGGTCTTGATCGCTTGCCATGCTTGAGCTTCTCGGCGACGGGATGCCGTCGCCGCAGATGCGTAGGATACACGACGGGCCGTCCATTCTCACGGCCGTCCTCCACGCTGTCAAACGCAGCCGTTGCCGGGCGCCTGCGTTTGCTTGACAAACGGCGCGGTGCCGGTAGACTGAGCCTGTCGCCGACTGCCGATGGCCCGCTGGTGGGGCTGGGAGCTGAGACGGCCCTGGTCTTGCGGAGTTGACAAAGGGGTCGGCTGCGTATACCTTTATATGGACGAATCTGGCAGCGACGGCGCCGTCCGGGCCGTATGGCGCGCGCAGGGAGCAGGGCGCCAGGGAAAACTAAAGGGAGAGAGAACATGGCTGCGGTCAGACGTAGTTCTGGTTCGGGAGTCATTGTTGCTCTGGTTATCTTCGTGGTGCTGACGTTCGTTGGCATAGGGACCGCCATCTGGTTCCTGCAGCAGTTCAAGATGGCCAGGCAAGCCATCGCGACGAACCAGTCCGCCTTCGGGGAGGTGGTCGGCACGGTCTTTGTTGACAAGGGATGGGAGCTGAATAAGACCGCCCCCACAGAGCAGGGCTTCACGTTCAACCAGGAGAGCTACAGCGACATAGCGGCCAAGCTGGAGGAGGCGGCCGAGTATGAACAGGAAGTCCTGCCCCTGTTGGGCTGGCAGAGCCTGGACGGCATCAAGAGCGCGATGGCCGAGTCGCCCGCGCAGACGGCTGCGGAAGAGCGCGGAGAGCCGACCTACCACGAGCTGCGGTTGCTGTTGACCTACTACGAGGAGAGCTACGCCAGGCTCAACCAGGAAGTGGCTGATCTGAGAAGCCGCAACGACGATCTGAGCAAGCGCCTGGAGGAGACCAAGGAGTCGCTGGTGCAGACAGAGCAGCGCCTGCAGGGCCAGCTCAGCCAGGCCACGCAGAAGTTCGAGAGCGATCTGAACCAGTTGCGCTCGGACTACAATGACCTGGTGACGCGTCATAACAGCCAACGCGAGGAGGCCACGGACTGGCGCGCCAAGTACCAGGAGGAGGTGGACGCGCGCAAGAGCCAGGTTACCTCGTTGCAGGACCAGGTTGCCACCTTGCAGAAGCGGATCGAGGATCTGCTGGCCGGCCCGAAGGGATTGGATCGGCTGGAGGCCCAAGGCCAGATCATCGAGGTCCGCAGCGACTACGATTTCGTCCTCATCGAGGGCGGCCGGGACCGGGGCGTCGAGGAGAACGACCGGTTCATCGTCTACTCCCTGATGCCGGACGGGAAGGGCCGCAAGAAGGGCGAGTTGCTCGTCGGCCAGGTCTACGAGCACACCGCGCTGGCGACCATCGCCCAGGAGGACGAGTACATTGTCGCGGGCGATCCTTTCGTCTCCCTGCAGCGATGGGACTGGTTCGAGCGCCGGCCGAATCCCTGAGGGGGGCCATTCCGCAGTTCCGCGCGGACCATCTCTGCCCTGAATTGCGCCGGCCTTGCGCCGCCCTGCCATCTCCGGCGGAGACGGCCCTTTTCCGCAGTCCCGCTTCCCGGTGGTGTAATTGGCAACACAGCAGGTTTTGGTCCTGCCATTCCTGGTTCGAATCCAGGCCGGGAAGCCATGTCTCCGCTGAGTCTGATCCGGCTTGCCGCCACCAGTCCCCCCGCCCGAACCTGTGGCAAATCCCGGCACGGTTCCCCTGCGCACGGGGCTGGCGGTTCGGATGGCGCAGGGCCACGTCTTGACGGACCGTCGTGCGGCGCATATAGGGGCCGGAACTCCGGCCCGTCGGATTCCGGAACGCCGGACACACTCCGCGGAGAAGCGAAATGCCTGAGGCGAAGCAATTCCTGGTCGACGTGGGCATGAGGGATCTGCCGTTCCCCATGCGCGTGACCTCGCGGGAGGATCCCGAAGGGCAGTTCACGATTGCCAACATCTCCGTGACCGCCCGCATCATGCAGGAGTTCGAGGCGCGCTGGATCGACAAATTCATCCGCATCCTGCATTCCCACCGGGACCGGATAGGGACGAGCACTCTCCGCACGAACATCCTCGACTACCTCGATGAGCTGGACGCCGCAACCGTGCACATTGAGTTCGCGTATCCCTTCTTCATCGAGAAGCTGACTCCGGTCTCCAACGAGGGGTGCCTCGTCAAGTACTCCTGCGCCTACAGCGCCAGGGCGTCCAGGTCCGTCCCCGGTCCCAGGATCCTCTTCCGGATCGAGGTACCGTGTATCACGACGTATCCGTCCTCGATGCCGGACGAGCCGGGCGGCCTGTTCGGCCAGTTGACCGTCGCGGCGATAGAAGTGGCCACCTCGCAGGAGGTGTATCCGGAGGACCTGGTGGAGATGGTCGACAGGCACTCCCTTTCGCCGGTCTACTCGTTCCTGACCGAAGAGGACCAGGCTTCCATCATCCGCAAGGTGCACTCCGAGGCCAGGTCCAGCGTGGCCATGACGGGCCGGATCAAGGACGAACTGGCCCGTAAGTCCGGCGTCGACTGGTACTCGGTCCAGTGCGCGAACTTCGGCATGCTGCATTCCTACAGCACCATCATCGGGACGGAGAAGAGCGCCTGGGTACCGTTCAGCGGCTACCCGGAAGACGCAGTATAGCCGGTGTCGGTCTGTGCTCCTGCCGTGCCCGATGGCCAACGCCCGGGCACTGGCGGCGCTCTTTCACGGGAGACGGCAATGGCTCTGCCTGTACGGAAGATCGATGGGAAGCTCCTGAAATGGGCAAGGCGGGTTCGCGAAGACCTGCACCGCCATCCGGAACTCGGCTACCGGGAGCACAGGACCGCATCCGTCGTGGCCGACTCGCTCCGGGAGGCCGGCCTCGACGAGGTGACCACGGAAGTGGCGGAAACGGGCGTGATAGGCCTGCTGCGCGGGGCGCGGCCGGGCGGGACGGTCGCGCTGCGGGCGGACATGGACGCGCTGCCCATCCGCGAGCAGACGGGGCTGGGCTACGCTTCCGTCAACGAGGGCGTCATGCACGCCTGCGGGCACGACGGCCACGTGGCGGTCCTGCTCGCCACGGCGCGCGTGCTGGAGCAGATGCGGGATCAGATCGCCGGGAGTGTCAAGTTCATCTTTCAGCCGGCCGAAGAGGGCGGCGCCGGCGGCAAGCGAATGGTCGAGGCGGGTTGCCTTCACGATCCCGACGTGGACGCGATCTTCGCGCTGCACGCGCGCTCGGGCATCAAGCCGGGTCAGATACAGCTCTCGCTCACGTCGAACGCGGGCGTGAACGGGTTCGAGATGACGGTGCAGGGCAAGGGCGGCCACGGCGCGCGTCCGCACGAATGCGTGGATCCCGTGGCCATTGGGGCCCAGATCATCACGGCTGCGCAGACGATCGTCAGTCGGGAGATGCGGCCCGACCGTCCGGTCGTACTGAGCTTCTGCGGCTTCCAGGCCGGCACCAAGAACAACGTCATCCCGGACAGCGCGAAGCTCTTGGGCACCATCCGCGCCCTGGACATGGCGGACCTGAGGCGCGTGCGCCGGGCCCTCGGCCGCCTGGCCGGAAACGTAGCGAAGTCCATGCGGGGCAAGGTCGCCATTGAGGACGACGAGCTGTACCCGCCGGTCAAGAACGACGCGCGCATGCTCGAGCTGGTCCGCGAAGTCGGCGGAGAGCTGCTCGGCAAACGCAACGTCCTGGGTTCGCCGGAGCAACGGATGGGGGGCGAGGACTTCGCGTTCTACCTGGCCGACCAGGGGGGCGCTCCCGGCGTCATCTTCGGCCTCGGAATCGAGTCGCGCGAGAACCTGCATACGGCGCGCTTCGACTTCGGCTCGGCGGCGCTGGAGCCGGGCATCCTCATGATGGCCAATCTGGCCCTGAGGGCGCTGGCGCGAGTTACAAATGCCAAGTGACAAGTGACAAGTGGAAGATCGCCCGGCGAGCCCAGGCCCCCTAAGTCCTTCATTTGACATTTGTCATTTGGCATTTGTCACTGCCCGCAGGGCTCACGCCTGCGGCGCGTTTCCCCAGTCCGGCACGTCCAGCAGCTCGCCTTCCCGCATGGCTGACTTATGCGCCATCACGCCCGGCGCCATGTAGCGCACGGCCTCCCACGCGTTGACGGCGGGCTGCCGATCCTGCGCGACCGCCTCGACGAACTCGTGCACCAGGTAGGCGTGCGAGCCGCCGTGCCCGCCATGGTCCACCGAACCGTCTTCCCCGCGGAACGCCTCGGCCACCTCCTCCGGCAGCGGATCGCGCATCTCCTCGACGGTCAGCCTTGTCCACTCCGTCTTGGTCACCCACTGATCCTCGCGGAACGTGCCCTCGGTGCCGAAGATGCGGAACGTCTCCTCGCCCGTGTGGCCGACCTGCCGGTGCTCGCAGACGCGCGCGGTCGCGCCGTTGCTCATGCGGAACAGGGCGGTCTCATTGCTGAACTCGCCGCCGAAGTACTCGTCGTCGGTCGGGTCGGTGAACCCGAAGGCGGAGACCTTCGTCATGTGCGCGCCCATGACGGATACGATTCCGGAGACCGAGTGCGTCGGGTAATGCATCGGCCCGCCGAGCACGCCGCGCTCCTTGTACTTCCTGGCAAGCGCGAGCCATTCGCGCCCCGCGCGGCCGGTCGTGCGATGCTTCTGCACGTCGCGCAGGTTGCAGGCCGGCAGGTCCACGTCGTGGAGGTAATGCGCGTCGCCGTGGACGAAGTGCCCGAACGCTCCGGCGGCCGCCTGCCGGCGGCAATACGTAGTCTCCGGCCGGTAGTAGGTCGTCTCGCCCAGCATGTAGCGCATGCCCGTGCGCGTGCACGTCTCGACCAGATTGTCGCACCAGTCCAGTATCTCGTCTCCGTCGGGCAGGCTGATGATGGGCACGGCGCTGTAGACGTGCTTGCCGGACTCCATGGCCTGGATGCACTGCGGGGCGTGCAGCCAGGGCTGCGTGATGATGACGAGCGCGTCGAGGTCCGCCGCGCAGATCTCGTCCAGGGACGCATAGGCGTCCGAGGGGTCGAACTTGTCCTGCCACGACTCCCGCCTGGCGAACTCCTCGATCCGCTCGGGTTCCAGGTCGCAGAGCGCCATCCTGTCGACCAGGGGGTGGCGTTTGAACAGCTCGGCGAACATCGGGCCAAAACTCCCCAATCCGACCAATCCCAGGCTGATTCCCATGACGCGCCTCCCGGCGTTGACGAGAACGGGCTTCATCACGGAGCGCGCCAAGGTACACGAAGAACAGCAAGCAGGCAACGGGAAGGCCGGTCCCGAAGGGCAGTGGGCTCGTTCTCCTTGCCAACTGCTCCTCCATCCGTCAGAATGCCGGCCGTCACCTGAACCGCCGGATTGCCCGCGCTGAGCGTGCAGGGGCGATGCTCCCACGCCAGGACGCGACGAACAACGAGGAGGACCCGGCATGCTGCCGCTTATTCCCCTCTTCCTTTCAATCCTTACCGGAGCTCCGGAGGCCGACATGTGGGCGCTGGCCCAGAAGAACGCCGACGTGCTGCGTATGTCCACGTTGTTCACCGCTCAGCAGGTGCCGCAGCACCTGGGCGACGAGGAAGGGATAGGCAGAGCCATCCAGTGGTGCAAGGAGCACGGCGTCACGCACGTCTACATCGAGTCGTTCCGCGGCGAGTCGGTGCCGCCCAGGGAGACGCTGGCACGGGCGCGGGACCGGTTCCGCGAGGCCGGCTTCATAGTCTCGGGCTGCATCACGCCGGCCCATTACGGGAAGCACAGCACGGGATGGGACGCCTTCTCGTGCTACACGTCGCCTCAAACGCAGCAGATGCTTAAGGAGATGTCCGAATACGCGGCCGGCCTGTTCGACGAGATCATGATCGACGACTTCCTGGCCACCGACTGTGCGTGCGACGAGTGCCGGCGCGCCAGAGGAGACCGGTCGTGGGCGGAGTTCCGCACCGACCTGATGCTGGAGCTCAGCCGCACGCACATCATCGGCGCGGGCCGGGCCGTCAACCCGGACTCGCGTTTCATCATCAAGTACCCGTGCTGGCACGAGGCGTTCCAGGACCGGGGCTACGACGTGGCGCGGCAATCGGAGCTGTTCCCGCACACCTGGGTGGGCACGGAGACGCGCGGCACCAGTGAACGAGGCGCGGCCGAGCCGCAGTACCGCGCCTACTGGCTGATGCGGTGGCTTCTGGGCATCGGCGGCGAGAAGTGCGGCGGGGGCTGGCACGACAGCATCGAGACCGACCCGATCTACTACGTGGAACAGGGACGCCAGACGGTGCTCGGCGGGGCGCCGGAGGTCTTCCTGTTCAACTTCGGCGCCCTTTACGAGGGGGCCAGCTATGACCGGGGCCTCGGTCCCAAGGACGTGGCCGCGCTGATGGAGGAGCTGCCGCAACACTTCGAGCTGGCGCGCCTGATCCACGGCAAGCGGCCGCGCGGCCTGCTCGGATGGAAGCCGGCCAGCAGCGCCCCGGGGGCCGACTGGAACCTGCATCCGCTTCTCGGAATGGCGGGGTTCCCCGTCACGGCCGCGCATGAGTTCGACGCCGTAGCGGACGGCTTCGTGTTCGGATGCCACGTCCTGAAGGACGCCGGCTGGCGGAGCGCGCTGGGACAAGCAGTGCAGAAAGACAGCCCTATCGTGGTAACGACCGGGTTCCTGGACGCCATTGCGGCCGAGGTCGGGGCGGACGATGTCGCTGTTCTGAGGGAGCGGGCGGTGGTGGTGCCGTCGCCCTCGGACCGCAACCGCTACGCCGAGCTGGAGTCGCTGCCGGAGGCCGAGTTGAACGCGTTGCGGGACCGGGCCCTCCAGCCGATGGGCGTGACGTTCAACGCGCCCTACGGGGTCGGCCTGTACCTGTTCGGGGACGACGTGGCCGTCATTGAGAGCTTCTGCGACACGCCCGTTCCGTGCACGTTGCGGATCGACGGGTGGCCGGGCCTCGAGCGGGTCCTGGAGATGCCGACGGACGTGGGCGTCACCGTGAACGGCGGCGAGGTCATGCTGCCGCCGCACTCGCTGGTGGCGCTGCGCCGCCGCGGTTAGCCAGCGCGTGGGTTGGTGCTTCGTCCTGATTTGTCTGCGGACCGGTGCTTTCAACCTATCATTGTCCATGTGCGGAGCGCCGGCCCTCAACTTGTCATTCTGAGCTCGCCGTAGGGCGAGCGAAGAATCTCATCGTTTCCGCTGCTGCGCGCCAGCATGGAGATCCTTCGTCCCGCCGTAGCGGGACTCAGGATGACACCTTAAGCGTGGCTTTGCCGACTTGTCGGATGGCCGCAGCGTGTGAGAGGACGGAACATGACTGGAGAAAGGTTGGCCCGGCGGGCATTGCCCCTCGCGGGGCAGGTGCTCATGGCGCTGGCGTTCGTGTCCGCAGTCGCGTGCGGCCAGGACCCGATCTACAACGGGGACTTCGAGCTGGACTCGCCCGAGAGCCCGCCGCCCGGCTGGACCATCTGGGGCCCCGAACGCTACAAAGACCCCGCCAACTACACGCGCGATACTGCCAACCCGCACGGGGGGAGCGCGTGCTTCCGCATACACCACCCCGCGGACACGTCCGGCTACATCGTCTCCTCGCCGCAGCGCCCGATACACGCGGAGCGTAACACGAAGTACAGCGTCTCGTTCTGGGCGCGCGCCGAGGGGCCGGGCGCCTCGCGGTTCGGGTTTACGGCCTACGAGACCATCGCCCCGTACGTCGACGCGCCGTCTCCCGGCTGGTTCACGTTCGAGGCCGAGCAGGAGTGGAAGCAGTTCCGCTTCGAGGCGAGCGAGGGGATCGACTTCTACGCCGGGCGTAGCCGGCTCCTGCTCTTGTCGTTCAAAGCCACGACGGATGATGGCGAGGAGAATACCCTCTGGATCGACGACGTGGTGGTGGGCACCGAGATGACTCCCGAAGAAGAACGCCTGATCGACAAGACGGAGTTGGAGTACGAGCCGCTTCAGCACCGGCTGAGTCCCGGCGAGCGGCTGGAGTTCACGGTGGACGCCGAGCGGCGCTTGCGTCCGGTGGCCCGCAACGTGGGCGGCGTCTCGTTCCACTGCGTGGCCGGATGGACCGGGCAGCCTTACGACCGGGAGGGCACCTACACGCTCCACCCAAAGCTGGAGGAGGCCATGCGCGAGATGCGCCTCCCCATGACGCGCTTCTACGCGGTCGGCGAGCACCCGTTCGGCCTGGAGGCGTCGATTGACAAGGCGGCCGAGCTCTGCCGGCGCATCGGCGTTGCGCTCGACCGCGTGCCGCTGGAGCTGGAGGCGGTGAACGCCTCCACGAAGCTGGATCCGGACGTCTGGGCGCGGGCCGTTCGCTACGCAAGGCGCCAGGGCTACGGTTTCTGCCGCTGGGAAGTCGGGAACGAAGTCTACGCGACGATCTGGGGAGTGCACACGGCCTTCCCGACCTCTGAGGACTACATCGAGCATCTGCGCGCCGTGAGCGCGGCCGTGCGGGAAGTCGACCCCGGCGCACAGGTGGGCGTGAGCATCCACCCTCATGAGACGCGCTGGGGCAACTATGTGCTCAAACGGGCGGCCGGGAGCTACGACTTCGTGGTCCCGCACTTCTACACCGGGTTCAGCGATTACGGTGCGCCCTTCGAGCGCGTGGCGCTGACGCTCAACTACCGCGTGCTCGAAGATGCCCTGCGGCTGAACGCCCTGATCCGTGCCTACAACCCAGACCGGGACGTCTACCAGTACGACACGGAGTGGGGCCTGCACACCTTCGGGCCGAACGAGGAGCGCGCCGATAACATGGATCGCAACGCCAACATCTTCGGGACGATCCACCGCGCGGTGCGGCTCATCTGCTACGCCAGGGAGGGCATGCTGCGCGGGGCCAGCTCGTGGCAGATGCTCAACCGCGTGGGCGCGCAGGGATTCGGCATCCTGGCCCAGGAAGTGCCGGACAAGCGCTTCATGCTTTACTGGCTCTACTACTACTTCAACCGGCACGTGGGGGAGTGGGTGCTGGAGACGGACGGCACCGCGCCGTGGCACGAGCCCGGCGGGGGAGAGGGCGGCGGGGCCGGGTCAGGGCCGTTGACGCCGGTCCTGGCCACGCTGAGTGAGGACGGCCGCAGCCTGTACCTCGTTATCGCCAACGGGTCGTGGGAGCGGACGGTCCCCTGCCGCGTCAGTTTGCGGAGCTTCGCTGCGACGAGCGCCCGCGGCATCCTCCTCTCGCATTCGGACCCGGACGGCAAGCCCCTGCTGGAGCGCAAGGAGGACGCCGTGTCGGAGTTCCCCGTGGGGCTGTCCGGCGATGTGCTGACGTGCACCATCCCGCCGCATTCGGCCGTCTTCATTTCGCTCGTCAGGTGAGTTGGCAGGGGGGCAGCGCGGCGGTCACTTCTCGACGAAGGCGAAGTATCCCAGAATGGCCGCGCCGAGCAGGATGAAGAGCAGGTTCAGGTTGAACAGTCCGTAGATGCCGAGCGCGGCGCCGACCAGGGCCACCAGGTTCCTCGGGCTGCCGTAGCCTACGGGCATGTCATCCTCCTGGGAGCGGTCCCGGCGGGGAAGGGGGCAAGATACCCGTTCGGGCCGGGCGCGTGCAAACGCGGCGAGTTTTAGGCGCTCAAGCAGACGCGCGATTCGGCTTGACATCCAGACATATGTGGGGTATAGTGCACGCGGAGGCTATACATCGGTATAACATCGCTGATTGGCCCGGTCGCTGGAGAGACTGACGTGGAAACTCGCTTCGTCATCCACGTGGACATGGACGCCTTCTTCGCTTCGGTCGAGCAGGTTCTGCACCCCGACCTGAAGGGCAAGCCCATCGTCGTCGGCGGCGGGATCGAGGGCAGGGGGGTGGTCGCCTCGGCCTCGTACGAGGCGCGGCGGTTCGGTCTGAAGGCCGGCATGCCGATCTTCCGCGCACGCGAGCTCTGTCCGGACGGGATCTATCTCGCCCCGAGCTTCAGCGAGTACAACCGTTTCTCCGCGCGCGTCTTCGATCTGCTGTGCCGCATCAGCCCGTCGGTGGAGCAGGCTTCGCTGGACGATGCCTACGTGGACCTGCGCGGCTGCGGGCGCATGTACGGCACGTGGTCGGCCCGGCCCCTGGGGCGTCTGCCTTTCCGCCGGGTGGCGGACGGCGTCTACCGCCGTTCGGAGAAGCGCGCCTTGCCTCCGGGGCGGCGCGTGCTGGTGCCGCGGGATTCCCGGTGGGCAGCGGCGGTGGGGCTCTGGATCATGCGCCTGGTCCGCGCAGAGACGGGCCTGGGCGTCTCGGTGGGGGTCGGCTCGAACAAGCTGGTGGCCAGGACGGCGTCCGGTTTCTGCAAGCCCGCCGGGATCGCGGTCGTGCAGCCGGGCCACGAGGCGGACTTCGTGGCGATGCTGCCGTTGAAGGACCTGCCCGGCATCGGAAGGGCCACGCGGGACAGGCTGCTCAAGTGGAACGTGCGGACCGTGGAGGAGGCCCGGCGCCTTCCGCGCGATCTGCTGGAGGACGTTTTCGGGCTGGAGCGGGGCGCGGCCATATACGGCCTGGTGCGCGGGCGGGACTGCCCGGAAGGCGAGTCAGCCGAACTGCGCGAGCCCGGCCCGCCCCGGGGCATCAGCCGCGAGACCACGTTCTGGACGGCGTCCAACGACTACGAGTTCGTCGAGTCCATGCTTTTCTACCTGACCGAACGGCTGGGCCGTGCGCTGCGCCGCGAGGGGCTGGAAGGGCGGACGGTGCAGGTCAAGGTGCGCTACCAGGATTTCGCCACGGTGCAATGTTCGCGCTCGCTGGGCTGCCACGTTGACCGGGACGAGCGGGTATTCGCGGTGGCCCGGAAGCTGTTGAGCGGCCTGTGGCGCCGCAGCCGCAGGGTCCGGCTGGTCGGCATCGGTTTGACCGATCTGCGGCGCGCCTGCACGGTGCAGGGGAGCCTCTTCGACAACGGTGCCGACCGGAGCCGTCGCATCGACCGTTGCCTGGACGGTCTGCGCCAGCGGTTCGGGTTCGGCGTCGTGCAGCGCGGCCTCACCATCAACCTGTCGCGCCCGTCCGGCGGGGTCGAACAGCCCGTCCTGCCCGAGCCGGCCCGGCCGTAGCCCCGCACCGGGCGCGCCGTCGTCCCGGCTTCCTTCTCCATCCGTTGCCCTTCCAGTATAATCCTCCCTTCGCCTGTGCCGGCACTCGTGTGCGCCTGTGAGGCAGGAAGAGGGTGAGCGACGAGCTACAGCCCATTGTAGCACCGGAAGAGGCGGCGGGATTCCCGACCGTCCGCAGCGTCGTCCTGGGCTGCGTGCTGTGCGGGATCATCGGGCTGGCCGGCCCATACTGGACGATCTACCTCCAGTCCTCACGCATGTTCGCCGATTACCACACGGCGGGGGCCACCTTCCTGCTGTTCCTGATCCTGATACCCAACTTCGTGCTGCGTGCGATCTGGAAACCGTTGGGGCTGCGCATGCACGAGCTGATGACGGTCGGCGCGATGATGCTGGTGGGCGGGTCGATCGCCACGTCGGGGCTGATCGCCTACTTCATGCCGGCCATCTCTTCGGCCTACTACTTCGCCAACTCTTCGAACAACTGGGCGCTCGACGTGTGGCCGCACCTTCCGCAGGCTCTTTCCCCGTTGGATCCCAACGGCGGCACGGTGGCCATCACGAAGTTCTGGGAGGGCGTGCCCGCCGACGAGCCGATCCAATGGGGGCCTTGGATCGGGCCGCTGTTCACGTGGGGCATCTTCCTGATGGCGCTGTTCGCGTGCATGATGGCCATCATGACCATCATGCGCAAGCAGTGGATGGACCGCGAGCACCTGAGCTTCCCCATAGCGCAGGTGCCGGCGGAGCTGTGCGTGGCAGGGACCGACCCGGCCGGACCGGGCTCCATCTTCCGCAGCAAGGGGTTCTGGATCGGGCTGGGGGCGACCTTCCTGCTGGCCAGTGCGGGCGGCGTCGTCCACTACACGGGAGGAACCTGGTTCTTTCGGGTCCGCTACTGGGTCGAGTTCGCCGACGAGCCATGGCGACTGCCG
>CAZSET010000005.1:0-37006 GCA_964605915.1 uncultured candidatus Brocadiaceae bacterium | reverse complement strand
ATGGGGGTCTGGCACCTGCCCACGTCGAATCCGAGCTCTTCCAGTCCGCCCTTCATCAACCGCGTGTTGTGCCAGAGCCTCTCGATCCGTTCCGGCTCCCTGCGCATGATGCGCAAGGCGGCCAGCGCGGCGGCAGTGTTCGGGGGTGATATGCTCGCACTGAAGATGAGGGCCCGCGAGTTGTGCTTGAGGTACTCGATCGTCAGTCGGTCGGACGCAATGAAGCCGCCGAGGGAGGCCAGGGACTTGCTGAAGGTCCCCATGATGAGCTGCACTTTGTCGCCCAGCCCGAAGTGATCGCTGGTGCCGGCGCCCTGGCTGCCCAGAACGCCGATGCCATGCGCGTCGTCCACCATTACCGCCGCCCCGTACCGCTCGGCCAGCTCGGTGATCCTGGGCAGGTCCGCGATGTCGCCCGTCATGCTGAACACGCCGTCCACGGCGATGAGCTTGCCGGCTGCCAGGGGCAGGTCCTTCAGCCTCTCCTCCAGGGACGCCATGTCGTTATGGCCGAACCGCACCAGCTTCCCGAAGCAGAGCCGACAGCCGTCCATGATGCTGGCGTGGTCCTCCCGGTCGGTCACGACGTAGTCCCCTTTGCCGACCAGGGCGCTGATGACGCCGAGGTTCACCTGGAAGCCGGTGGAGTAGAGGACGGCGGCCTCCTTGTGGACCAGGTCGGCCAGCTCTTCCTCGAGCTTCAAGTGGATGTCGAGCGTCCCGTTCAGGAAGCGCGAGCCGGAGGATCCGGAGCCGTACTTCTCGGCCGCCCGCTTGACGGCTTCCTTCACCTCGGGATTATTCACGAGGCCCAGGTAGCAGTTGGAGCCCAGCATGATCACCTTCCGCCCGTCCATCGTCACCTCGGTGTCCTGCGCCGATGAGATGGGGCGGAAGTAGGGGTAGAGCCCGGCCTTCCTTACGCGTTCGGCATCCTTGAACTGGCGCACCTTCCTGAACAACGGCAGGTTGTCGTCGCGCGATTGCTGCATCCCAGGTCCCCGCTGCCGCATGTTTCTAGTTCCCGGAAGCAATCAAATAACCTCTGGGCGGGCAAATGTCAAGTCATGAGCCGCAGCGAAGCGCGGGACCGGGGACTGGCCCGGCTACAGCCAGAACTCGCGCGAGCGAAGACGCGCCCGCGGGGCATACGCCGGCCGGGTCGCGAAGGCCAGAGCGGACGCCAAAACCGCTTGCGTTTAGCTCCGCCGTTGTGTAACATCGTTGGCAAGTCATGCGGCGCTAGCCCGGCGCCAACGGGCGAGGCGCCGCTGGGCCAAGGTGAGAAGGGGCTGCCATGCCGGACGAAGCATCCCCAGGAGCTACGAACCAGCAGGGGCAACCTGCCACCGGTGGTCTGATGAAAAAGGTATTCGGCAAGAAGGACAATCCGGGCAACCCAGGCCAGGATGAAGCGCCCCCCCGGCAAGGCATCGCCCACATCCCCGCAACCGTGCTCACGGTGGAGTACGTGGATGACAGTGAAGGGATGGACTCGGCGCTTCGAGCCGTCAACGACCACCTGCGCAAGCTGGAGCAGCAGGTCGGCGCCATCGAAGAGACCCAGGGCCGCATGGTTGTGGCCATCAACCAGCAGGCCAAGGACATAGTGAAGGCGCTCGAGTCGATCGGTCGGCGCATAGATCGGCTCTACGGCCGCATCAGCGAGTTAGTGGCCGGCGAGGAGGGCGAAGTCGCGACGATGCTGGAGGACGTTGAGGTGCCGGCGATGGTGCAGGAGACGCCGATGGGAGTCGTCGGCGGGGGCCTCCCAGTCGAGGTGGCGGATGATCCCGACCACCAGAACGCCTGGCGAATCGCCCGCGTGCTGGCCGCCGACCTGGAAGCCTACCACGAAGACGCCGTCAAAGAGGGCATCATCTACGGCACGTTCTACCACGTGCTGAGGGAGCCCATAGAGAAGGCGCGCAGCACCTACGAGCAGCGCGTCAGCGAAGAGATCGCAGAGAACTACGACTACTTCTCCAAGGCGCTCGATGAACTGATCGCTCGCAAGAACATGGAGCTCAAGGAGGAGGGGCAGGTCTAGTCTCTCGCCGACCGAGTCGGGCGCCCTATCCGTCGGTCTTTCGCGGTTCGCTGCCGTGAGAAATGCACTCGCCCAAACCGTGCTCGTTCTCTCTCTGCTCGCCCTTGCCGCAGTGCCTGCGGCAGATGCTCAGGTCTATCAGGAGTACTCGGCCGCCGTAGACAAAGCCGAAAGGGCTAAGCCCAGGGGGACTGAGAGAAGGGCCGAGGAACGTCCAATCGAGCGAAAGGCCGAGGAGATCTCCAGGGAAGCCGAGGAAAGGCTCAAGGATCTTGCAGGCCACCTGGACACCCAGCTCGAGGCGCTCGCCAGGACGCAGTTGGTCGGGTGGGGTGCGTTCGTCGCGATGGTGGCCGCCGGCTTCGCTTCCCTGCTGCTGGGGTGGTCCCTGTTCGAGGCTTTTCTGACGCCTTTCACGTCCGTCTGGGGCCTGGTCACTGGAGGTCTCCTTGGGTTCTCGACGTCACAGGCCCTCCGACCCGAGGCCACGGAGCAAGCGCAACTGGGCGCTCTGGCCGTCGGAGCCGTGCTGGGGCTCACCGTCTGCTTCGTTGCCGCGCGCAAGGCCAAGCCTGTGGCCGCTCTCATCGTGATCCTGTCGCCGTTCGCGGTCCTTTCCTGCATTCTGTTCCCGGTTAGCGCCGCGCTCGGCACCGGCACTTTCCTGATCGGTCTGCTGGCGGGCGCGGCAGCCATGATGTGGATGACCAGGATGATCATCATCGCCACGGCCGTGTTTGGGGCCTGCTCATTGATCGGCGCCTACGGCCTCCTGTCGTACCTGCTGCACGCGCACGCGGAATTCCTCAAGAACTCGTTCACCTGGCTTCTGGAAGACCCCTTCTTCCTTCTGATCGTGTTCGCGGTCGTAACCTACTTCGGGTTGCACTTCCAGCATGCTTCGGCGCAGCCAAGCAGGTGAGAGGGCCCGTAAGGTTCGGGCCGGGACTGCCAGCGCCTCTTGAGCAGGCCTCTCCGCCGGGTCCATAACCCACCCACCTGAACAGGCGAGCGCGGCCACACGCCGGCCGGTTGCGGCCGGAAAGCCTATTTCCAAGGGCCTCGCGTAAGCATAGTGGCCGCGCCGTAAGGCCAAAGGGCCTGACGGAGCGAAGCGACCTCGCGCAAGCGCGCCCGGAGGGCGCCACGCCGCGCGAGTGCCATTTGTTTCGGTCGGGCCGCTACCCGAAACCAACAAGCTACCAACAGTCGCCTTTGCCTGCTCGGCATTACGGAATGAGAGTCCCTGACGGCAGATGGGACGATTCTGCTGTTCGTGCTCGTAGCAACACCGTGAAGCCGCCTGCGTTTGCCTCGGCCTGATGTTGGGGCTGGAAGCCCATGGGAGATCACGAGGTCTGCACAACGGCATAGTGGGCGGGCGACGGCAAAGTCAAGCCCTCCGCGCGTTTTTCCGGCCTCTGCGCAGGGCATTGTCGGGCTGCGGTCACAGTGTCCTCTCACACACAGCTTCCCTTGCCCTTCGCGCCCTGCTTGGCGTGTGGCCCCGCTCCTTCCACTGTTCGACCGAATAGATGGCTGCGTGCTCGGCGGTGCCGGCTTTGAAAGGTGGGGGCGCTTCTGCTATTACTATTCGGTTTTCACAGCAGGAAGAGCGTCACCATGCCCAAGGATGATCTGGACGCGGTCATCGCCGGCCACGTCTGCATCGACATCACGCCCGCGTTCGGCGGAGTCTCCGGAACCACCATCGCAGAGATCCTGCGTCCCGGGCAGCTCGTCCGAATGGAAGGTGTCCAGATCAACCCGGGCGGAGCGGTGGGCAACACCGGGCCCGCGCTCCATCGGTTGGGACTGCGCGTGGCCCTGATGGGCAAGTGCGGCGCCGACCCGTTCGGCCAGATACTGCTGGAACGGCTCCGCGAACTCGCGCCGGGCGCCGAGGCAGGCATGCACGTAGTCGAGGGTGAGAACACCTCGTACACGATAGTCATCGCGCCGCCGGGCATCGATCGCATGTTCCTGCATTGCCCCGACGCCAACGACACCTTCGGGCCCGAGGATGTAGACCTGAGCGTTGTGGAGCGGGCCCGGCTGTTCCACTTCGGCTATCCGCCGCTGATGCGAAGGATGTACGCCGATGGCGGGGCCGAGGCACGACAGATACTGAAGAGCGTCCGGGACGCCGGGGTCGCCACGTGCCTCGATCTGTCCTTCCCCGATCCGGGCAGCGACGCCGGGCGCGCCGACTGGCGGGCCCTCCTGGCTCGCATACTCCCTTACGTCGACCTGTTCCTGCCGAGCCTGGACGAGGTGCTCTTCATGCTCGACAGAGGGCGCTTCGACGAACTCGCCAGCAAGGAAGGGAGCATCGCCGATACGACGACGGCCGACGACCTGCGGAGGCTGGCCGGTCGGTGCCTGGAGATGGGCGCCTCGGTGGTCGGCGTCAAATGCGGGCACGCGGGCGCGTACCTCAAGACCGCCGATCCCGGACCAGTCCTGCGCCGCTTGCTCCCATCGCCTGAGCTCTGGCAAGCGCAAGAGATCTTCGAGCCTTCATGCAAGGTGGGCCAGATCGCCAGCACAACGGGCGCCGGGGACGCCGCTATTGCGGGGTTCCTGGCCGGAGTGCTCAGGGGCGAGGATCCGCAGAGGTGCATGGCGCTCATGACCGCCGTCGGAGCCCAGAACCTGACGACCGTCGACACCGTCAGCGGGCTGAAGTCGTGGAAAGAAACGGTGGCGGACCTGGAAGCCGGCCCGGCGAAGAACCCCGTCCCCCCTGCCCTGCGAGAACTGACCGCGTAGCCGACGTCGCCCGCCCCCCGTGTGGCCGACCGACTCTCCCCTATCCTCCTCCCGGCCCCCAGCCACTCAACAGGTAAAGGCCGAAGGCGAGCGCCAGGCCATAGACGATTAGCCGGAAGGCGCGGTCGCTGAACCTGCGGTTAAGCCGCGCGCCCGCCACTGCGCCGACGGCCACGGCGGGAAGGAGCAGAAGCCCCAGCAGCGCATTCTGCGCGTTCATGAGCCCCTGCACGGTATAAGGAATCAGCTTGACGAGATTGCCGACGAAGAAGTACCTCAGCACCGTGCCGACAAAGACGCGCTTGTCCAGCTTCTGCGGCAGCATGAAGAGAACGATGAGGGGGCCGCCGGCATGGGCCAGCGTGGAGGTGACTCCGGCACAGGCGCCCAAGCCGAGCCCGTGCCATGCCCTGGGCCGGTAGGCGGGTCCCGGCTCCCCCAGCCGGCGCTCGCGAGCCATCCGGTAGAACTGGACGCCCACGAAACCGACCGAAAGGGCTCCCACAAGGCGGTTCATCCATAGCTTCGAGTCCGGCAGAGCCAGAAACCAGCCGAGCGCCAGCGTGCCGACCGCCACGCCCGCCAGCATGCCGGGCACCAGGATCATTAAGTTCCGACGATCGTGTTCCCGAATGTAATGGACGAGCGAGAAGACGTCGCCGGTGATCAGGACCAGCAGCATCACGGACAACATGTCCGCCGGGCCGAGCACCGTCGCCATCAGAGGAACGGCCAGAATGCCCGCGCCGGTCCCGAACCCGGCCTTCGAGAGGCCGACCAGGAGGGCGGCCGTCACAACTCCCGCCCATTGCCACACCGTGAGATCAGCAATGCCCACGCAGTCCCCTCCCGCAGTTGCGAGCCGAAAAAGCCCCACGCCGAATCCGTGGTTCGCATACGATAGGAGATCGGTGCGCGGTTTTCCACGGGATGCAGTTCGTGAGCGCCGGAGCGGCGAAAAGGCGGCCCGGTTTCTGCTTGCATAGACGCCCGGCGGACCTTAGGATGAACGGCCCCAGAACGAGGCGGTGGCGGATGTACTATCTGGGCGCTTTTCAGATATTGTGCGGCGGCTGCTCTGCGTTCGTGGCGGCCCGGAAGGGGCGGAACCCCATCTTCTGGTGGCTTATGGGGACGCTGGTTCCCATCTTCGGGGTAGTCCTCAGCCTGGCCGTCGCTCCTGCGGACCCTGCGCGTGTTTCCAGCCGACTGCGTCAGGGGTCCCGCGAGCCCGCACGGGAGAAACGGCGGATCCCCAGGCGTTGCTGCGGATCTTACATACCGGACTGCCTGGGCTGCCCCTTTTTCCGTCGTCAGCTCTTCGCGACGAGCCGCAGGGAAGGCACGAAAGGCTTCTGTGAGCATCTGCAGAAGGAGCTGCGTTCCGAACCGGAACGGCGGGGCTCCAGGGTTACTATCGAGGACCGCTGAGGGAGAGGGCCGCCGGCAGGTGCCGAGCGGGTGGGGTTTTGTGGCAACGGCCCTTGACTGGACTCAGGCGCTCTGATAGAAATGGCGTGTCAAAACGCCGACTGTGGGCGGTGAACCACGCAGTCAACTTCTGACGGAGTGGTTTCTGATGATCATCAAGCACAAAGGAGTCCTGTTCATTCTCCTTGTGGCTGCGTGTTGTCTGGCGCGCGCCGCCCGTGCCCAGGAGGGAGTCACGGCCGAGTCTGTTCGCCGCGCGATGGAGGCGCTCGAGAAAGCACCCAGGTACGAGCGCACAGAGAAGCGAGGCGAGCTGGTTGAGGCCGGTCAGGTGGCTATCACGCCGCTGATCGACGCCGTGAAGGGACACGGGGACGCAGAAGACGCCAACTACGTAGGCCACTGCATCCTGGCCCTGGGCGAGCTGAAGGCTCGCGAAGCAACCGACGTGCTGATCGATGCACTCGGCAGTTCCAACATGCAGCTGGCCTATTGGTCCGCTAACGCACTGGGGCAGATATGGGAGGGCCTGGGGGCGTCCGAACCGCAGGCCAGGCAGGTGAACGGCGTGCTGCTGGCCGTCCTTTACTCGGATATGCCGGACACTTTCGCTTACGGACCGGGCCTGGCCCTGATCAAGATCAACAACATCGGCGCCACTCGTCCGGAAAGCATGGGGCCGGAAGAACTCCGAAGCGCCGTAGACGCCTGGCTCGCAGACAATATGGATTCCCTTCCGCCGGCCGACCAGCAGCCGTGGCAACTCAACCTCCGCGCCGTGCTCACCAGTCGGGACGAGGCAACGCGTCAGAATGCCTTGCAGGCGCTTCGGCAGAAGCGGGAGCTGGGGCCGGTCGAGCCCATGCTGGAAGTCCTGAAGAATGAGCAGAGCGGGTCCGCGCCCGTTCGCCAGGCGCTGGGCCAGTTGCTGGGCGAACTGTCAGGCGTGCCTTTCCCCCCCGATGTTCAGGACAGCGCCGCCGACGCGGCCAGCCAGGTCCAGGCGTGGCGCCGGCAGTGGCTTACGGAACTGACCAAGCACACAGAATCCAGATACGTCGCCTACTGCTGGCGTGAACTGGAGAACAGCTTGCGGGAATATGCCGCTGACCCGGGGGAGACAACCGCCCGCCCGATCACCTACTACCGGGCCGCCCTCCTCCATCAGGTTCCCGATGCGGAGGCCATCCCCGCAACGGCCTCGCCGAAGGCTAAAGAACTGCTGACTGACCCGCTGGAAACCAAGAAGAAGATCGCCGACGCCGTCACCAGCCTGGAAGGGGACCCCGCTGCCTACGAGAAGAAACCCCTCCTGGACGTCATCAAGGAAGAACTGAGAGACGAAGAGAAGACGAAGTACGCCAGAGACGTGGCCGCCATGTTTCTCCCGAGACTGGCCCGACTGGCCCGGGGGGAGCGGGATGCGGATGTGGCAGACACCTACGGCGACCTGCTGAGCATGATCAGCATGATCCCTCCCGATCTGGACCATCCCCAACTCGACGTCCGCCAGGCCCGGCTGGACCAATGGCTCCAGAATGCCGGTGTTGAACTGGCTCCCTGAGCCCTCAGCCAGAGCGCAGCGCCCGGCGTCTCTCCGCCGCATTCTTTCGGCGCGCCGCCCTCCCGCTCATGCGTTTACACAGCGCACGAAGTGGCCCGGCGCGACCTCCCGCAGGTCCGGAACCGCGGCCCTGCATCGCTCATCGCCCGCCGCGCACCGCGGATAGAAGGGGCAACCCGTCGTCGGCCCCATCGCGGAGGAAACCTGACCTGGCGGGCCTTCCGATTGCCCTTTCATCTCAGGGTCAGGGACCGGTATCGCGGCCAGGAGCACCTTCGTGTACGGATGGAAGGGCCGCGCATAGAGCTCGTCCCTGGGCGCCATCTCGACGATGAGGCCCTGGTACATGACGGCCACGTCGTGCGAGATGTGTTCGACCACGCCGAGGTCGTGTGAGATGAAGAGGTAGGAAATCCCGCGCTCATCCTGAAGGTCCGCCAGCAGGTTGATGATCTGGGCCTGGATGGAAACGTCCAGCGCGGAGACGGGCTCGTCGCACACGACGAAATTGGGCTTCAGGGCCAGGGCACGGGCAATGCCGATCCTCTGCCGCTGCCCGCCCGAGAACTCATGGGGGTAGTGGTTCACGTAGGAGGCCGACAGGCCCACGCGCTCCAACAGTTCGCCGACCAGGCGGCGACGCTCGCGTCCCCGGGCCTCGCCGTATGCGCTGAGCGGCTCGCCAACGATGCCGCCCACCGTCATGCGCGGATCGAGCGAGCCGTACGGATCCTGGAAGATGATCTGCATGCGCCTTCTGAGCGCGCGGAGGGAACGGGCCTCGAGAGAATGCACGGCGATCCCGTCGAAGAACACGCGTCCGCCCGTCGGCTCCAGCAGCCGCAGCAGCGTGCGGCCCGTCGTAGTCTTCCCGCATCCGCTCTCGCCGACCAGGCCCAGCGTGCGACCGCGCCGCACGGCGAAGGATACGCCGTCCACGGCCCGCACGTGGCCGACAACCCGGCTGAGCACGCCTCCCCGGATCGGGAAGTGCTTGACCAGATCCTGGACCTCCAGCAGGGGCTGCGGCTCAGACATCGCGCGCTCTTTCTCGGGGTTGAGTGACAGGGGCGACCGGCGGCGAGGAGCCGGGCTGCCAGTAGCCTTCCAGCCGAATGCAGGCCGCCCTGTGCCCGGTCCTCACCTCCCGAAGCTCCGGGTTCACGCGCGAGCACTCGGGAGCGGCCATGTAGCAACGCGGATGGAACCGGCAGCCCTCGGGGAAGCGGCGCGGATCGGGCACCTGCCCGGCTATGGCGTCCAGCTTCTTCTTGCGCGTCCCGAGGGTCGGCAGCGACCGCAACAGGCTGATCATGTAGGGGTGCAACGGGTCGGCGAATACCGTCTTCACGTCGGCGTACTCGACGATCTGGCCCGCGTACATGACGGCCACCACGTCGGCGACCTGCGCCACCACGCCCAGATCGTGCGTGATGAGCAACACGGACATGCCCAGCTCCCGGCGAAGGTCGTCCAGCAGGCGCAGTATCCCGGCCTGTATGGTCACGTCGAGGGCCGTGGTAGGCTCGTCCGCGATCAGCAGCACCGGCCGGCACACCAGCGCCATGGCGATCATCGCACGCTGAAGCATCCCGCCCGACATCTCGTGGGGGTAGAGCCCCATGCACCGAGACGGATCGGGGATCCGCACGCGCTCCAGCATGTCAACCGCCATCCGTGCGGCCTCCGCGCGTGAGGCCTCCCGATGGGCGCGTATGGCTTCCGTGATCTGGCTGCCGATGGTGAATACGGGGTTCAGGGCCGTCATGGGTTCCTGGAAAACCATGCCGATCTTCTCGCCCCGTATGCGCCGCATTTGTCCCGGCGGAAGCCGGAGCAGGTCTTCCCCTGCCAGCATGACGCTGCCGGAGACTATCCGGCCCGGCGGCGAGGGAACGAGCTGCATGATGGACAGGGCCGTCACCGACTTGCCGCAACCTGATTCCCCTACCAGACAGAACATCTGGCCCCGCTCGATCTCGAAGCTGACGCCGTCCACGGCACGGGCCACCCCCCCCTCGGTGTGGAAATGAGTGGCCAGGTCCCGGACTCTGAGCAGCGCTTCGGCCATGGGTCTGCCTTTCTACTCAGTCCTCAACCGAGGGTCGAGGGCGTCGCGCAGGGCGTCGCCGAACACGTTGAACGCCAGCACAAGCATCAGCAGCGCCACAGCGGAACTCACGAACTGCCACCAGACCACCGGATGGCGGGTCAGCTCCATGTTCGCCGTGGAGATCATCATGCCCCACGAGATCGTGTCCGCCTCCACGCCGACTCCCAGGTAGGTCAGCACGGCTTCCGACATCACGATGCCGCTGAAGCCGAGGGTGAAAGCGATGATGACGATGTGGAACACGTTGGGCACCAGATGCAGGAAGATGGTGCGAAAGGGACCCGCCCCCACGGCGCGGGCCGCCAGCACGTAGTCCGCTTCGCGCAGTTTGAGGGTCTCCCCGCGGATCAGCCGGCACTGGCCGACCCAGTTGGTCACGCCCTGAGCGATGCAGAGCTGCGGCGTGCCCTTCCCCATCACCGTCATCAGCGCGATCAGCAGCAAGATGCCAGGAATGCAGGCCAGCGTGGAGTAGACGTAGACGATCAGGTCGTCCACCAGGCCGCCAAAGAAGCCCGCCACGATGCCGAACAGGAGGCCCAGCGGGATGTAGATGGCGGCCGTCCCCAACCCCAGAACCACGGCCGTGCTGATGCCCTTGACGGACTTGTAAAGGATGTCCAGGCCCTGGATGTCCGTGCCGAGCACATGCGTGCCTTCTCCCGGGGGCACGTAGCTTTCCTCCTTCGTCACCTCGCCCACACCCCTGGCGAAGATCCAGTCCACGAGGGTGCCTTCCACGCGGGTCCTGGCCTCTCCCGTGCCGATCGTCCTGGCAACGGGGATCATGTCCAGCAGGCCGAGCACGAAGTAGACGGAGATGACGGCCAGGCACACCATCGCCAGCCTGTTGCGGCGCAGTCTGTGCCAGGCTTCCGCCCACAGCGACCGGGCCTGCGTCGTGACAAGCTCCTCGTTCATCGCAGCCTCACGCGCGGGTCGACGAGGGTGTAGCTGATGTCGGTGGCCAGGTTGCCCAATGCGAAGAGCAGCGCACCCAGGTAGACCATGGCGCTCAGCACGGGAAAGTCGGCGCTCTCGATCGCCTCTATGGTCATGTTCCCCAGCCCGGGGATGCCGAAGAACCTTTCCAGCAGGAGCGAACCCATGAAGAGGAAGGGGATCTGGAGCACCGTGCGCGTCAGGATGGGTATCATCGCGTTCTTCAGCACGTGCTTGAACAGGATCACGCGTTCGGTCAGCCCCTTGGCGCGGGCGGTGCGCACGTAGTCCCGCGAGACCTCCTCCAGCATGATAGTCCTGTAGAAGCGCACGTCCCCGCCCAGGCCCTTGAGCAAAGCGATCAGGACGGGCAGCAGCAGGAAGCGGATGGAATGGACGCCGGGGGCATATCCGTAGACGGGAAACAGCTTCATGTGCCGCGCCAGCACGTACTGCCCCCCGATGATGTAGACCAGAATGGAGACGGACATGAAACAGACGCAAACGATCACCACGCCCAGATCCAGGTACGTGGCCCGGAAGTACGCCACCACAAGCGCCAGGCTGATGGACACAAAGAGCCCCGCGAAGAATATGGGCACCATCAGCGTGAGCGATGGCACCATGCCGTTGAGTATCTTGCGGCCGATGGGCTCGTTCGTCTTCTCAGAGCGTCCGAAGCGAAAGAGGAGCAGCCGCGCCATGTGTTGGCTGAACCGCGTATCCGTGATTACGCGGTGGCCCTGGAACCCCGCGTTGGCCGCCGGCAGCAGGGCCTTCGCCTTCAGGCCGGCCAGGTCGAGCTGGTTCGCGACCGCCAAAGCGTCGGCCTTCAGATTCAGAAAGAGCGGCTTGTCCCACCCGTGAGCCTGGATCACTTCCTGGATGCGCTCCTCGGCCACGTGCTTCTCGCCCAGCATCCGGATGGCGCGCAGCCGCGGCGTGAACATCCACTCGAACAGGAAGAAAGTGATGAGGCAGACCCCCAGCACGAGGGGAACCGTGTAGAGCATGCGCCGGATGACGTAGGCGGTCACGGCGCGGCCCTCCCCGTTATCCCCTTCCTGAGCACGGCCAGTACGCAGAAGGTCGCCAGAACGCCGCCCAGGACGGCACCCAGCAGCGGGTAGTTCGGCCGGTTCCACTCCTGGCGCAGGCGCGATCGCAGCTCCACGTCCACGTCGCGGTACTTCAGATACCCGCCGGTTATGCCGTGAGGTTTGTAATTCCTAATCCATCGGTGCACGAGGATGTAGTCCACGGAGTGCACCACGGGTATCCAGATGGCATCCTCGACCACGATATCGCGCATTCTGCGGATGATGGCCAGGCGCTCGGGCGTGTTCTCCATCGCTTTCATCTCGTCGAACAGGGCGTCGTACTCGGGGCTCTCATACCACGTGTTGTTCGGCCCCGGGGGGGAGTTAGGCCCGAAGAGCAACTGAAGGAAGTTCTCCGGGTCGGGGTAGTCGAGTATCCAGCCCAGGGCGAACAGGCCCAGGCGGCCTTCGTGCGCCTTGTTCAGAAATTCGCTCCAGGTGTTGGTGTGGATGTTGATCTTGATGCCGATCTGCTCCATGTCGTGGGCGAAGGCCTGCGCATGTTGGATGGCCGCGGGGCCGGGACGGCCGATCTCGTAATCCAGCTCCAGCCGCTGGCCGTCCGCATTGAGGCCGCCGGGATAGCCCGCCTCGGCCAGCATCTCGCGCGCCTTCTGCACGTCGTACTGCTTGTAGGGATTGCGGAAGTCCGGCTCGTAGCCGAAGATGCCGGGCGGAATGGGGCCCTGCGCGGAGATGGCCTGCCCCCGGTAGAGGTTCTCAATGCGCCATTCGGTGTCGAAGGCGAGGCTCATGGCCTGGCGCAGCTTCTTGTTCGTGCCCATCACGGAATCGCGCGCGTTGAAGCCGACGTAGTAGACGTCGGCGTCATGCTGCTTCATCAAGCGCACGCCCTTCTCCTCGAACTCCGGGCGGAGCTCCTTGTCCGGGCTGATCGCCTCGTCGAAGTTGTCCTTGCCCAGGCCGGAGACGCCCAGGTAGCCCTGCTTGAAATAGATCCAGGCCGGCTGACTCTCGTACATGATGGTGTAGTAGACTTCATCCGCAATCGGCAGGCGCGTCCCGGCGGCGTCCAGCAGTCCCGCCTGGGCGTCGCCGGGCGCCCCTTCGCTCGGGTAGAGGTCTTCCCGGTAGGTCGGGTTCCGCTCCAGGATCAGCCGCCACCGCTTGCTCCATTCCTTCAGCCGGAAGGGGCCGGTGCCCGCGGGGGAGTTGACGAAGTCCTCACCGTAGTAATCGACGGCCTCATGCGGCACCGCCGCCGTGTAGCTCATGGCCAGGGCATACCTCAGTTGCGGGAACCTCTCCTTGAGGCATATCCGAAGCGTGTGGCTGTCCAGGGCCTTCAGGCCCTCGACGGCCATGGCGTAGTCCATCGGCTCGCCGCCGGCCGCCCTCCGCACGGCCTCCCCATGGAACTCGTCCAGGCCCGCCACTTTCCCTTCGAACAGCCACCAACCGCTGGGCCTATTCGCGGGATCTGCCAGACGCTTGATCTGGTAGATGAAGTCCTCGGCCGTCACCTCCCGGCCTTTGCCGCCCGTCTGTTCGAAACACGGGGCGTCCTGGAAGCGAACGCCCTTCTTGACGCGGATCGTGTAGGTGAGCCCGTCTTCGCTAACCTCAGGCATGCCGTCCGCAAGGGCGGGCCGCAGCTCATAGGGACGTTTCAGGTAGTGGTATTCGTAGAGGGCCTCGTACATCTGCGCGAGCACGCCGCCTGAGAGCGTGTCGCTGGCCTGGGCGGGATCCAGCGTACGGGGGTCCTCGCCGAGCGCCCCGTAGACCACCTTCCTGGCCTCGGCCGGCGGATAGGGATCGTTGGAGCAACCGAGGGGTGATAGGAAGACGGCCGCCAGCGCAATGCACGCCGCCGCTCTGAGAACCGATTCGCGCAACCTGCTCCCCCGGTGGTTGATCTGGAGCAACGGTGAGTCACCACACGTTTGATATCAGAGCGCCGCCGCACTGTCAAAGACCACCGGGACGCGCTCACCCGCGGTCCTGCTCGCCGAGCCAACAGCGGACGCGAGACGCGACGCGATCCACGAGACGGTCCAACAGGGCGCCGGCTTCGGCCGCGTTTGCGGAGCGGGCATCCTCCCCGGCCTGGGCGAACAGGGGGTCGGCTGCGTCGAAGCACACCTGCGGATGGCGCCCTTCCCGTGCGGGCGGCCCGCAGCGTGGCCACGCAGCCGCCTCGGCCCGGCCGGAGGTCAACGCGTCCATGTCCACCAGCTCGGGCAGCAGTGCGAGCGCATAGCCGGTCTCCGTGCGGCAGCAGCCCATCCGAACGCACACGCACGACCGCTCCGAAGGCGAGAACCAGCACGATGGCAGCGGGCCCGTCCGGCGCCGTGGCCAGGCAGCGCCGAAAGCCTAGAACTCGTGGATCTTGAGCATGTCGGCGCCGCCGGGGGTCCCCGTTGACGCGCCGGCCACGTAGATGACGGTGTCGCCGGCCTCCGCCAGGCCGAGCTCCAAAAGCCGCTTCTGCCCGCGCTGGATCATCTCGTCGGTCGTCTCGAACACGTCCAGCCGGACCGGTCGCACGCCCCACAGCAGGACCAGCCGCCGGTAGGTGCGCTCGTTCGGCGTCAGCGCGTAGATTGGGGCTGCCGGCCGCCTCTGCGATATGTACCGGGCGGTGCTGCCCGTCAGCGTGAACGGCACGACGCCGGCCGCGTCGAGTTCGTCTGCGATGGCGCAGGCGGCCCCAGCGAGCGCCTCCTGCCTGGTGCTGCCTACGACCTCCGGGACGGGCGCTCTGCAAACGGCCTCCTCGGAGCGCAACTGCTCGGCCCGGCGGGCGATCCTGTCCATCACCCGGACCGTCTCGACCGGATAGCGCCCCATCGAGGTCTCGCCGCTCAACATGACGGCGTCAGTGCCGTCCAGGATGGCGTTGGCCACGTCGCTCGCCTCGGCGCGGGTGGGTCGCGGCGAATGGATCATCGAGTCCAGCATCTGCGTGGCCGTGATGGCGGGGACGGCGAGTCGGTTGGCCATCCGGATGATCTTCTTCTGCACGGCGGGCACGTCTTCGGTGGCCATCTCGATGCCCAGGTCCCCGCGGGCCACCATCACGCCGTCGGAGACTTCGAGTATCTCGCGCAGGTTCTCCACCGCCTCCGGCTTCTCGATCTTGGGGATGACGGGGATGGCCGCATCGGAGCCGCCCCATTGGGTCATCTGCTCCTTGAGCCGGACCACGTCGTCCGCGCACTGCACGAAGCTGAGCGCCACGTAGTCGACCTCATGCTCGATGCCGAACCGCAGGTCCTCGATGTCCTTCGGCGTGGGGGCGGAGATGCTGAGCTTCACCCCGGGCAGGTTGATGCCCTGGTGGGACCCAAGGCTGCCGCCCACGACGACGCGGCAACGGACCGCCCGCCCGTCCGACTCGACGACACTGAGCTCGATCACGCCGTCGCTGAGCAATATGCTGTCGCCCGGGCTGACGTCAGCGGCCAGGTGTTCGTAGTTGACTGAGATGGTCCGGGCATCGCCCTTGAAGTCGCCGGCGCGAAGGACCACTTCGGCCCCGGCAACCAGCTCCACGGGCTGATTGCCCGGCAGTGCGCCGGTGCGGATGCGGGGGCCCTGCAGGTCCTGCAGGATGGCGACGGGGCTCTCCGCGTCGGCGGCTGCCTGGCGGATGGCCCGCACGTAGCCGGCATGAGTCTCGTGATCGCCGTGCGAGAAGTTGAGCCGGAACACGTCCACGCCGGCGTCGACCAGCCGGCGGATGAGCTCCGGGCTGCCGCTGGCCGGTCCCACGGTTGCAACGATCTTTGTGCGGGTGGGTCGCATCTGCTGCTCCCCCCAAGTGCCGACGGCTACGGCCCGCCCAGCTTCTGTTTGAGGACCTCCACCGCCTTCTGAAGCTGCTCTTCCCTGCTCTCGGCGTAGAGCCGTCGCCACTCCTCCACGTCCTGTGGGCCGGGCTCCTCCGGCAAGGCTGGGACCTCACCGACCACAACGTCGGGCTCCAGGCCCTGGCCCTCAATGACCTGGGCGCCTTCCAGCTCGTAGTAGGAGACGATTACGGACAGACCGGAACCGTCCGGCAACGAGACGACCTCGTTAACCGAGCCCTTGCCGACGGTCTTCGTGCCGACAAGCGTGGCCCGGCCGTTGGCCTGGAGGGCGCCCGCAACGATCTCGGCCGAGCTGGCGGTACCTGCATCCACGAGGACAACGACGGGCACCTCCGCGGCAAGCCGCACCGACGGGCTGGCCTCGCGGCTTCTCTGCAACTCCTTGTGCCGGGTCCTCTGGCTCAGGATCTTGCCCTCGCTCAGGAACATGTCGCACACACGGATGGCCTGATCCACCAGGCCGCCATTGTTGCCCCGCAGATCGAAAATCAGCGCCCGCATGTTCTGCTCTGCCAGCTCCGCCAACGCCTCCTCCGTCTTGTCCGCCGCATTCTCGTCGAACAGAAGCAGACGGAGCTTCCCGATCCCTCCCTCCAGCACCTCCCACTCCACGGTCGGCAGGCTGATCTTCTCGCGCGTGAGCGTGCGCACGAAGCTCTCTCCGGTGGCGGGGCGCTGCAGTCCGAGCTCCATGTCCGTTCCGGCCTTCCCGCGAATCAGGTCAACCGCCTTGTCCAGCGACAGCTCGCTCAGGGCCCGGCCGTCCACCTGCGTGATGAGGTCCCCCGCCTCAATACCGGCCCGCCAGGCCGGCCCGTCTTCCCGGACCTCCGCAACGAGCGGCAGCCCGTCTCTCTGCATCACGGTCACCCCGATGCCGCCAAACTCTCCCCGCGTCTCCACCTCGAGGAACCGCATCTGTTCCGGCGTGAGGTACATGCTGTGTCGGTCGCCGAGACTCTTCACCATGCCTTCCATCGCCGCCCGGTGCAGCTTGGCCTGGTCGACCTCCTCGACGTAGGCCTTGGGGATGAAGCGCAGGGCGTAGGCGAAGGAAGCCACCATCCGCTGCTCCTGCGTGGTCGGGCGATAGAACAGAAGCCAGACGAGAAACCAGACGAGCAGGAGCAGCAGGAGCGACCACGTAAGATAGGGGAGGTACGTGTAGCTCGACGCGGGACGTTGCTGCCTGCTCTGGAGGTCGTCAGTCATACAAACCGGTCTTCAGTCGCGGGGCGGCGGATCACTCGTGTGCCAGACCGCCGATGGTCTTACACGGAGAGGGCCCTCGGAGGCGATTCTAACCGATCCGCGTTCGAGCGCACAAATGCCCGTTCCGGGGCGCTTGCGAGGTGTGCCAGAGAGCATATAATGGCTCCCCGTGACTGGCAGCAGGTCACGGACCGTTTGATGCCGGAGGCGTCGGATGGGTTGGGCAGGACCGCTGGCCGCCCTGGCGGATTTGACCGGGCCGCTGGACTGGGGGGCCGGGCTGCGCCTGCTGCTGGCCGCCGTCTTTGGGGGCATCGTCGGTTGGGAGAGGGAGCGACACGGCCGGGCGGCGGGCTTTAGGACGCACCTGCTTCTGTGCGTTGGCTGCGCCCTGGTCATGCTGGTCTCGCTCTACGTGCCGACCCGTTTCGCCGGGCAGACTTCGGACAGCATAGTGCGCGCCGATCCGGGCAGGATCGCCGGGCACGTTCTGAGCGGCCTCGGCTTCCTGGGGGCCGGAGCCATCATCGTTCTCGGCAGCAGGATAAGGGGGCTCACAACCGCCGCGTGCATCTGGGTCACCGCTGCCATTGGCCTGGCTGTCGGCTGCGGATACCTGGTCCCGGCAACCGTCACGTTCCTCATCGTGATGGTGGCACTGCACGGGCTGGTTCGCTGGGAGAGGGCGATGGAAGAAAAGGACCGCTACGTGCGCCTTCGGCTGAACTTCTCCCGGGCGGGGGAGCGAATGGATGCGATACGCAGCCTGCTGGCAGCCCACTCGCTCGAGACACTCAGCTACGTGGTGAACCGCGACGAGGAAACGGCGCTGTATGAACTACAGCTTCGGCACGCGCGCCCAGTGGACTTCGAGCGGGTCACGAACGAACTGGCGGATGAATTGACCGTCGAAGGGATCAAGAAGATCGAGTGGTCCTGAGCGCGTTTCCCGGCGAGCTATTTCTTCCTGTGGTAGTTCCTTCGGATGCCGCAGGCTTCCCGGGCAGCCGTCCAGCTTCCGAAGTACTTGCACGCTGCGCTGTAGAGCGACGAGTGGTTCTCCCTCATGTTCGGGGCGGCCAGGTGGACGCCGGCGCGATGCAGCGCCTTGATCTCCTTCTTGATGATGTCCGTGCTCCAGCGGCGCCTCTTGTAGACCTTGGCCGGATTGATGCCGGCCCCCTTAAGCGCCTTGGCCCAGCCGCCGAAGTAGTTCAACGCAGCGTTGAAGAGCTTCGAGTCCTCGTCCTGCATGGCCTTCGAGTTCAACGGCTTGCCGATCTTGGCACGTTCCTTGATCATCCGGATGATCCGGTCTTCATCCCACGCCTCGTAGCGGCGGATCTCGGCCGGATCGAGCCCGGCTGCCTCAAGCGCTTCGTCCCAACTGCCGAACTGGCTGTCCCGAATCGCCGCGTAGGCCAGCGCCGAGTACTTCTTGTCCTTGGTCACATTCGTCCAGGACAAGTCCGCGCCGTTCTTGTGGGCCTCCTTGATAGCTGTGATCACCTTCTCTTTGGTCCACTTGGGGATCCGGCGCACCTGGCTGGCATAGTCCACGCCGGCGGCGTTGACAGCATCTGCCCAACTGCCGAAGTGATAGTTGGCCGCCGCCAGAAGGCCCTGTTGCTTTCGGGCCATCCGGTTGTAAGACAGATCCTCGCCCTTCCTACGAATGGCCTTGATCCGCTTCACGATCTTGTCTTTGCTCCATCCGGATGCCGAACGCTTAGTAGTCATAGCTGATCCCCGACACTCTCTAAAACCTTGACAAAAAAGCCCTTGCGACAATCCCGACGGGCGAAGGCGTCCGGCCCGCCCGACTGTTGCCACAGTACATATACTATCAGCAGTAGCATGGACCGTCAAGAAAAACCAAACAGTGGTGCGGAACGTGCCGCCGCACCCAGGATTGGCGGCGTGCAGTGTGCACGGTTAGAATGCAGTATTGCGCAGCTCAAAGAGCTCAGCCGGCCTCATCCGTGCATGTCCGACCGCGAGAGGGATTCCCAGATGAGTTGTCGCTCCGTCGCTGTCTCGGTGCTTTGCGCAGCTCGGATCTGCGCCGCGACCGTTGTCCTGCTGGCCGTCCCGGGCGCCGTCGCGGCCGGAGTCGTCGCGGAACGGCCTGCGACGGGTATTCCGAGGACCGCAAACCCCCGTATCCTGCTCCCTCTAGCCCTGCACGCAGAGAGCGAGTTCGAAGCGGCTGAGCGATTCATCCGCGCGCGCCGGTGGGAAGCGGCGCTGCCAATGCTCCAGGAGCTGGCCGAACGCGACGGCGGCGCACTGGCCTGGGACGGAAACGCGTACGTGCCGCTTCGCCGACTCGTCAGCCGCCGCATCGCCTCTCTGCCGCAGGAGGCCCGCCGGGCTTATACTTTGCTCTACGATGCCGAGGCCCAGCAACTCTACGAGGAGGGGCTGGCCAGACGCTCGCTCCCCCTGCTCGAACAGGTCGCGGAGCGCTACCTCAACTCCACGTACGGGGCGAAGGGGGCAAGCGCCCTCGCCGCCATTCTGATGGACGGTGGCGAATTCGGGGCAGCCCTCCGGGTGCTGAGGGAGACCGACGTCGTGCCGCTGGACGGCGCTGACGCCGGTGCCATTGCCGCCAGGAAACTCCTCTGTCTGGCCAGGCTGGATCAGCGCGAGGAAGCCGAGCGACTCGCCGCCGACCTGGAGAGGCAGGGCTCGACTCGGCTCACAGTCGGCAGCACGGAGTGGGAGTGCCGCGCCTTCCTGCAAGCGGCCTTCGACGAGTTGGGCCCGGACGCGTCCCCGAGGCGAAGGAACGCGTGGAACTGCCTGGGCGGCAACGCGGCCGGCAATGCACCGCCGCCGTCCCTCGCTGTGGGCCCACTCCTGCCGCTGGCGACGGAGCTGCCCTGGCCCGGAAGAACCGAGCCAGACTGGCCGTGCAACCCGGCAATCCGCCCGGTCGCGGGGGGCGACGCTGCGTTCGTCAGCCGCGACGGCGCCCTCATCGCGCTGGACACGCAGGCGCTGCGGCTGAAGTGGTCTGCCGCGCCGCCCGGCGACGCCATCGAGCTGCTGAGGGCCATAGTCAGCGGCAAGGCCCCCGACACGGAGCCGCTGCCGGGTTTCCTCGGCGTGGGAAACGTCCACCACTGGCGCATGTTCGAGAACCAGGGCCTGGCCTCGCTCTGCCTGGCCAACGGCCGCCTTCTGGCGGTGCGATGGAATCCGTGGAAGCAGGACGTGCTCGACCATCTCTGGGAGGCGACGCCGGAGGACGTCGTGATCGCCAACGAGCTGTGCTGCTACGAGGCGGCCAGTGGGGCCTTGCTGTGGCGCACGGGGGCCCGCATCGGGTCGCGTGAGACCGTGCTGGCCGATTGCTGGTTCTACACGGCGCCCACCGTGCATCACGGCCGCGCCTACGTGCTGGCGGCCCGGACCGGCCGCCTTCACGCCGTCTGCCTGGACGCCGAGACGGGGAAGCTCCTGTGGAATTCGCAGGTCGGGGCGTTTGAGTCGCGCCAGCAGGCCGAGCGTTTCTGCATGTCCTTCTTCCTGGCGGACACAAGCCCCCCGAGCGTGGCCGACGGCGTGGTGGTCTACCCCACCGGCCAGGGGATCGTGTGCGCATACGACGCCCGTGACGGCCGGCTCCTATGGGTGTCTCCGTACGAGCGCTCCGCCCGATGGCTGCCTCAGCTCGGGCATCGGCTGAACGTGCCCAGCAGCTCATGGACGCCCCGCCAACCGATCATGAGCGAGGGCCGCTGCCTGACGGCGCCTCTGGACAGCCGACACCTGATCGCTCTGTCCCTGCACACGGGCGAACTGCTCTGGCAGGCCGAGTTTCCAACCGGCGTGGCCCTGCTGGGCCAGAGCGAAGGACGCGCATACGTCCAACACGCCGGCGCGACCTGTCTGGACGCCCGCACCGGTGACGTTCTGTGGGAGACGGTTCTGGCCGCTTCCCCCGTGGGGGTGGGCACGCTGTCCCAGGAGGTGGTCCTGCTGCCCGAACGCGAAGGCGTGCGCAGGCTTTCCGCGCGGACCGGCCAGGATGAAGGGCTGCTGCCGCATGGCCCCGCCCCGGTCGACGGCGGAAACCTGCTGCTTCTGGACGACGCACTCGTGGTCGCCGAGCCCGAGCGAATCACGCTTTGCCTTCCGCCCGGGCAGGCGCTGTCCCTGGCCGATCGCTGCGTGGAGGCAGACCCCCGGGAGACGGAGGCCCTGCTGCGTCGGGCGAACGTGCTGGCCCGCACAGGCGACGTGCCACGGGCCACGGCCGACGTCGATCGGGCCCTTGCCCTGGCGGAGCAGCGCGGCGATCTCGGCCCCCTGGCCCATACAAAGCGGGCGGCCGCGCGCGTGCTCGCGCACCTGACCGCCCGGTCACAAGAGGGCGACCTGCTGGCCCGCGCGCTGGACATTGCGCCTCCGGACACCGCGCTGGAGGCGGAACTCGCCGCGCCCGTGCTGGAACTCGCCCTGAGACAATGCCGGCAGCGCAACCCGGCCGACGTCTACCTGCAGCTCTGCAAGGACCGGGGCATGCTCGACGCGAAAGGCCGGTTCGGGCGCGCCAGCTTGTGGACCGAACTGGCGCGCGCCGTCCGAGAGCGTTGCGCAGCCGATCCGCAACTCGCAAGCGCGTGGCAAGAACGTTGGCTGGAACTTGGGCGCCGGGCGGTTGCGTCCAGCGACCCGGATGCCCTGGCCGAACTGGTGCGGTGGGACCCCATGCCGGGCGGACGGCCTGAACTGCTGCTGGAGCTGGGCAAGCTCTGGGCAGAGGCTGGCCAAGTCGACAGGGCCCGCCGTACGCTGGCCGAGGCCGCGGCCAAAGCGCATGAGGCCGGTGGGCAGCCGGCACAGGACCCGTCCGCGCTGAGCCGCGCGCCCCGTTCTCGTGTGGCGTGGAGCGCCGCCGGCGCGCTAGTGCCGCCGTCCCATGCGGCGTCGCCGGCACTGTGCGGGAGGGCGCTGCTGATCGAGGGGGCAACTCTGAAGTGCGTGGACGCCGCCGACGGGAGCCAGGCCTGGCAAGTGGACCTGCCGCCTGAGTTCACCCGCAAGCCCGGGGCGTCCGGGCACATAGGCCCGGATTGCCCCGCGTACTGCGCCGCGGGGGAGTCTCTGGCGGTCGTCGCGCTGCCCGCGGGGTTGCTGGGACTCGACCTGCACAAGGGCAAGCTGCTCTGGCTGAGGGAGGCCGGGTACGGCGGAGGCATGGAGGCCCGGCAATCCATCCCGCGCGACGAGCTCATCGGGCGGGCCCGCCACGGCCTTCCCGTCCCTCCGGCCGACAACCTGGTGCGCCAACTGGCGATGGCCAGCACAGTGTGCGCGCCGATGTTGGCGGCCTGCCGGATCGTGGCGGACGGGGGATTCGTCATTCTGGACGCCGTGACTGGAGAGCCGCTCCTTGAGCATCGCGCCTCGGTGTACGGCGAACTGCAGGGAGCCCGGACCGCAGCGGCAGGCGCAAAGCTCTGCGTGGCACGTTCCTCGTGGCAGGGAGGGAACCTAGCCGTCTACGACCTGAAGAGCGGAGGGCTGCTGGCCCGCTGGCGACCGCATTACATGCGCTTCGTGGAGGATCTGCGGCTGACGGCGGACCGCCGCGCACTGCTGGCGGACTACAGAGGAATCTTGACGCTGGACCTGCGTCTGATGCAACCCGTGGCCGAGTGGCGGATAGCCGGCGGCGTGGATAGCATCCCGTGGGCCGACCAGGAAGTCGTCACGGTGAACACGCTGGACCAGCGGACGCTCCTTCTTGACGCACGCACGGGCGACGTCGTCACGGACGTCACCGGCGCCGACTCCCGCAAAGTCGTGTGGGCCGAGCGTCGCGGCGGCGTCCTGTATGCGCTGGAGGCGGCCAGACTGCGGGCGCGCCTTCCGTACGGTCCCGAGATGCACTGGCAGGGCTCCGGCTTCGTGCTGCGCGCAGTTCGGGTCCCGGACGGCGGGACACTGTGGACACGGGCGTGGTCGCAGGGAGAGGACCAGATCGTCAGCCCGCCAATCTCATGTGAGGGCCTGTGGCTCCTCCGCTCGTCCGGACGGGGACGGCTGTGGGTCGCCGGCGTCGATGCCGCGTCCGGGGCCGACGTCTTCTCGGTCGAACTCGAGGGGGGCCAACGTCCCCGGCCCATGCCGCTGGTGCTCAGCGGAGGCCGAATGCTCCTGGGGCGCGGCAACACTGTGATTGCCTTGAAGCCCGGCGATGCCCCGCCGGATCAGGCGGTGGAAGATGCTGACCGCAGCGCACAGTGACGCGTGACGCCATGTTCCGGGGCGTGATACAATGGTCGCCTGGGCGGCCGTTCCGCTCCGCAGAAGCGACCGTGGCGGGCCCACCGGGCGTGCGGGCGCAGTCGACGGCAGGGAGGCGAGACTTGGCCGGGTTTGTCGTGCAGGCGTGGTGCCTCGTGCTGGTCGGACCGGGCTTATTGGTCGGCCTCGCAGATCCGGCGGGCGAAGGTCCATCGGCCCAACGCGATCACCCTCCAGGGGCCGAACAAGCCATCGGAGGGGGCATCCGGTTCCTGATTCGGACCCAGGGGCCGGACGGGAGCTGGCTGAGCGACGGCGAGACGGGACGGTATCCGGCCGCCATCACGGCGCTGGCAGGGATGGCGCTCCTGGCGAACGGGAGCACATGCTACAGCGGCGATCACGCGGCTAACATCCGGGCGGCAGTCGATTACCTGCTGCAACATGCCGATCCGGAGACGGGCCTGATCGGTGGACAGGAGGCTGGCCGGCCGATGTTCGGCCACGGGTTCGCCATGCTGTTCCTGGCCCAGGTCTACGGTTCAGCGGCCGACGTCGCGCTGCAGCGTAGCATACGTTCGGCCCTATCCGGGGCCGTGGAGTTGACGGCCCGGACGCAGTCGGAGAGCGGAGGCTGGTACTACACGCCCACCTCGACCGAGGACGAGGGAGCCGTAACGGTCTGCCAGATGCAGGGCCTGCGTGCCTGCGCGAATGCGGGCATAGCCGTGCCGTCCCGAACCGTGGAAAGGGCGCTGAACTACATCCGCGCCTCGGCCAATCCAGACGGCGGCATCGCCTACCGGGCGGGCGCGCCAGGCCCCAGCCGTCCGGGCATAACGTGCGCCGCGCTGGCCACCATGTACGCCGCCGGCCTCTACGAGGACGAGCTCGTCGACGGCGCGCTACGCTACGCCCTGGCCAACACGTCCACGGTGCCGCCGTCGCCGACGGGGGGGACCCACTTCTTCTACTCGCACATGTACCTGTCGCAGGTCCTCTACTTCCGAGGCGGGCAGCAATGGGAGGATTACTTCGGCAACCTGCGCCACTGGCTTCTGGAAGTCCAGGGCGAGGACGGAAGCTGGCAGGGCGAGTACATCGGTCGGGCGTACGGCACTGCCTGCGCGCTCCTGATCCTGCAACTGCCCTACAACAGCCTGCCCGTGCTCCAACGATGAGGCGCCCTAAATGAGCAGCCGCCGAGACGGAACGACGCCCGAGAGCCCCGACAGGCAGGCCCCGATAGGGGACGAGGAAGCCGTCGAGGAACTCCAACGCGCCTACCGGAGCATCCGCGCCGAGATGGCCAAGGCGATCGTGGGCCAGGACCAGGTGATCGAGCAGATGCTGATCTGCCTCCTGGCCGGCGGGCACGCGATCCTGGAAGGCGTCCCCGGCCTGGCCAAGACGCTGATGGTCCGAACGCTGGCCCGGTGCCTGTCGCTGACCTTCAGCCGCATCCAGTTCACGCCCGACTTGATGCCTGGAGACATCACGGGCACGGAGGTCATCGAGGAGAACAAGACGACCGGCGCTCGCGAGACGCGGTTCGTCAAGGGCCCCGTCTTCGGACACGTCGTGCTGGCGGACGAGATCAACCGCACGCCGCCTAAGACGCAGGCCGCGCTGCTGGAGGCCATGCAGGAGCGGCAGGTCACCGTCGGTGGCGTCGCTTACAAGCTGCCGGCGCCGTTCCTCGTTCTGGCCACGCAGAACCCCATCGAACAGGAAGGCACTTATCCGCTGCCCGAAGCCCAGCAAGACCGGTTCATGTTCAAGATCCTGGTATCGTATCCGTCGTGGGACGAGGAGTTCGCCGTGATGGAACTGACCACGGCGGACGAAGATGTGGAGGTGACGCCGCTCCTCACGGCCGACCAGATCCTGCAGCTTCAGCACGTCGTGCGCCGGGTGCCCGTCGCGGACTACGTGGTGCACTATGCCATGAGGCTGGCACGCCGGACGCGAGTAGGTGAGGGGGACGACGTGCCCGCGTTCATCGAGGAATGGGTGCGCTGGGGAATCGGGCCCAGGGCGTGTCAGTACATGATCCTGGGAGCCAAGGCCCGGGCCCTGCTCCACCGGCGCCACTACGTGGCCACCGAGGACATAGCGGCAGTGGCTGCGCCCGTGATGCGGCACCGGCTGGTGACCAGCTTCACCGCGGCCAGCGAAGGAATAACGTCCGACATGATCGTGGCGGAACTGATCGAGCACACCCCGGCGCGCGAGGGCTCGTTGTCAGGCGATGAGACAGTACAGGAAGTACTTAGACCCCCGGACTCTCAGTAAGATAGCCGGCCTGGAAGTGCGCGCGCGGCACGTGGTGGAAGGCTATCTGGCCGGCCTGCACCGCAGCCCTTTCCACGGCCGAAGCGTCGAGTTCGCCGAGCACAGGCCATACACGCCCGGCCACGAACTCAAGCACATCGACTGGCGACTGTGGGCGCGCTCCGACCGCTTCTACGTCAAGCTGTATGAGGAAGAGACCAACGTGCGGGCGCACTTCTTGATGGACGCCAGCGCCTCCATGGGCTATCGGTCCGGCCCGATGAGCAAGTATGACTACGGGGCAACGCTCGCAGCCAGCCTCGCCTACCTGCTGCTCTTGCAGCAGGACGCCGTCGGCCTGACCGTCTTCGACGCGCGCGTCAGGGACGAGCTGGCGCCCAGGGCCAGCCCGGCCGCCTTGCGCGACTTCTGCCGCGTCCTGGAGACGAACGGGACAGAGGGACGGACCAACCTGGGAGGGTTGCTGCACCAGGTTGCCGACAAGCTCGCCAGGCGGGGCTTGTTGATCCTGGTCAGCGACCTGATCGCGCCTTCGGCCGACGTATTCTCAGCCTTGGAGCGGTTTCGCTACGAGGGACACGCCGTCATCGTCGTCCACGTCGTGGATGAGGCGGAGGAAAGCTTCCCCTTCGACGGCAACGTCAGGTTCGAAGCGCTCGAATCGGGCGAGGCCGTGCTTGTGGATGCCCGACGGGTGCGGGAGGCGTATCTGAACTCGTTCCGCGCTTTCCGGCAGCAGATCCACGGCGCCTGCTTGCAGCGCCAGATCGACTACATGGAAGCGCAAACAGCCGAGCCGCTCGACGTCGGGCTGGCAGCCTTCCTCTGCTCGCAGGCTCGGGGCTACTGAAAGCCCAAGAAGCACCTCCAGCCAAGGACAAGCGGCGCATGCCCCCTTCGGCTGGCCGCCTGCCAGTGCCCGAGTGTCAGCGCTGATCCCTCTGGGCCTTGCGGATCGTCTTCAGTCTTTCTCTCTCCTGCCGACGCCGGCGCACGGAAGGCTTCTCATACCGCGCAGTCCTCTTGGACCGGTTCACTATGCCTTCACGCTCACATAGCTTCTTGAAGCGCCTCAAAGCGTCCCTGATCTGTTCATTCTGACCAATGACCACTTTCGCCATCTACGAAGAACTCACCCCCTTCCGCAAGGGCAGACAAAGATACCTGGTCAAATGCAATGCAAGTACGACAGTCTACCCCCAGACAAGGAGATTATAGCACGACGAGCCCACCTATGCAAATGCATCAGAATCGAGAAAGAAGCCCGGGAGGACCAGCCAAGCGGGAGAACTGCCGGCCGGCTCGGCCTACGCCCTGAACGTGGCCCTGACCAGATCCTTGAAGACGCGCCCCCGATGCTCGTAGTTGTCGAACATGTCATAGCTGGCACATGCCGGCGAGAACACAACTGCCGAGCCCGGCATGGACAGGCTGTTGGCAAGACGCACCGCTTCCTCGAGGCTGCCCGCTTCCCTGATCAAGAGGGGGCGGCCCGCGTGCAGGCTCTCCTGCCTGACCTTCTGAGCCAGGGCGGGCCCGGTCTGGCCGAGCGTGATGAGGACTTCGACAGAGCGCGCCGCGGCCCGGGCCAGGGAGTGAAGGTCCAGCTTCTTGTCGTAGCCGCCCGCGATCAGCGTCACGGCGCCTGGGAAGCTGTCGACGGCCGCCACGCCGGCCTCAGGCGTCGTGCTGTAGGAGTCGTTGTAGACGCGCACCCCGTTGAATTGCCCGACGAGCTCCAGCCTGTGCTCCAGCCCTACGAAGGAACGTAATGCCCCTCGCACGTGACTGGACAGTGCCCCCAGGCAACGTGCGGCGGCCGCTGCCGCCATGACGTTCTTGGTGTTGTGAAGCCCCAGCAACGGGACTTCCTCCCGCATGCAGATGAATTCCGAGAGCCGCGAATTGTGCCAGATGAACCTCTCCCCCAGAAGGTTCACGCCGTGTCGCAGCTTGCCGGCCTCCGCCTCCGCATCGAAGAAGATGACTTGCGCCGGGAGCCCGTCGTTAACCCAGCACATTTGGACGGGATCCCGCGCGTTCAGCACCGCGAAATCGCTTGGCCCCTGAAAGCGCACGATGGTTCGCTTGGCTGCCGCGTATTCCTCCAGCCCGCCGTGCCTGTCCAGGTGATCGGGCGTGATGTTGGTCACCACAGCCAGGTGCGGAGACCACCGCAGCGCCGCGGCGTCCTGGAGCTGGAAGCTGGACAGCTCGAGGACCACGAGGTCGCCGGGCGCCACCATGGAAAGCACCGGCAGCAGCGACTTGCCGATGTTGCCCCCCAGCCACACCCTCCGCTCGGCGCATCCAAGGATCGCCGCAATCAGCGACGCCGTCGTAGACTTGCCGTTGCTGCCCGTCACCGCGCAGACGGGTGCGGGGCAGAGCGCAAGGAATATGTTCATCGGGCTGGTGATCGGCACGCCCCCCTCCCCGGCGATCCTCAAGAACGGGCTGGTGCGGGGCACGGCGGGGCTGGCCACGAGGAGATCGGCCTGGACGAAGTCCTCCTCAACGTGCTCGCCAAGCCGCAGCCTGACGAACGGGCCGCTCAGGCGCTCCAGGGGAGAGCGCAGCGTCTCGGCTGTGCGCAGATCGGTGACCGTCAGCTCCGCGCCGCGGTCAAGCAGGAACCGGGCCGCCCCCTCTCCCCCGCCGAACACGCCCAGCCCCATGAGCGTAACCCGCCTGCCCTTCAGGTCAGCCAGCACGCGACGCAGCGCGTCGAGGGAACATAGTTGCACGGGCGAGCTGTCATCATTGCAGGTCATGCGCGCGTCTCAGAGTCGTCCCTTGCCCGCGTCGGCTCTGGGCTCAGCCAGGGCCACGGGCGGCATTTGCTCCAGCCCCATCTCCAGGAATCTGGCCAGGCACCTGGCGGTCTCCCTGGCGGTCACTCGCATCGCGAAGCCGTCGTTGAAGCTGCTCGGGTTCGGCCCGTAGGGGGTGTTGCACAGGTGGCGCCGCCGGTCGACGAACTCCAGAACGAGCCTGCCCATATCCGCTTCCGTGATGCGCCCCTCTATCTGGAGGTCGGTCGCCCCGCCCTGGAGGAACGGGAGGAAGTAGCTGAAATAGCGCATCGTCCCCGAGCCCGTGTCGAACTTGGTGATCTTGCCCTCCAGAAGGAGCGCGCCAGCCGAAGGGGCACCGTCGGTCTCCGGGTCGCTTGCCAGGCTCACGAAGTCGAACTTGCCGAGGGCCGAGAGCTCCCTGCGTAGGACGACGCGGAGAAAGGTGGCATAGCCGCGGGCCTCGGCCGGGGATTCCACCCATTGCTCGCCGACTTCGACCGGACCGACAATCAGCCCCCGGTAACAGCTCAATGCCGTGGGCCGCGCAACGTAGACGAGCGACAGCAGCGGCTCGTAAGCGTCGTCCATCCGGTCGTAGGCGGTGACGAACTCATAGGTGGGCACGGCCTTTGGGTAGCTACAGCCGCCGGCGACGCCGACCAGCGCCACGGCGAAGGCAACGACCAGTGTGATCCTCACGGGGCAGGCTGGGGGAGGCTGCAGCACCGACGAGCTCCGTCCGGGGAGTGGGTTCGTCCGCTACCTGAGTTCGCTCACGTCAGCCACCCGGGCCCCCGGCGGACGAACGACTATCTCCGCCCGCCGATTCTTCTTGCGTCCGTCCGGGGTATCGTTGGAGGCAACGGGTCGCGTATCCGCACAGCCGACTACGGTGAGGCTGGATGCCTTGAAGCCGCCGGCCTCGACCATGCAGTGCAGGACGGACAGAGCGCGCGCGCAGGAGAGCTCCCAGTTCGACTTGTACCCCGAATAGCGGATCGGCACGCTGTCGGTATGGCCCCTGACCTCGATGAGCGCGTCGGGGAAGTTCGTGCGGATGGCCCGAGCCGCCTGGTTCAGCGTCCCTTTGCCCTCCTTGGTCAGCTCAGCGCGGCCCGAGTTGAACAGAACTTCCGATAGAATGGTGAAGGTGACCGTTTCTCCGTCGGAGGCGACCTGGATGTTGTCGGGCATGTTCGCCGACAGCGTCTTGCGCTCCGTGCGCGCCTTCTCATAGGCCTCCAGCAGTGCTTTCTGTTGGGCCTTTTCCTTCTCGAGCGCCGAGGCCACGGTCGCCAGTTCGGTTTCCCTGGCCTGGAGTTCGCCGGAGAGCTGGTCTATCGTCTCCTGGGCTGTGGCAATCTCTTCGGAGTTCTCCGAGCCGTAGTAATGCTCCGCTGCCACGGCGCCGGTGGCGGCACCCACCCCGAGACCCACCAGTGCGCCCGGGCCACCCCCGGCAGTTGTCAGGTAATGGCCCGCTCCCGCTCCCGCTGCGCCACCAATCAACCCGCCCGTCGCGCAGCCCTTCTGAACGCTCGTGCATCCCACCGTTACCATAAGGGCGATGGTCAGCCCCGTTACCAGAACCCGTCTGTCCATCTGTCGCACCTCCGACAGCTCCCGTGAATCCGTCGCTTTCAGCCGGACAAAGAACGACTGTAAGCAATGGCCGGACAGCTTTTCAAGACCGGCGCAGCAGCGCGGTTCGATCCCCCCGGCAACCCGGTTGATGTGCCTCGGGTTACGGGCAAGACAGACACCTGAGCCACATCTCAACAGATTATATAGCAGTAACTTACGAAGTAAGCGCGGCTGCGTGACCGCCGCCCGGCGCGCAGGAGCCGGAACCCGCAATGGTCCGAAAAAGCCGGATGAAAAAGCCGGACGAATCGGAAGGTTTCGGTCGGAGCAAGCCAGGTCCCGGGCCCATTCGGGCCCGTGCAGCGGGCCAACGGGCGGGCAGACTGAGAGTGGCGGCTCCGTGGCAGGGCAAGAGATGAGCCAGTCCGTCGGCGCAGCGTCGGGCCGCCTACTTGAAGGTTTCCATAATCTTGACCATGGCAGGCCCGAGGATGACGACGAAAATAGCAGGGAATATGAAGAATATGAGGGGGAACAGCAACTTGACCGTGGTCTTGGCGGCGCGCTCCTCTGCCTCGTTTCGCCTTTTCTGGCGGAGAGACTCGGAGTGGATGCGGAGGGACTCGCCGAGATTCGTGCCGTACTTGGAGGCCTGGTTTACCCTGGCCATGAGCGACTCGACCTCGTCGCTTCCGGTGCGGATGCCCAGGTGGCGCAGGCACTCCTCGCGCGGCTTGCCGGCCGCGATTTCCAGGTTCAGCAGCACCAGTTCCTCGCAGAATTCCGGAGCGACCTCGGCCATCTCCCGACTGATGCGGACGAAAGCGGCGTCCAGACCCAGACCCGACTCCACGCAGACAATCAGCAGGTCCAACACGTCAGGCAGGGACAGACGTATGCTCTCGATCCGCTTCTTCGCCTTGCTGCGCAGCCACATTTGCGGCAACAACATGCCGAGGATGAGGGCGCCGGCATCGAGCATGACCAGCTTCTTCATGCCAAGCGTGGCGTCGGTTCTGGCGCCCCACCACATCATGAAGGCCGTCACGGCCAGCGGCAAGGCTACGGCCAGCGCAAGCTTGGCGCCGGTGAATATCTCCACGGCGCCCTTCTCGCGAACGCCCGCATGGACCAGCAGTTCCCGCACCTGCCGTTGTGAGCCGGTCGCCAACGGCCAGAGCCTGGACAGGGGACGAACAAGGCGCGCCGAGAGAGGTTCGCTGGGCATCAGCCGCTTCGACCGACGCATCTTGGGCCGTGGTTCCGGCCTGCGGGCAGCTTCGGCACCGGTGCCCCATCGGTCCCTCGTCTTGGAACGCGAGGCCCTCTCCATCAGGAACCCCACGACAACGAACAGGCCGATAACGCCGGCGAACACAAAGACCAGAATCAGAATGCCGCTGCCGCCCATGGTTACACCTTTATGCTCACTATCTTGCGGATCAGCAAGGCTCCCAGCAATTCCATCCCGGCCGCCACACCCAGCAGGATATGGCCCAGTTTGGTGGTGAACAAGCCTATCATGTACTCGCGGTTGAGAACGTAGATGAGGATCAGCAAAGCAACGGGCAGCACGCCGACGATCAAGCCGCTGAGCTTGCCCTGGGCGGTGAGCGTCTTCACCTGCCCCAGAATGCGGAAGCGCTCCCTGATCGTCTTCTGAAGGCCGTCAATGACCTCGGACAGATTTCCGCCGACCTCTTTCTGGATGACCATTGCCGTGGCGAAGAACTTCACGTCAGGGGTGCTGACCCTGGTTGTGAGGTGCTGGAGGGCATTCTCGAAGGTCACGCCGAACGTCAGCTCATCGGCCAGGATCTTGAACTCGTCGCCCACGGGATCCGGCATCTCATCGGCGACGTTCTGTATGGCCGCGTTCAGCGACTGCCCGGCCTTCACGCTGCTGGACAGCAGGTCCAGGGCGTCCGGCAACTGCGTGCCGAACCTCTTCAGCCGCCGCGCGACCTTGACGCGCAGGAACGCGTAGGGCATCACTCCCAACGTCACGCCGAAGATGAGCGCCATGAGCGGGTCGAATTCCCGCCGCCATATCACGGTGACCAGAACGCCCATTACGCCCAGCAGGCAGCAAAGCGCCACGAACGCCGTCACGGTCAGGGGCAGCTGGACCTGGATGAGCATGCCGTTCAGCTTCTCCGCAAAGCTGGACTTCTTGAGCACCCTGTCCAGGGCGGGAATATCGCTAAAGGCCTGACGCTTGAGGGCCTCCTTTCTCTCCTCCCTCTTCTTCAGCTGCTGCTCCCTGCTCTCGGCCAGCGTGTCGCCGAGCTCGTAGCGCCTGACCTGCTTGACCCCACGAAGACGCGTCGCGAGGCGGCTCCTCTTTGAGGTGCGCTGCGCGGCCAGCAACCACACGCCCAGGGCGGCGAAGGCAACGGATGAAACCACCAGCGCGATGATCACCACGTCTCCCATCGTCCGTCTCCCCTACTTGTCAGCAAGCTACGCGCTCAAGACAGGAACAGGTCGGGCGACAGATTGAAGCCTGCCGAACGCAGCCTGTCGATGAACCGGGGCTGCACGCCCGTGGCCACATGCTGGCCCAGACTGGTGCCCTCCGAACTGACACCGCGGCGCTCGAAACGGAATATGTCCTGCATGGTCACCATCTCGCCTTCCATCCCGATCACCTCGCTGAAGTAGATCATCTTTCTGGTGCCGTCGGGAAGGCGCTGCATCTGGATGATCACGTCCAGCGCACTGCTTATCTGCTGGCGCAGGGCCGTCTGCGGCAACTCCGTGCCGCCCATGGCGACCATGGTCTCCAACCTGGTAAGGGCGTCGCGCGGCGTGTTGGCGTGGACGGTGGACATCGAGCCGTCGTGACCCGTGTTCATGGCCTGAAGCATGTCCAGCGCCTCCCGACCGCGGATCTCGCCCAGGATAATGCGGTCCGGCCGCATACGCAGGGAGTTGATCAGCAGCTCGTACTGCGTCACCGCGCCCTTGCCTTCTATGTTGGGCGGTCGGGTCTCCAGCCGCACCACGTGCGGCTGCTGGAGCTGCAGCTCGGCGCTGTCCTCTATGGTGACAATCCGCTCGCGGTTGCTGATGTAGGCGCTCAGGATGTTCAGCGTCGTCGTCTTGCCGGAACCGGTTCCGCCACTGATGAGGATGTTCAGCCGGGCCCTGACGCACGCCTGGCACACCTCCGAGACCTCCTCGGTTATCGTGCCTCCCCCTATGAGGTCCTCCATGCTGAGAGTGTCAGAGCGGAACTTGCGGATGGACAGGACGGGGTAGTCCACGGCCAGGGGCGGGATGATGGCGTTCACACGAGAGCCGTCCGGCAGTCGGGCGTCGCACATCGGAGAGCTTTCGTCCACGTGCCGGCCGACCTTGGAGACGATCCGGTCGATGACGTGCCGCAGGTGAGCATTGTCCTTGAACTCCACGTCCGTCAGCTGGAGCTTGCCGAAACGCTCCACGTAGACCTGCTTCGCCCCGTTGACCAGGATGTCGCTGATGGTCGGGTCCAGGAGCAAGGGCTCGAGCGGACCGAAGCCGACCACTTCGTCGACGATCTCCTGGAGGAACTGCACCCTTTCGCTGCGGTTGAAAGTCACGCCGCTCTGGTCGAGCAGCTTTCCGCCCACGGTGGTTATCTGGCTCCTGATCTCCTCCTCGTTCAGCTCGTTCAGGATGGTCAGATCCAGGGCGTCCAGGAGCTTGCGACGGATCCTATCTTTCAGCTCCTGATACTGCTCCCGGCCGATGGAGACCCTGCGCTTCTGGACGATGTAATCCGGCTCGGCCTGCTCCTGCTTCCTGGCTGCCACCGGCGGCGTCTTGGGCCTTTTCGTCCCTGTGGCCGTCGTGCCCTGCTGCTCCCGGTCCCGCAGCCTCTTTATCCTATCCCTGATGCCGCCCATTTCTTTGTCATCCTCTTCATCAGTCGGCGCGAGTCACGGCTCCAGGGCCGCACAGCCCGGTTGGAGCCGTGGCACTACCGAGCCCAACTGAACAGGCCCTTTTTCTTCGCCTTCTGGGTCGGCGCCAGGCCGGCCGTTGTCCGCGCCAGAGCCCGCAGACTGCGCGTGGCCTGGCAGTCGGGGTCCACAATGTCCAATGCCTGCCCCGAGTTCAGCGAGCTCATAATCGGTCGCGAATCATACGGAATCAACCAGTGAATGGGCTGGTTAACGTGCTTGGCCACCTCGTCAAGGGAGATCTCGTGGCTGTCATAGTACCGGTTGATGACGAATTTGACCTTCTCCGACCTGTAGCCCAGTTCCTTGAACGTCTCCAGCGCACGAATAGTCCGGCGGATCGACGGCAGCAGCATCTCGCACAGAAGCAGTATCTCGTCCGATTCGTCCAGCGCCACTATCGAGCCATCGTCTATCGTATGCGGCAGGTCGAGGATCGTGTAATTGTAGACCTTCCGGCAGGTCTGGATGACTCCGCGTATGCGCCAGGGATCGAGGCCTTCGGCTTCTTCCAGCGACACCGGGGCCGGCAGCACGGCCACCCCGCTCTCGTGATCGCTCATGAAAGTGGCCAGCAGGTTCTCATCCAGCCTTTCCTGCTCGTGAGCGGCGTCGGCAAGAGTGTGGGAGAACTCCAGGATGTCCATCGTCAACGCAACGGAGCCGAACTGCAGGTTCAGGTCCACGATGCAGCTGGACTTGGGGGCACGCAGCTCCCTGGCGATCAGGGCTGCCAGGTTGCAGGCGACAGTGGTCACGCCCGCCCCGCCGGAGACACTGAACACGGAGAGCACCGTTCCCTCGCCCTGCGTAAATATCCCTTTCCTCTTGAACAGCCCGGCCAGCGCCTTGGAAAGCTCGTCGGCGTCGATCGGGAACTCCAGGAATTCGTCGCTCCCCGCCCGCATACAGGAGACCAGCAATTCGCGCGTGGGTTCCTTGCTGACGACGATGATGCCGACGTCCTCGGTCACTGCCCTGATGGCCTCCACGGTGCCCAGTGCTGGATCATTTGGGCTGTCGACGCCCACGACCACCGCGGCCGGGTGCTCCTCCTTGACCCGACTGGGCCCCTGGCGCAGGTCAGCGATCGGTATAAGCTCCAGCTCGGAGTCGTACTGCCGGAAAGCTGCCAGGATCTGCTCGCAGTGTTGCTCGTTGGGATGCAGCACCATTATCCTTACGTCTGGCATGTGCTACTCCATCGTCTGCCTGCTGGTATGCCGGCCGCCGCGGGCCCTGAGGCGTCATTCCTCGGGCGTGCCCGCAACGGGCACCAATTCCTCCAGTTCCTGGAGCTTTGGATGGCCCGGGAATTTGTCCCTGATGTCCTTCAGTTTGGAGCGGGCTTCGGCGTTCTTGCCCTGCTCAACGTGCGCCAGCAGCACTTTCTTGGCCAGCTCGAAGTCGGACCTTACATCCTGGATCTGACGCTCATAGCTGCGTATCACTTCCGCAGACGCCCCGTAGTCGCCATGTGCCAGCTCCGCCAGCGACTCTTCGGCCCCGGGCACGTTGCCCTGCGCCAGCGCTTGCTTCAGCCGTCCCTCCTGGCGCGCGTAGTCTGACTCGCGCACCGCTTCCTGAATCGAGTGTCGAAGGTCCGCCACTCGCTGCATCGTCTGTTTGTCGCTGGCGCATTCCTCCTGCAACTCAATGCGGGTCAACGCCGCCTCCGCAGCGTCGTGCTCACCGTTCTCCAGCGCAGCCTGAGCCCTGCTGAGCAGATTCTCCGCAATGGCCGTGCTGCAGGTCGTCAACTCCCGCCGTGCGTCCTTGACCACGTTGTCGACCGTCGAATAGCCGGCCACGATCTCCCTGAGCAAGGCCAGGGCCCGCTCATACTCGCCCACGGCCATCAGGGAGCGACTCTTGTCCAGCAACCACCGGGCTTCCTCCTGCTGCTTCTGCTCTGCGGTCAGCGGCCTGGCCAGCACGGGGCCGCCGCAGTCCACGTCCGCGGACGTAGCGAGGCGGAACTCGTCCGCTTTGTTCTGCAGAAACGCACGCTCCTGCTCTTCCTTGACCAGAAGCCAGACCTCCGGCTTCGGGTTCTCCTCCTTTATGGGCCGCCCTTGCCAGTCCAGACGGCCGATGTGGTAAATGGTCACACAGCGCAGGAAGTCCTCCAGCTTCCCGCCTGTCAGCGTCAGAACGTCTACCTTCATGCCGGACTTGAAACGCCGTGCATGGTCGGCATCGACCACGATCTTCTGACGGTACATGCCCTCCGGGACGAACTCCTCCTCGGGGACGACCTGCGACTCCAGTATCGGCTCATGCTTCACGAATGACACGCCGGCGATCGACGTCTTCTCTGCGAAGGCCTCCTTGTCGCTTATGGCGCCGGCAGGCTTCATGTCCTTCGGCCACCCAGCCACGAAGAGCACGTTCGCGTCCTTGTCTCCGTCGGCCTTGAGCCGCAGGACCTCACCGAATTGTATGTCCCTCTTGGCCAGCAGAATCGTGACCCCATCGACCCGAGCCGGGGCAGATTCCGCTCCCGAAAGGCGCTTATGCACCGCAAGAACGGCAACCAGGGCGCTCACGGTTCCGGCAACGACGAACACCACCGCTCTCTTGCTCCTCACGTCCCACGCACTCCTTGTCTCATGAAGCAGGACACGTCTCGCGCGGGACCGCTGCCTCTCCCCACCGGCCACAATGCAGACCACGCACCGGACCTACTCATGCCGAAAGACGCAACGGCCCCTCAGAGGCAGGACTCCCGAGAAACCGGGTATCAGACTGCCACTCATGACCTGGAAGTTATGAGTCACCGTCACGGCGATGCGGTCCCCCTCGACCGCGTCCGCCAGCCCACCGGCCCGCGGAGAGCCCGTTGGATCCTTCACCTGGATGGCGGTAGTCCAGCCGCTCTCGAAGCCCACCTCTGTCAGGAAACTGTCCACCCTGGCGGACACATCGTCCTCCAACTGCCCTAGCAGGGATCCCACCCGAGATCCCTCCCGCGCAGCATTGGCCAGCACATGCAACTCGAAATACGCTCGCCCGAACTCGATGGCCGCAAAAAGCAGGAGCATGAACAAAGGCAGAATCAGCGCAAACTCCACCACTGCCTGCCCCCG
>CAZSET010000004.1:0-41261 GCA_964605915.1 uncultured candidatus Brocadiaceae bacterium | reverse complement strand
ATCTGGAAGGCCCGCGAGCCCGCTATCTTGAAGGCCGCCTCCGAGGAATCCACGCTGTGGAAGGAGCCGTCGTGCGCGGCGGCCTTCAGGTCGACGACCGGGTAGCCGGCCAGCAATCCGCGGTCCATTATCTCGCGGATGCCCTTCTCAATGGCGGGCAGGAATTGCCTGGGGATGACGCCGCCAACGACCTCATCGAGGAACTCAAAGCCCGCACCCCGCTCGTTCGGATCCAGGCGCAGGTAGACCTCCCCGTACTGACCCCGGCCGCCCGTCTGCTTCTTGTGGCGGTACTGGCCCTGGGCGACTGTGGTGATCGTCTCTTTGTAGGCCGTTGCCGGCTCGTGCGTGCTCAGCGAAACGCCGTAGCGGCGCTTCAGCTTGCTCAGCATCACGTCCAGGTGGAGCGTGCTCATGCCCGTGACGACTATCTCGCCGCTCTGCGGATGCCGGTGCATCGTGAACGTCGGGTCTGTCTCCACCAGGCTCTGCAGGCCACCACTGATCTTCTGGTCGTCTTCCCGGCTCTCAGTCTGGACCGCCAGAGACATCATCGGCTTGGGGAACTCCACAGGCGGCAGCGTCAGCCTGCGGCTCTGGTCGCACAGGGTATCGTTGAGCTCCAGATCCTCCAGCTTGGTGACGCACAAGATGTCGCCGGGCGCCGCGTAATCGGTCTCTTCCTGGTCCTGGCCCCGGATCAGGTAGATGTGGCCGAGCCTCTCGCTCTTGCCCGTGCGGGTCAGTTGAACGGTCAGGTTGTCCTTCAGGCCCCCGCTGTAGACCCGGAAATAGGCGACCTTCCCGACGTGGACGTCCATTGCCGTCCGGAAGACCAGGGCGCAGAACGGTCCGTCGGGATCCGCCGGCAGCTCGACCTCCTCCCCGTTCTCATCGGCGGCCTTGCGGGCCGGCACGTCGGAGGGGGAAGGAGCGCAGGTGGCCAGGAAACTCAGCGCCTCCTTGACACCCACGCCGCCCTTCGCGGCGCAGCACAACACGGGCACCAGATTGCCCGACACCACGGCTCTGCCCAACGTGGCCAGAATCTCCTGCGAGCCAATCTTCTCGCCATCGAAGTACCGCTCCATCAGGGCGTCGTCGCACTCGATGATGGACTCGAGCAGTGCTTCCCGGGCGGCATCGAAGTCGCCCACGACGCCGTCGGGCGCCTGTTCGGTCTGGAGCAGGTTCACGACGCCCCGGCAGTCCTGTCCGAGGCCGACGGGCAGGAAAGCCGGCCGGCACTGCGAGCCGAGGCCCTCCTGGATGTCGGCGATCAGCCGATCGAAGTTGATGTTGTCGCCGTCCAGACGCGTTATGAGCAGGATCCTGGCCAGCCGTTGCTTCTCCGCCGCCGCCCACATCCGCCGCGTGTTAAGCTGGATGCCGTCGCGCGCGCTGATGGCAACGAGGGCCGTCTCGACCACGGGAAGGGCGCCGACCGCCGCGCCCGCGAAGTCCGGGTAGCCGGGCGTGTCGATCAGGTTGAAGGCCCGGCCCTCCGCCTCGAAGTGAAACACGGCGCTGCTGATTGAAAACTTGCGCTCTCTCTCTTCCTCCTCGTAATCACTCAAGGAGGTCCCGGCGTCCACGTCTCCCGCGCGTTTGGCTACGCCGGCCACTTGCAGGACGTGGTCGACAAACGTCGTCTTCCCCACGCTTCCGTGGCCGACGACCGCGACGTTGCAGATGTTGGCTGTCGTCCTCTGCGCCATTAGCTTCCTTCCTCCAGGTCAGTCACAGTCCCGGCGGCTCCCTATCTTCCGACTTCGGACGCAGGCTCTGGCCGGAGCCGGGAGGGGTAATCCCGGGCGGCCTCGATCGCCTCCGGCAGCGCCACGTGGCCTTCGTAGAGCGCCTTGCCGATGACCACGCCGTCCGCTCCGCACTCGCCGAGCCGCCGCACGTCGTCCAGAGAAGCCACGCCGCCGGATGCGATCACGGGCGTCCGGACCGCAGCCAGCAATTCCCCGGTGGTCTCGAAGTTGGGCCGGCTCAGCATGCCGTCGCGGGCGACGTCCGTGTAGAGAAGCGCCGCCGGACCGGCCTCCTCCAGGCGCCGCGCCAGCTCCACGGGCCCCGCCTCAACCAGCTTCTGCCAGCCTTCGATGGCCACGCGCCCACCTCGCGCATCCAGCGCAATGACGATGCGGTCGGGCCACAGGCGGCAGAGCTCCACTGCCCACTCGGGCTCCCTGACGGCGCGGGTCCCAACCACGACGCGTGCGGCGCCGGCATTCAGGGCACGCTTGACGGCCGTCTCGCTGCGCAGTCCGCCGGCCACCTGCACGGGCACCTGGACGACGTCGAGTATCTCCTCTAAGGCATCGGCGTTTGCCTCCCCGGCCGGGCTACGGCCGAGCGTGGCGTCCAGGTCAACCACGTGGAGCGCCTGCGCGCCGAGCTGCTGCCAGTGGAGGGCGGCCTCGGCAGGGCGATCGTAGTAGACGGTTTCCTGGTCCGGCCTGCCCTGCAGGAGCCTGACGCACTTCCCTCCGGCGATGTCGATGGCAGGATAGACGAGCATGCAATGCAAGCCGAGCTCTGTATCTGCGGGAACGCCTCAACCGCGACACGGCTGCCCCGAGCGATCAGACGGGATGGCGGCGGAGAGCGTCCCGCCGCAGATTCCGTGCGAACCGACGCACCCAGGCAGGTCCCGGCGCAGCCGTGCGCCCCACTGCGCAACGCTTATTCCACAAACGACTAATTATAGGCAGGGCCGTTCAGGCTGTCAAACGCGGCGCGCTCAGGCGTCGGACCGTTCAGGCGAGCTGTCCGGGGCTCCCGGCTTCGCCGGCTTGCGGGCGACGAAGAGGACCTCGCTCTGGAGCAGCACTTCCGGGCGCCACGCCGCAGAGAAGCGCCCGCGCCCGGTGATCCTGCCGGCCAGCCAGGCCAGAGCCGCCGTCGGCCCCCACAGCGGGAAGGCCCAGAAGCCCGTCTTCGCGTTCGGTCGGAAGAGCCGCCGCTCCAGCACCTCGAACCGGGTCGTCGCCAGCACGTGCTCGAACTGCTCCACGGGCAGGCAGGAGGTGTGGCCGGAGTTGGTCTTCTCCTCGCCGTCGCGGGTTAACGGCAGGCTGTGCCGCTGGCACCTGCCCCACAGCATGTAGCGGATGCGCCGCAGCAGGGCGCTGAAATTCGGCACGCACAGCATCAGCAAGCCGCCTGGCCTGAGCACGCGACGGAACTCGCGCGCCACGTGGTACGGGTTCTCCGAATGCTCCATCCCGGCCACGCAGCAGGCGGCGTCGAAGGCTTCGTCCTCCAACTCGAACGTCCCGTCCAGGTTCATGGCGATGCACTGGATGCCCTCGACCCGAAAGGCACCCGGGTTGACGTCGGCCGCAACGACGTCGTAGCCCAGCTCGCGCAGATGCCGGCTCAGGTAGCCCCGGCCGGCGGGGAAGTCCAGCACCCGGCCCTCGGGGCAGTGGCGCTGCACGGCCACCGCGGCCCGCTCCTCCCGGTCGGTCAGCCCGTTGGGCCGCCTTCGTCTGGGCATGGCTCTGTCTCTCCGATGCACGCGGCCGGTTCCGGCCGGAGAACCTGCCGCGCGGAGGCACAGGGATTCGCCTGCGCGGCCGGCCGACGGTGCAGTATAATCGATTCGGGCGACCGAGCCGAAGCTCGGTCGCGTTTTTCGCCGGTCGCGCAGGCGCAACTGCTCCGACTGGCACCACCCGCGACAGACGAAGACATGGGGCTTTCCGTCCTTTTCGTGACTGCCTTCGTAATCGGCATCTCGGGCGCGTTGATGCCCGGCCCCGTGCTGTTCGCGACGGTGCGATGGAGCGCCGCGCGCGGCCGCTGGGCGGGCCCGTTAGTCGTTGTGGGTCACGCCGTCGTGGAGATACCCCTGATGCTGGCTCTCATCTTCGGCCTGGGAGAGCTGCTTAGCGCCGAGACGTTCGTCGGCATCGTCGGACTGGCGGGCGGGGCCGCCCTGCTGGTCATGGGAGGCCTAATGCTGCGGGCGCTGCCGGGCCTGCGGCTGCCGACCGGGGCGGAAGGACCGAATCCCGACGCCGCTCTGCCGATCCGGAGGATCGTGGCCGCCGGTGCGCTCACGTCGGTCTCGAATCCCTATTTCACGTTCTGGTGGGCCACGGTGGGCCTCAACTTCATGGCAAACGCCGCCCCGTTCGGGGCGCTCGGCTACGCCGTGTTCTACTCCGGCCACGTGCTGGCCGACCTGGCCTGGTACGCGGCGGTCTCGGAGTCCGTCCACCACGGCCGGCGCCTTCTGTCGGACGCGAGCTATCGGTGGCTGCTGGGGCTGTGCGCCCTGCTGCTGATGGCCTTTGCGGCCTATTTCGGCTACCGAGGCTACGTGTTCATCGCATCCGCCGGGGCGTAAAGGCGCGCCGGGGCCCGGGCACTTGCTCAGGCACCCGCTGCAGACAGGACGACTCTGGCGATGCTCCACGGGGGCATGTCGAGCGTGACGGCCTGTCCGTCCTCATCCTGCTCGACCTCGAGGCCCTCAACTTGCGGCGTGGCCGCGTCGTTCAGCTCGTCAACCTGCGCGGCCGTGAGGTAGCCGGGGCTGGCCATGTTCTCCCAGGCGGCCTTCGGATTGGCGTGATGCTCGTCGACCCGCTCGACGGTCGCACGGAGCGGGCTCCCGGCGTTTGCGGCCAGCAGCCTCACCCGCGCCGCCGGCAGGCCAGAGCCCGGCACGTCGCAGCTCCACAGGAGCACTTGCAGCGAGGAGGCGTCAATCGTGGCCATCGCCTCGACGGGCTCGCCTGAACCGACAACCGGCAGGCGCTCGCCTCCCAGCTCGTGCAAGAAGCGGTACGCCTGGTAGGCCGGCTTCTCGATTCCGTGAATGGTCAGCAGCCCGAACCCGCCGTGGAACGGCCGGGAGTGCAAGCCCACTTCCTCGAAGATGTCGCTGAAGGTCCAGTACGAGTATGCGTCCACCAGGCCGTCGTTACCGGCGATGGTCTTGAGGATGAACGCCGCTGCGTATGGCTCGTCGTGGAAGTGATCGGTGCAGCTCGGGGAGCTATTCCATTCCGTGTAATAGAGGGGCAGGTCGCTGGCCTGCTCGCGGGTGCGCCTCACCCATTCCGTCAGTATTCCCTTGGGCGCCCTGGCCATTCGCGCCTCCAGGCCCCGAGAGAGCAGCTCCGGCACGTCCAGGCCTTCTTCTCCGGCCGCCTCCGGCTCAAAGTCGGTTGGGTAGTGGTGCGTGGAGATGAAGTCGAGCGGGACGCCGTTGCCCCTGCAGAACTCAATCATCTCCGGCACCCACCCGTCGCGGGCCGTGGCTGGCCCTCCGACGCGGAAGTGCACGTCTACGGACTTGATCGCGGCGGCCGTGCGGCGATACAGCTCGAAGTAATCCCCTTGCGTGCCGGCCCAGAAGTAGGGCAGGTTTGGCTCGTTCCACACCTCGAAGAGCCATCGCGCCACCTCGCGCCGGCCGTAACGCTCCGCCAGATGCCGGACCAGGACGCGAATCAGTTCTTCCCACTGCGCGAAGTCGCGGGGCGGCGTCACGTTGCCCCGGTAGTGGAAGGCCGTCTGCGAGCCGGACGCGACGACAGACGGCATGAAGCTGAGCTCAACCAACGGCCTCATCCCGATGCCCAGCAGGAAGTCGTAGATGAGGTCGACGTTGTGAAAGTGGTATGCAGGTCTTTCGGGCGTGCCCAGGACGACGCTCATGTCGTCGTCCAGCAGCCCGTGGAACCGGACGTAACGGAAGCCAAGCTCTTCGCGACACTTGCGCAACTGGGCCTGCCAGTCAGCGCGCAGAGCCAGCGCGGCGTGGCCGCTCCCAACGCACATCTCGTAATAGTGCCTGAACGACGTGGCCGTGTCGGTCAGATCCACCTCGAGTTCGATTTGCTCAACCGCCATTTCGCCACCTCCCGATACACAGCGGCGCAGCCGTATCCCCCATCCCTCCTGCTTCGGCGGCACAGTGCCGCCGCAGTCCTATTGAAGCTCTATCGGCCTGCGCGGACCTTCGGCGAACGCCTCGAAGATCCGCGTTATGTTCCAGGCATCCTTCAGTGTGCCCTTGGTCGGGGGCCGGCCTTCGATGACGGCGCGCGCGAACTCATTCACCTCGCCGTAGTAGCCGAGCAGGAACAGCCCCTTGTTGTAGAGCTGCCCCAGGGAGAACTCGGGCTCCCAGGCCGCGCTGGCGCTCGCCGTCGTGCCCGCGTAGAAGCTCGGCGTGTCGCCGTAGCCCACAGGGGGCGACCGGTGCAGCGTGACTCGCACGTTGTTGTCCACCACGACATGGCGTCCGCAGTCAGACACGATGACGGTCCTCTCCATGCCCGCATTCGTGGACGCTCCCCGCGTGAGGGCCAGCGAGGCGATTGCGCCGGACTCGAAGCCGAACGTGGCCAGCCCCCCGCCGGCCGCGCTCCGTTCGTAATACAGCGTCTGCGGCATTCCCGCCAGATAAATCAGCAGTGAAACCGGATGGCACAGATGGTCCAGGAAACTCATGACGGAGGGCACGGGCTCACGTGACTCCAAGTAGGCCTGGAACTCCTCTTTCAGGGGCACGTGTTGGGGATACTGCAACGTCAAAAGGTGGGCCGTCCCGAACTGCTCGTCCGACATCAGCTCCTTCGCCTTCTCGTTGGCGGGGAGAAACATCTTCTTGAACCCCACCATGCAGGATCGGCCGGCGGCCTCTGCGGCGCGCTGGAGCCCTTCGATCTCCGCACAACTGGCGGCCGGCGGCTTCTCCATCCAGACGTGGCAGCCGGCCTCCAGGCAATCGGTCGCCAGAGCCGGATAGAGCGGCCGGCCCTCCTCGCTATAGCCCGTGATAATGAACACGGCGTCGAGGTCTTCCGCTTCAAGCATCCGCCGGTGGTCGGCGTAGAACGACGCCGCGCCGAACTGTACGGCGAACGCGCGCGCCTTCTCCTCGACCAGGTCGCACGTGGCCACCAGTTCGACGGGGGCGAACTGGAACGTGGGACAGACGTTCCGGAAAGAGTGCGAGCCGCAGCCGATCAGACCCGCGCGTATCTGCGGCTCGTCAACCACATTGCCGTGGAAGCCGATCCTCATCTTTCACGCTCCGCCGGCAGGGAAGGCAATGCTTCCACTGACGCCATTTGTAGCACACAGGCGGATTTTGTGCAGAGTGTATCAAGACGCACCGCATACCCCGCATGAAAGTGGTGCAAAGGCTGTGCCGCCACGGCCCCTCCTCCAATAGAGCACAGAGGCCCCGAAACTGCGCCGGCCGCGCTCGCCCCGCCTGCCGGTGAAGTCGATCCCCATGAAACCGCCCTTCGGCAGGCAGCCTGGGAGCCGCTCACGTTCGGCCCGCGGACATCAATGGGTCGATGGCCAAGTCAGTACGCCCGGGCGAACACGGCCTTCTCGCTCGCGTCGGCACCGCACACGACGCAGGCCCCGCCCACGTCCGGCTGCTCGAACGGGATGCAGCGCACGGTGGCCGTGGTCTCCGCCTTGACCTTTGCCTCGCATTCCGCCGACCCGCACCACCAGGCTGACGCGAAGCCTTCCGCCAGGGCACGGCGCAGCTCGTCGTAGGTCTCGGGCTCGGCCGTGTGCGCCTCCCGGAACGCGACGGCACGTTCGAACAGCGCCGCCTGGATCGAGTCCAGCATCTCGCCCACGCCCTGGCTGAGGTTGGAGAGCGGGAGATCGCTCTTGCCGTCGCGGCCGGGCACGTCGCGCCGGGCCAGCACGACCTGCTCGTTACGAACGTCCCGCGGGCCGATCTCTATGCGGAGGGGCACGCCCCTCAGCTCCCAATCGTTGAACTTGAAGCCGGGGGTCAATTGCTCGCGGTCGTCGATCTTCACGCGGAACCCGCTCAGGTCGGCCATAACCTTCTCGGCGGCTCCGAGCACCTGTGCCCTCTCCTCTTCGGTCTTCCATATGGGAACGATGACGGCCTGGATGGGCGCCAGGCGCGGGGGCAGGATCAGCCCCTGGTCGTCGCCGTGGACCATGACGATGGCGCCGATGAAACGCGTGCTCAGGCCCCAGCTCGTCGTCCAGCAGAAACGCAGCTCGCCGTCGGCGTCCTGATACGTGATGTCGAATGCGCGGGCGAAGTTCTCGCCCAGGTCGTGCGAGGTAGCGGACTGAAGCGCACGGTCGTCCCCCATTATGGCTTCTATGGTGTAACTGACGGCGGCGCCGGGGAACTTCTCGCTCTCGCTCTTGCGTCCCTTGATGACGGGCACGGCCGCCTCGTTCTCGGCGAAGTCCGCGTAGACGTCAAGCATCTGCCGCGCCTCCGCCTCGGCCTCTTCGCGCGTGGCGTGCGCGGTGTGGCCCTCCTGCCACAGGAACTCCGTCGTGCGCAGGAACAGCCTGGGCCGCAGCTCCCAGCGCACCACGTTGGCCCACTGATTGATAAGCACCGGCAGATCGCGGTAGCTCTGAATCCACTTCGCGTACATGTGGCCGATGACCGTCTCGGACGTGGGGCGGACCGCGAGCGGCTCCACAATCTCCTAGCCCCCCGACATCGTGACCACTGCCAGCTCCGGGCTGAAACCCTCGACGAGCTCCGCTTCCTTCTCCAGGAAGCTCCGCGGGATGAAGAGCGGGAAGTAGGCGTTCTCGTGGCCCGTCTCTTTGAAGCGGCGGTCCAGGCCGGCCCGCACGTTCTCCCACAGGGCGTAGCCGTACGGACGGATCACCATGCAGCCGCGCACGGGCGCGTAGTCGGCCAGCTCGGCCTGCTGGACGATCTCGTTATACCAGCGGGCGAAATCCTCGGTGCGCTTTGTCAGGCCTTTGGCCAACGCTCCCTCCTCGCAATCCGCCTTTCTAGCACTTGCCGTTCCGGTTGCGCCCCAACACCACCTGTGTCATCCCGAGGAGGCCGCTTTGCGCATCGGCCGACGAGGGATCTATCCGCCTTGGCGGGCCATAGACGACTGGCAGGTCGAGATCCCTCGTTCTCCGTACGGCGAACTCGGGATGACAGCCAGGGCCGCAGGTCCGTCCGCGCACGTCGGGCCGCGGGCCCGACTCATCCTTCAGACTTCAGCCTTCGCAGTTCACCCGATCCCGAGCCCCGCCTTGATGTCCCTGAGCAGTTCGATGCCGGCTTTGATGTCGGTTATCTGCCGCTCGCCGCTGACCTCACGTTCGATCGTGAGCGGTCCCGTGTAGCCGAGTTCGGCCAGGATGGCGACGAACTTCCCGATGTCGACGGCGCCCTGGCCCAGCGGCACCTCCAGGCCCCATTCCTTGCCGGGCTGGTCGCTCCAGGTGCCGTCCTTACAGTGGCAGCTCTTGACGTAGGCGCCCACCTTGCGCAGCGCCTCAAGCGGCTCGCCGCTGCCGTACAGGATCATGTTGGCAGGGTCGAAGTTCACTCCCAGGTTATCGCGTCCGACGGTCTGAAGCACGTGCAGGAGCGTGTCGGCCGTCTCCTGGCCCGTCTCCAGGTTCATCGTCAGACCGAGCGCTGCGCAGTAATCGGCCACCTCGCCGAGCACGTCCACGACTTCCCCGAACTCGGGTGAAGCGTGATCCTCGCTGACGAAGCCGACGTGCACGCCGATGCCGGGCGCCCCAACCCACGAAGCGAAGTCGGCGATACGCTTGGTCTGTGCAAGCCGTTCGGCGCGCGTGGCCGGCGGCACCAGGCCCACCGTGTCGCGCACGATCGGGATCGACTTGTAGCTCTCGCCCGGGTAGCCGCAGAAAACGAGCGTGATCTCGATCCCGGCGTCGGCGAAAGCCTTCTTGATCTCCTCGGCCCGCTCCTCATTCCGGCCGTCCCGCCCGGGAGCGTGGATCTGCACGGTAGGCACGCCCAGTCCCAGCACCCGGTTGATCGAGGCGCCCAGCCCGGCGCCTACGGACGCAAACACCCCGAGCGGCATCTTGCCTTCGGCCATCGTTATCCCCTTGGCATCAGAGAAGCCTGCCCAACGCAAAACGAAGCGCCAATCTACGACCAGCCCGACGGCATGTCAAGACAACCGCAGGCCGGTTGGACTTCCTCCCGCCGTGGCGGAGCTCGGGATGGCCGCCTCGCGTGGCCTTGCGGAGCTGGAAGAGCGCCAATAGAATGCGCGCTCGCGCCCGTTCTTGGCCGGGCATGCCGCAAGATCCAGAAGAAGGAGGCGGTGCCGATGGAGTGCAAGAAGGAGACGAACCTGAAGAGATGCAACTGCACCTATCCCGGCTGCTCGCACAAGGGCATTTGCTGCGAGTGCCTGCAATACCACCTGTCGCGCGGGGAACTGCCCGGCTGCTGCTTCCCTGACGACGTAGAGAGGACCTACGACAGGAGCTTCAGACGGTTCGCCCAACTCGTCCAGGGCGGACAGGTATAGGCTCGGCGACGATGACGAAGCGCGAAGTCGTCAGGACGGTGCTCGAGGGCCGCAGGCCGCCTTACGTGCCGTGGTCCTTCGGCTTCACCGTGGAGGCCGGCCGGAAGCTCGTAGACCATTTCGGCACGCCCGATCAGGATCCCGTGCTTCAGGATCACTTCCTGCATCTGGGCGGCGCGTCCTTCACGGACATGGGCGACGACTGCGTCCGGGACGGCTTCGGCGTGGTCTGGGATAGGGGCATCGACAAGGACATCGGCAACGTGAAGGGCTGCGTGCTGCCCGAGCCCACGCTGGAGGGCTACGAGTTCCCCGATCCGCGCGATCCACGCTTCTTCGACGGCATTTCGGACGGGATCCGCCAGCACGGCGACCGGTTCCGTGTCTTCAGCATCGGTTTCTCGCTCTACGAGCGGGCCTGGACGCTCCGGGGGATGGCCAACCTGATGATGGACTTCTACGACCACCCGGGCTTCGTGCACGAGTTGCTGAACGCCATCGCGGACTACAACATCGCGCAGGTCGAGGAGGCCCTGAGGTACGACGTCGACGCCGTGCACTTCGGCGACGACTGGGGGCAGCAGCGCGGCCTTCAGATGGGGCCGAGGACCTGGCACGAATTCATCTATCCGGTGCTCGCGCGCATGTACGGCGTGGTGCGCCAGGCCGGCAAGTTCGTTACGATCCATTCGTGCGGCAAGGTGGACGAGCTATTCGACGACCTGATCGGGATCGGGCTGGACTGCTTCAATCCCTTTCAGCCCGAGGTGATGGACGTGGACGGCCTGATGCGGAAGTACCGCGGACGGCTGGCCTTCCACGGGGGGCTGTCCACCCAGAAGACGCTGCCCTACGGCACGCCGGACGACGTGCGGCGCGAGACTGAGCACCTATTGGAACTGGGCCGGGGCGGAGGCTACATCTTCGCTCCCGCTCACGCCGTCCCGCGCGACGTGCCACTTCAGAACATGGTCGCCTTCATCGACGTTGTCACGCAGCAGCGAGGCTACGCGAGAGCGTGATGCGCCGCCCACGCGTTCACTTCACGTAGACGTCCAGAGGGACGCTCACGAAGGGCTCCGCGTCGCTCTCCGCCAGTTGCAGGTTAGCCTTCACCACCATTCGCTCCGCGGCGTCGGGCGCCCGAACGCGGAATTCGACATCGCTGGTCCCCCCGCCTTCGATACGAATGTGGCGCGGGCCGGTCAGGTTCTCCGCCCCCTCGGGCAAGATCAGGTCCGCCGTCCCGGCAACAGGAACCGGTGATGCATTCCTCCAGCCAGCCAACACGCTGAACTCACTTCCCGTCTCCACTTCAAGAGGGACGACCAGCCCTCCCGTGGGCAGCATGTCTTTGGCCAGCAGGACCACCACCGCGGAATCCACGGCGCCGACGTCAATCGTGGCCCGGCCGCCCTCCCGACTGACCGCCAGCGGCATGGGCAGGTGTCGGACGTGTCCATCTGCCTCAGAAGGCGGGCCAAGCGCCAGCACCTCCCTCACATCCTCAATCTGATCGACCGGCAGTGAGACCTCTACCCGGGAGACCGGCGAGATCGGCTTGCCCTTGTCGCATAGGACGGTCAGCACGATCAGCCGGTTCCCCTTCGAGTCCTCGAGCAGGCTGACGTCCACGCAGGCGTCCCCCTCGTACGTCACCTGGACGCGAGGCATGGACGGCGCATGGCTCTCGATCAGGGACCGGACCAGCGCCTTCAAGCCGGGCCGGGCCCACGTGCCCCAGCCGTCGCAGTACGACGTGCTCACGCACGAGGCAACGTAGACGGCACGACCGCGGCCGAACCGGTTCACGGTCACGGCCGCTCCCCCGTCGGCGAACCGCCCGATCACGTCAGCACCGGTCGGATCCACGTTTCGGCGAAGGCGCGAGGCGCTCATCTCCCAGCCCGCCGCCTGAATCATCTCAGGTGCGCGTTCGCCCTCGCTCGCCCGGACCCCGAAGACGTCGTCCAGCCCGCATCCGGGCGTAGACTCCAGGGCGCAGCCGTGCCCGTCGACTTCGGCGAACGGGGCGTCGGCGACCAGCAACCCCCCGTCGCGCACGAACTCCCTGACCCGCTGTGCGAGCATCCCATCCGTCATCACCTGGCACGGGAGCAGGAGCACCTTGTAGCCTTCCGCCACGCGCCGCCGCACCTGGTCGGCAAAGATTACGTCGACCTCATAGCCATTGTCCCTGGCGGCGCCGTACATGCCCATGCTGGCCTTGTCGAGGAAGTAGGGCGGGCCCTCTTTGCCGCAGAAGTAGAGGTAAGAATCCGGATCGACCACGACGGCGATGCCGGCCTTTCGCCTGTGGAAGCCGCCCAGACGGAGCATCCGGCAGAGGTGCGTGATCTCCCGCATGGCCCCAACGCGCGGGTTGTACTCGCCGCGCGTCAGATCGTTCTCGCCGCGACCGGTCAGCCCCCATAGCAGGACGCCGCGCGCCCCGTGGCCGATGTAGGTCCATATCTCGCTGCGCAGCATGGCGGCGCGCTGTTCCTCCGTCAGGTCGGGCCACTTCTGGGGGCTGTAGACTTCACACTCAAGCACGTGGACGGGCCGGCCCTGCGCCACGCCGGCGGTCATGTCCATGGTGTAGACGGCAAAGTGACGAGGCACCCACTCGCTCGGATAGATGTCAATGCCCGCGACATCCATGCCCTCGGTGAACAGGAAGTTGTCCGCGCACCGCCAGGGGTGCCACCAGTCAACTGGGCCGGCCATGTTGGTGGTCATGGGCAGGCCGGGCCACGTGCGCCGGGCGAGCGCCATCTCCCACTGGAGGAAGTCGGCGATGAAGTCCACGTTCGCGCGCCGCCAGTCGAGCCAGGCGGCCAAGTTGTCCACGGGCGGCTCCTCGCGTGGCGGCTCGACTGAGTCGAACGAGTCGAATGCAGTGCCCCACGCTCCATTCAGTAGCTCGATCGTCCCGTAGCGCTCCTTCAGCCAGGTGCGGAACTTGTGGATCGCCGGCGCGCTATAGTCGAAGATGCGGTCGGTCAGCCAGTGCAGCCCGGGCTCGTTGTGCAGGTTCAGGCCGATGACGTTGCCGAAGCCCTTGAGCTCGTTCAGGTAGGCCGGGAAGTCCACCTCCATCTGCCGGCGCACCTCTTCGCTGGCGTAGGAATACTGGGGCCAGTTCTTGCCCGAGTAAGAAATCGCCCACGCGTTGCGGTCCTCGACGCCGCTCTCGCCCTTCTGGTCGACGAGCCAGCTATCCCTGAACCGGAAGTAGTCCGCGGAGGGATAGTGGCTGCCGAGCTGGAGCAGCACTTTCACTCCGCTTCTCTCAAGCTCCTCGACGTCCGACTTGTTTCGGGGGGTGGACCATGCGTATCCGCCGCCAGCCACGCGCACGTAGTTGAAGCCTGCCTCGTGGAAGAGCTGCTTGACCTCCGCAGTCGCGTCATGAGGCCAGTCGGTTCCGATGAGCAGTGGCCCGTCCTGATCGGCGCCGGCAACTCCTGCGGCCAGCAGGACCCCTGCCACAGCCAGCCAGCGCGCCGTCCGCTCCGACACGTGCCTCATAGGTATCTCCTTGCGTCGTTACAAGCCAGCCCATCCGGGCCCGGTCCGGCAGGACAGCTTCACGGCCACGTCGCGCTTCAGGTCAGTGACGCCGGGCGTCTGCCTTCACGGTGAAAGCGCCTCGATGAAGTCGGCGATGCGCTCGCGCCAGCGGTCGTAGGTGCCGGGGGGATGCGCGGGCACGCGGCCGCCGTCGATGGGATCGTAGTCGCCGGTCCGCAGTTCGATCTGCGCGGCGATGTCGTCCAGGAACCTGCGCGCCTCTGCGGCCGTCTCGTCGGTCCGGCCGTTCAAGCGCTCCTCCAGCGTGGCCAGGTAGCGGCGGTCCTTGGCGCCCTCGCGCACGGCCTCCCAGCAGAGCGTCGGCACTCGCCCTTCGGCGGAGTCTTCGGCGGGCCAGACGTAGTTGTGCTCCGGTGTAGACGGATGCCAGTAGACCCACTGCGCGACCCCGTCGGCCCGGGCCTTCCAGTTGAAGAAGCCGTAGAACACGCGCGTGGCCTGAAGGCCACCCGGCGCCGAGCCCTTGCCGGCCATGTTGTAGAGCTGGATCTTCGCGCTCGGGTCGCCCTTGCGCACGATGGCCAGGTTGTCGGGCAGCCATCGGTTGGTGGACCAGACGTTGATGCGCCCTTTCCACAGCTCGTGTTCGGGTTGGCCCATCGCCCACCCGCCGCCGACCGTCAGCTCGCGCACCACATCCGGCACTTCGCGCTTCAGCAGGTCGTTGTAGTGCTGCGCGGCCTCGATGGTCCACGGGTGGCTGCCGGCCTCGTCCGCCACGGCCAGCACGAGGCCCAGCCCGCGGGCCTTCGCTTCATCGCGCATCATCTCCACCGTGCTGACGTAGCGTTCGTCCAGCTCCCGGCTGAAGGGATAATAGCGGAACCAGGGGCAGTACATCCCGATCGTGCGGTCCGGCGTGTTGAGCCATTCCGAGGTAATGCGGTTCCAGAGCTCCACGTAGACTCTCGGCCGGGCAAAACCCACGCCGGCGTAGACGTCCAGGAACGGCGCGAACGCTTCGCCGCTCAGGTCGCCATCGCCCGTGACGGGCGGCGCCAGTATGCCCATGTTCATGCCGTGGCACCGCTGGTCGATCAGCTCCCTGCGGACCAGGTCGATCTTCGACGGGTCCGTCGAGGGCGAGTAGTAGATGTAAATGGACACGTCGGGCTCGACGAGCTTGAAGGGATTCACCCGAAGCCGCAGCGGGATCGCCAGCCGCCGCTCGCCGTCCACCAGGACATGCACCTGCCCCTCGTAGACGCCGGGCGCTGCCTCCTCGGGGACGGAGTAGGTGATCCAGAACTGCTGAAGGCGATTCGCCGCGACGCGCGTGCGCTCGGCTGCCTCGATGAGCAGGGGAATGGTCTGGGGCTCGCCTTCCGCGGCCACTCCGACGTAGCGGACGGCACGCACGTCCAGGTTCGACGCCCCGATGCGCCCGCCGCCTGCGCTGACCAGGTCGCTCGCTTGCACGCAGAACTCGCCCGCCCGCAGGGCCAGGACACAGAACGTGATCGGACCGTACTGCCCGGGGCAGTCCCGCGCCTGCAGGACGTGGCATCGGTCCGCGGCGGCAGGCACGTGATCGGGCATGACGACGTCCGTGGCCGGCCGAGCGAATACCACGAACCCGCGCGCCGTCTCGGCGTCCGTCGCCTCAACCTGCACGGCGCCGGGAACGCCCAGGCCCGGATCGCCGAGGTAGGGGTGCGGGGCCGCGCGTCGACCGCGCACGCGGTACTGCTCGGGGACGTCCTGGCCTGCGGCGGTTGCGGTGCAAACTACCGTCCACAATAGCCATCCCGCCAGTGCCAGGCAGAACTTCATCGGTCGCCTCCCGCATAAGAGCACTCCTCAGCAGACAGAACATATCAAGAAGCGCCGCTCGAATCGAACGGCTCCCCCGGCTCCTTGTGCTGCATTTGCCGCCGGACCCCGGCCAAGTTAGCATAGCGGGCACTGAAGCCCAAGGGATAGCGCCTGGTGGACAGAACGATGACAAACACCTCGGCCTTGCTGCTGAAGTCGTGCGTGATTCTCGTCCTTGTCGGTTCGGCCTGTGCCGCCGAGGAGTGGGCCGACCGATTCGACTACGCCGACTGGTCGGCGGGCGAGCCCGCCTGGGCGGCGGACTCGGCCGCGTGGGCCGTGAGGGACGGCGAGATGCAGTTCGACGGCGGCGCGAAGAGCTTCCTGGTCCTTCAGAGGCTCCCGCACGGCCGCCACGTCGTCGTCGAAGCGACCGTGCGCATCGCCGAACGCAAGGGCACGGGCTGGGCCGTGGCCGGCCTGGCCGTCCGGCGCGACGACGGGAACTACTGGCACCTGGCACTGGTCGAGGCGCCGGAAGGCAACGAGATGGGCCGCTTCGTCGAACTCACCGAGTGCTTCGACGGACGCTGGCTGGCCAACTACGAAGGGCCGACGACCCTGCGGCACACGCATGATGAGGGGTCCGGCTTCCAGTGGGAGTACGGCCGCCCTTACCGCCTGCGGATCAGGCTTTCGCCCGAGGGCATAGAAGGGACGGTCGCAAACGCCGACGGAACGGTGCGGCGGCGTCTCGGATTCGCCTTCGACGAGGGGAGGCCCGCCGTAAAGGCCGGCGCCCCCGCCCTCGAGGCTTCGTTTCTGGCGGGCGTTTTCGACGACGTGCAAGCGGAGGTTACGGACATGGTTCCAGCTCCCGAGACTGAAGAGGCAGTCCGGCAGTTCCCGCCCTACAACGTGCCCGGCTGCCCGCAGGTGCACGGGCGGAAGACGGGGTTCTGCCACGCCGAGAAGCACGGGGACACCTGGTGGTTGATCGACCCGAACGGGCTCGGCTTCTTCATGGTCGGCACCGACCACATCAACTACAACGCCCACTGGTGCGAGAAGCTGGGCTACGCCCCGCACCACCGGTTCGTCGAGCAGAAGTACGGCAGCGAGGAGAAATGGGCGCAGGCCGTTGCCGAACGCCTGCGCGCGTGGGGCTTCAACGCCCTCCCGGCGGGCCACTCGAAGCACCTGCGCCACACGCACTTCGCCCACACGGAGTGGCTCGGCGCAGGACGCAGCTTTGCCGACATCGACGACATCGTGCCGCGCACGACGTGGACGGGCTTCCCGAACGTGTTCTCACCGCGATGGCCGCGCCATTGCGACGTGACGGCGCGCAAGGTCTGCGCCCCGAACCGGGACGATCCGTGGCTGATCGGCTACTTTCTGGACAACGAGCTGCAGTGGTTCGGCGGGCTCGGCAACTGGCAGAATGAATTCGGCCTATGGACCGAGACATGGCGCAAGCCCGCAGACCACTCCGCCAAGCGGGCCTGGATGGGAATCGTGCGCAAGCACTGCCCCACCATCGAGGCGTTCAACCGCGCGTTCCAGACGAGCTATGCGTCTTTCGACGAACTGGCCGCCTCGACGGACCCCGCCCAGCCCGCGACAGACGAGGCGCGGCAGATAGCGAGGGAGTATGTGCGCCTGGTGGCCGACCGCTACTTCAAGGAATGCACGGAGGCCATCCGGCGCCACGACCCGAACCACATGATCCTGGGCTGCCGGTTCGCGGGCTGGTCGCCCGGCCTCTGGGACGTCGCCGGGAAGTACTGCGACGTGGTCTCGTTCAACAGCTACCCCCGGATCGACGTGGACCGGGGCGTGCCGCAGGATCTGGTGGAGTCTTACCGCGAGATCTACGCACAGGCACGGAAGCCGCTGTTCCTCACGGAATGGTGCTTCCCCGCGCTCGACAGCGGCCTGCCCTGCGAGCACGGCGCCGGGATGCGCGTGGCCACGCAGACACAGAAGGCGCGATGCTACCGCTTCTTCCAGAGCATGCTGTTCAGCCTGCCGTTCTTCGTCGGTTCGGACTACTTCATGTACGTGGACGAGCCGGCGCTCGGCATCAGCAGCACGTTCCCGGAGGACAGCAACTACGGCCTGGTCAACGAACGCGACGAGCCCTGGCCCGAGCTCACGTCCACGGCCGCGGAACTCAATCCCCGGGCGTGCGAGCTGCACCTGGCCGGCAAGCTGGAGGCCGTCTTCGCGCAAGAAGGCTCTGAGGACTGGACCCGCCGGCCGCCGCCGGTGTCGGAGGAGCGGGCGCCGCTGCCGCTGGTGGTTCGCACCGGCCCGCTCGAGCTGAAGAGCACGAGCGGCCGGGACGCGTGGATCATGCGCTACGACGGCGTGCCGCTCGGCGCCTACCACCCGCTCATCCACCAGCAGGCGCCCGGGGACCTGTGGACGCGCCCGGACGCCAGCGCCGTGACGGCCGTGCGCGAGGACACCGACTTCGTCGTGGTCGACGTGACCGTGAGCCGCCGCGCCGGCGGGGAGGCCATCAGGACCTTCGACCCTGAGACCGGCCGAAGGGCGCCACAGGCGGACGGGCCTCCGGCATACCGGGCGGGATGGCGTTTCTGGATCCCCAGGGAATCCTGCGGCTGGTTCGCAGCCCAAAGCCTCTGGGTCGAGAACGCGGACGCCCGCCCGTGGCGACTGGCCGGTCTGTTCCACTACACGGCGCCCGCCATCGGCGGCGACCCGGCGGGGGACGAGGAGGCGGAGCTGAACGTGCCGAACTTCTACGTGCCCGTCGGCGCGTGGGAGGACGCGCAAGTCGGCGTCGGTCAGGCGGTCACCGCCCTGTCGGAGGGGCTTGCCGTCAACTACTGGAAGGATAGGGACGGGTTCCATTCGGACTGCCGCGAAGCCGTGGACGTCGAGCTGGCGCCGGGGCAGCGCTGCGAGCGGACCGGCCCGTTGGCGATCCACTTCGGCTACCGCATCGGCGAGGGCGAGGGCCTGCTGAAGCGCCTGGACCAGGTGCGCGCGGAGGCGCTGGCCCTCGCGCAGTGATGCGCCGCTGCGCCGATGGTTGACCTGCTCGCGTGCGTGCGTAAAATAGGGCCGGTGTTCACAGGCGATCATCTCCGGGGAAGCCATTCATGTGGTGCAGATTTCACGTTGTCCTCTGCGTATTGTTGCTCGCGCTTTGCGCGTCCGGCACGGCCGCCAGAGCACAGGACGAAGACTACTTGACGCCGAACCTGATCCCAAACGGCGACGTGGAGCTGGACGCCGATGGAAACAGCTACCCGGACGGCTGGCCGCGCGTGGCGAACGCTGCCCTGATGTCCGAAGACGGCAACCGTTTTCTGCGCGTCAAGCCGTACGACGGCCCGACCTTCGAGCTGCCCCTGAAACCGGACTGGATCGCAGTCCAGGTAAGCTGCCGCATGCGCTGCCAGGGCATCAAGATGGGCCCCGAGGGATACCATGACGCCCGCATGGTGATGAGCTGGAACGACGCAGATCACCAGCACGTGGAGCCGTGGCCGAACGTGTTGCGGGGGACGGGCACGTTCGATTGGCGTGAGATGGAGCGGACCTTCATCCGGCCGCCGGGGGCGGAGTTCCTGAGCATCGGCGCCGTCAACTTCGCCGCAGAGGGCACCGTGGACTACGACGACGTTGTCGTCCGGGGCCAGCGCACGCCGCCGCTGCGCGACGTGCCTCGCCCGGAGGGGGCGGAGGGCATTTGGGACATAGGGAATGCCTGGCGGCTCAAGTCGCAGACGCGCGACAAGGTGTGCCTGAACGGGCTCTGGCAGTTCCGCCCCGTGCTGACGGAGGACCAGATCGCCTCGCCGCCACAGGGCCCGGGCTGGGGCTACTTCAAGGTGCCCGGCTCGTGGCGAGGCGACGGATCGCTCCAGATACGGGCGGCCGCCGCCTGGGAGATGACGGACTTCGGCGCCCTGCAAGCAGCTTGGTACCGGCGGGAGTTGACGGTGCCAAACGATTGGGCCGGTCGCAAGATCGAACTCCAGTTCGACCTGGTGCAGAGCCGGGCGAACGTGTTCATCGACGGACTGGAGGGCGGCCACGTGCTCTGGCCCGGCGGCACGCTGGACGTGACGGAGTTCTGCCGGCCCGGCGCCACGCACACGCTGAGCGTGCTGGTGCTGGCCCTGCCACGGGACACGGCCACACAGAGCTTCATGGGCCCGGACCGCGTCTTCGAGGTGGAGTCCGAGCTGAACTTCCGCGGCCTCTGCGGGGACGTCTATCTGCTCTCCGGCCCCCCGGCGGGCGGAATCGAGGACGTCTTCGTGCGGCCTTCGGTTCAGGAAGAACGGATCGAGCTTGACGCGAAGCTCGCCTTGCCGGCGGGCGACGGCTTCCGCCTGCGCGCCCGCGTCGAGCATGGGGGGCGTGCGGTCAAGGAGTTTACGAGCGAACCATTCTCGCAGGTGGATCTGCAAGACGGGAGCCTGACGTTCGGCTCGCGCTGGGCCGACCCGCCGCTGTGGGACATTGACGACCCGAAGCTCTGCATGCTCCACCTGGCGCTGGTGGATCGGGAAGGCGCCATCCTGGACGAAGCGCTGCCCGTCGAGTTCGGCTTCCGCGACTTCAGGATCGAGGGTCGCGATCTCTACATGAACGGAAAGCGCATCCACCTGCGTGCGCTGGACCTTGGCAACGCGAACACGGCGGACGCCGGCTCGTCCGAAGGCGCAACGAACACCTATCGCCGGATGAGGAAGTACGGGTTCAATTCCTTCATCATGAGCAACTACCATTTCCAGGTCGGGGCGGTGGGCTACTTCCGAGACATGCTGCGCGCGGCTGACCGGGAGGGGACGCTGCTGGCCTTTAGCCTGCCGCACTGCAGCCAGTTCGGCTGGAGGCTGGACGATCCCGAGGTGCGCGAGAGCTATCGTGCGCTGGCCGGCTGGATCGTCGGGCAGGTCCGCCACCATCCGTCGGTCGTGCTGTACACGATGAACCACAACGCGACCGGTTACCAGGGCGATCAGAATCCTGCCCTCCTGCACGGCCGCGACCCGGGTCCGGTCAGCCGTAACCGCGAACAGGCACTCGTCGCGCAGCAGATCGCCGAGTCGCTCGACCCCACCCGACCCGTCTACCACCACCAGTCGGGCAACCTGGGCAGCTTCATCACGCTGAACTGCTACCTGAACTGGGCACCTATGCGGGAGCGCTCGCGCTGGCTGGCGGTGTGGGCAGCGGAAGGCGTCAAGCCCTTCTTCTTCGTCGAGTGGGGCCTGCCCCACATCGCGTCTTGGTCCAGCTATCGGGGGCCGCAGTTCATCTGGCGCGCCAACGTCATGCAGCAGGCGTGGACGCACGAGTTCGCCGCGACCTTCAAGGGTGACGACGCGTACGAGTTCGACCGTAGCGACGAGGCGTGCCTCAGGACCGAGCTGCGCTACTGGAAGCAAGATCAGCCGTTCCATTACTGGGACATTCTCAACTACTTCCGCGACCGGGAGCGGAACGTCCTGGAGATCAAGAGCCTCTACGCCTCGAAGAACTGGCCCGCCCACCGCACGTGGGGCATGTCCGCGATGCTCCCCTGGGATCAGGGTGACTTCTGGCGCCATAAGGACGGCCTGCCGACGGAGCGTATCCCCCTGGAAACGGAATGGAACCGCGTACAGCGGCCCGGCCTGAGCCCCGACGTGGCCATTGGCGGCGGCGACTACCTGACCAGTCGATACCCCGAGGAGGATTGGGAGCCGAGCTGCGTGGGGCGTACCTTCCTGCGCTGCAACCGGCCACTGCTGGCCTACCTGGGCGGCAAGGCGGGCGACTTCACGGAGGAGGGACACAACTTCCTGCCCGGGGAGCGCGTCGAGAAGCAGGTGATCGTCGTCAACGATTCGCGCCGCACCGTGGGTTGCTCGTATCGCTGGTCCCTGGGAGACGTGACCGCAGGTCGGGGGACGATCGCCGACGTCGAGCCCGGCGGCATTCGCAAGGAGCGGATCGCCGCGGAACTGCCGCGCAACGTCGAGCCCGGCACGCACCGGCTTGCGCTGTCAGTCGAGTTCCCCGGCGGAGAGGTCCAGCAGGACGCCATGGACGTGCACGTGCTCGGCCCCGCCCGGGAGGAACAGGCCCGGGGACGGATCGCCCTCTACGATCCGGAAGGCAAGACGGCGGAGACGCTGGCTGGGCTGGGCGTTCCGTTCACAGAAGTCCGGCGCGGCGCGGATCTGAAGGGATACGACCTGCTCATCGTGGGGCGCGAGGCGCTCTCCGCCAGCCGTGCCGCACCGGACATATCCCGGGTGACGGACGGCCTGAACGTCCTGGTCTTCGAGCAAACGGAGCAGGTGCTGAGCGACCGTCTGGGGTTTCGGACGCAGGTCTACGGCCTGCGACGCGTCTTCCCGCGCGTGCCCGACCATCCGATCCTGAACGGGTTGTCCGCGGAGAACCTGCGCGCTTGGCGCGGGGACGCAACGCTGTATCCCCCCTACATGGAGGAGACCGGCGGCTACAACAACTATCCTCAGGTCCGCTGGTGCGGCTTCGTGAACTCCCGCGTCTGGCGCTGCGGAAACGGCGGCAACGTCGCCACGGCCCTGATCGAGAAACCGGCGCGGGGCAACTTCCTCCCCATCGTGGACGGCGGCTTCGACCTCCAGTACGCGCCCCTCCTGGAACTCCGGCAGGGGAAGGGAACCATCGTCTTCTGCCAGATGGACGTGACGGGACGCACGGAGCAGGATCCGGCCGCGCGCAGGCTCGTGCGGAACCTGATGCGCTACTGCGTCTCCCCGCAGCCTTTTGAGGCGAGGGACGTATACTACGTCGGCAGTCCCGAGGGCGCCGAGGCCCTTGCGAAGCTGGGCGTCGCCGCGCAAAGCCCGGCCGGCGCGGAGCCGGGCGCGGGGGACTTGTTGGTGCTCGGGCCGGCAGCGGAGAGCCCGAGGCGCGCCGAGCTGGAGGGCGCTGTGAAGGGCGGCCTGAACCTGCTGCTGTTGGCCAACGGCGAGGCGGGGCTCCAGCGCGCCCCGGTCCGCGCCAGGTGGAAAGTGGGAACCGTTGCGAGTTCGCGGCTGAAGCTGCCCGTCCGCGAACGGGCATTCCAGGGCCTGAGCAACGCCGAGACGCACTTCCGCAACTTCCGGGACCTGCCCCTGCTCTCCCAGGTGGAGACGGCCGACGAGCGGGGCCTGCTGGCCGCGGCCGACCTGGGCAGGGGCAAGGTCGTCTTCTGCCAGGCGGCGCCCTGGATGTTCGATCCGGCCGACTTCGATCACGACCGCATGACCTACCGGCGCACGGCCTGCCTGCTGGGGCGCATACTGGGTAACCTGGAGGCGCCGATGGAGACGCCGTTGCTGCGCTACTGGGCGGAGCCCGCCATGGTGCTGCCCGATCTGTCAGCGCGCTGGCGGGGGCGCCCCGATCCGGACGACGTCGGGCGCACGGAAGGCTGGCAGTCACCGGACTTCGATGGCGGCGATTGGCCGCAGATCGAGGTGGCCGCGACCTGGGAGAGCCAGCGCCCCGACCTGGCGGACTACAACGGCGTTTTCTGGTACCGCACCAGGTTCGACCTGGGGGCGGTCCCACCGGATGCCGACCTGGTGCTCGTAATGGGCGCCGTGGACGACGAAGACTGGACGTATCTGAACGGCGAGATGATCGGCAGCGTGACGAACGAGACGCATCCCGACGATCATTGGGCCGTCGAACGGCGCTACCCCATACCGCCCGGACTGCTCAAGGAAACCGGCAACGTGCTCGCCGTCCGGGTCAACGACACGTACCTGAGCGGCGGCATAGTGCGCGGCCCGGTCGCCATCCAGGCTCCCGGCCGGTGGCAGAAGAGCTACTACGTGGATGAACCAGAGGCGGACGACGATCCCTACCGCTACTATCGCTGGTGACCGTCCGTCGGACCAAAGCGGTGCGCGGCCGGTGGAAAGCCGGAACAAGCACATTCGGGGCGGAATAGGACCTTCACACGAGGGCCAATGTAGCGTATAATCCCTTTGCTCAAAGTAGCGGGGCTCCACGCAGTACGTGCACGCGGGGTTGGCGCCGACGGGCCCGGGGGGATGTGAAAATGCAGCCGAAAGGCAAACGATCGAAGGTCGTATCGGCCTGGGAGGATCAGCAGGTCCTGGCCCAGCGCTACCGCGTCAAGGAGTGCGCGCGGCAGTCGGGGACTTGTCATCTCTACCGCGTGCAGGACCTGGTCCGCGGTGCCTTCTCACTGGCGCTGCGCCCCAGCCCGCGCACCATGGCCACGGACGGCGGCCAGGAATGGTTCGAAGAGCACGCCAGGAGAGTGCTGGCCGTGCCGCCGCATGATAACGTCCTGACCTACCATGCGCTGGCGTACGAGGGACGGATGCCCTTCCTCGTGGCCGACGACGTGAACGGGCGGGGCTGGGACTCCGCCATCTACGACGGAACCCTCAACGACTTGCGCGACATCCTCGACGTGGCCGTCCAGGCAGCAAGAGGGATTGCCTGGCTGCACGAACACGCGCAGATACACTACAACGTCAAGCCGGCCAATGTCCTGATATGCGACTCCGGTCTGGTGAAGGTGTGGAAGTACGGCGAATCACAGGCGAAGACCAGAGCCTATGCCTCGCCCGAGCAGGCCGCCGGCAAGGAAGAGCTTACGCGTGCAACGGACTTGTGGTCGTTCGCCGTCAGCGTTCTGCACATGTTCGTCGGGCGCGTGACCTGGCCGACCGGTTCGAAGGCGCTTGGCGCTTTCAGGCGCTACATGCAGACGGGGCCCGCCAGGCCCGGCATCGCTCTCATGCCCGGCCGGGTGGCGGAACTGCTGGCCAGGTGCTTCAGACTCGCCCCCGCCCAGCGCCCCTCGAGCATGGACGAGGTGGTCGGCGTCCTGGCCGGTGCTTACGAGGACGCCACAAGAGAGCCCCTTGCGCCCCATGTCGGGCAGGAGGAATCCGTGCAGGAAGGCGCTCGAGGGCCCGAACTGCGGAGCTCTGCACGCCAGGAGGATGAGACCGATTTCGATCCCCTTCTTGCTCTGCTCGAAGACGAGCCCCCCAGCGACCTGGAAGACGACTAGTTGGTCCTTGGGGAGCGGCGGCTGAGGTCGGCTCGCAAAGGCACGGTTTGGCGCTTCGCATCAGGGCGTTTGCCCGGGTCTTCCGGCGGTCCGCGCGGTTGTATGTTTGCGGATGACCGGGCCGCCTCCTTCTATCTGACCTTCGTTTTGGCACAGCCGGGGCTTTCGCTCGGGCCCGTTGGCTTTGCTGCAGTGCTGCGTGACGCCGAATGCGCAGGAGCGGAAGGTAAGCCAACGGTACGGGCCTTGCTATAGCGAGTCTGTCGGACCGGCCCGTTTTCGGGGGAAAATGGAGTGACTGAGCAGAGAACGGCCGGATGCGCCACGAGCGCGGATCTTCACGTCTGCTGGGCCAGTGACATAGGCCGCATCCGCGAGAACAACGAAGATGCCTGTCTGGCACTGCCCGAACAGGGCCTGCTGGCCGTCTCCGACGGGATGGGCGGCGAATCTGCAGGGGAGGTGGCGTCCAGCCTGGCCATGGAATGGCTTCCTCAACTGCTGGCCGAACACCTGGAGCACCTTCGGAAGCCGTCCATCAAGGAGATCGAGGACGGGCTCACGGAAGTCCTCGCCGCCATGAATCATCGCATGAAGGAACGCAGCCGCGAGCTCGGGCCGCACCGCAAGATGGGGGCAACCATCGCCCTGGTGCTCGCGCGCGGCCCTCTGGCGCACATCGCGCACGTGGGGGACAGCCGGGCCTACCTGCTGCGCGACGGCGCCCTTGAGCCCCTGACCGAGGACCACTCCCTGGTCGGCTTACTGGTCAGCCGCAAGCTCATCAGCCGGGAAGACGCGAAGCAGCACCCCATGAGGGGGCAACTGCTGCGCTACGTGGGCATGGGCGGGAACCCAAAGCCTGGCCTGCGGGCCATCAGGATGAAGCTCGGTGACCGGTTGATGCTCTGCACCGACGGACTTACCGAAGGCCTGCCGGACGAGGAGATCGAACGGCTGATGGCCGGCGCGGAGGACATCGAGACGGTCTGCCAGGCGCTGGTGGGAACGGCGCGGGCCACCGATGGCCGCGACAACATCACCGTCGTTCTGGCGGAGAAGACGTTGCAGTGAAAGGTGTCTGCCGCCGGGGCGCCCGCGGATGGCTCACTCGTAGCCTATCGCGATGCGGCATGGCCCGCACGGCTTCAGGTCGAAGTCTGCGTAGCGGGAGCCCTCCACCCGGACGTTGTCGAACGCGACGGTGGCCCCGTTGCAGCTCACGCTCGTAGCTGCGCGCGCGCCCTCCGGCAGCAGCACGTGGCAGACGAAGCGCTCTCCGCTGCCGGTCAGGTCAAGCGTCAGCTTCTTCCTCTCGGGCGCGTGCCGGTAGCGGTAGGCCGCGTAACCGCCCGACTCGGGGTACTTGATCGCCACGTCCGCCTCGTCCCGACCGGCGGCCGTCCAGCGAGGCGCGATGCCGGCCGTGTCGAAGGCCACGCAGCGGTCCACAACGCCTGCCAGTCCCTCGACCAGCGCGTACGCGACGGCTGCCGCGCCCCAGTTGTCCGGTATGCCGTACGAGAGCGGCGACGGGCCGAAGTAGACCTCCGCGCTGGAGAGCGTGACGGCGAGCACCAGCAGGATCCCGCCGCTCCTCGGCGCCCTCATCTCTATGGACGCGATGGGCTTTTCGGGGTGGGGATTGTCCCAGCCGAACGCCACGACGCCCACGTTCTCGAACGCGGCGTTCTCCCCCCACCACGCCAGCCTGGCCAGCGGAGTATCGCCCGGCTGCCACCAGCCCGTTATCTCCTTGCCCATGCGCAGGTAGCGCGTCTCGCTGGTACCGTCCGCGTAGCGTATCGCGTACTCGCCCGCCACCTCGCCCGTGTTGCTCACAGCGTGGAGGAAGTACACCGACCTCGCGGTCGCATCGCTGGCTTCGACGACGGCGCGTTCGGCGAAAGGCTCCCCGTCGGTGGACAGCGCCGCGCAGGCGCGTCCGTCGTTCTCGGCGGGGTCTATGACGTCGAACGGGATTCCGCAGAAGACCTGGCGCCCGACCGGCATGTTGCGTAGGTCGTTATCCGGGGATTCCATGGTCCAGCCGCGGCCCGGCGTCTCGCCGTGGAAGTCCACCGTGGCGGCGTCCCGCAGGTCCAGCGTCGTGAACTCCGGCTGCGGCCGCTCCTTCTGGAATCCCTTGAACGTGCAGGGCAGGTAGCCGTCCTGCGAGCGCGCCAGCTTCAGCATCCGGAGCAGGATGTCGGCGCCGTAGTCCTCGAATCCGTGCTCGAACGCCCCGTGCGCCAGCTCCCCCGCCACGATGCTCAGCACGCCGCCGTTCATGTACTCGCCCGGCACACAATGCCGGCCGAAGCCCTTCCCGAACCAGGGGTATATGGCGTACCACTCGCCCGGAGAGCCGTGGGGCAGCTCGTCACGGATCCTCAGGTACTCGCAGATGATGGCCACGCACTGCGCGTGGTCGATGCCGCGGTTCAGCGCGTAGCTGTTGGATAGGGAGATCTGCTCGGCCTCGTCCACCCCGAGGGCGCGCTGCTCCGGCTGTTCGGGCACCCGATGGCGGAAGAAGCGGCCGTTCCAGGCAACGCGGTCCAGGTTCTCCTTGATCTTGCGCCCGAGTTCGAGGTACCGGGCGGCCTCGTCGCTCCGGCCGGTTGCCGTCAGCATCTCGACCATCTGACGGCAGGCGGCCATCAGGCCCGTGTTATCGCCGTGCATGATGCCGAACGGCGTCTTCGGCCCGATCACCATGGGGTGATCGTAGATGGCCGCATCCTCCTGGACCAGAAAGTCCCACGTGTCGATGGTGTAGCCGCGCTTGACGAGCCCGTACTTCTCCGACCAGCGGTAGCGATCCGTGGTGCAGTACTCGATGGCCTTCGCCGCGTTCGGCAGGGCCGATTCCATCCACCCGGTGTCGCCCGTCGCCTTCCAGGTGGAGTAGATGCCCTCGACCAGCAGGTACTCGACGTCGGCCTCGACGGGGATGCGCTTCAGCTCCCACCGGCCATCGGTGACCGGGCGGATGAACTCGTCCTTGAAGTGATGGTCCCACCAATTCGGGCGGGGGTTGCGCTCGTAGACGTTGTCCCAGACCATCCCGTTCTCGCACTGGGTGTCCAGGTAGAGGTCTATGCCAGACTTCAGGCCGGCGTGGAAGTACTTGTTGCCCTTGAGCGTGTGGACGTGGTCGCGCAGCCAGCGGACGAAGAAGGAGTAGGTGCGCCCGTCCACCTGGGCCATCTCCATGGCACCGCGGCGGTTCATGGTATAGTTGAGTACGTCGAGCAGCTCGGCGAACGGGCCGCCGTCGTCGATCCGCGTACAGCAGTCCACGGTGAACGTGGCGCGATCCAGCTCGTTGCCATCCTCGTCGCGAAGTATGGCGACGTGCTTGCCGAGTGCACCGCCCGCGGTGAAGGCCGCCCCGGCGGCGGCAGGCAGGCACACGTATTGCCGGTGCGCGCCATCGAGCACGATCAGTTCCGCACCATCGGACCCGGACCCGAACGACACCTGCACTTCGTCCAACGGACGAGCGATGCTGCTCGGCACGTCCGCCATGATCTGAAGTCTCACGGTCCCTCCCCTCACCTTCAGGCCAACGAAGCACCGGTGGTCTCGATCAGCCGGTGCGCGATGCGGACGGCGCGGTCGAGCTTGTCTATCCTTTGCTGGATGCTCAGCGGTTCGCCCCACCCGCTCTCGCCCGGGACCTCGAAGTTGAACGGCCCGTCGTACGCGATCTCCTTCAAGCCTTGCATCACGCTGCGCCAGTCGACAATGCCGCCCTCATAGGGCAGGAGGTGCTGGTCGCCCGACCCGTCATTGTCGGCGATGTGGAGCGCCTTCAGGTGGCGGCCCGCCTGCACGATGAAGTCGCGCTCGGTCTGGCCCGCGCCGGGGTCCTTTGCGCGCAGGAGGCCCAGGTGTCCGGTGTCGAAACAGATGCCCAGGCCCTCGCCGCCGACGGCCTCGATCAGCGCCAGCAGCCGGCCGGCGTTGGGGCCGTTCTCCAGGCAGATGGTGGGCGGACCGTCGCCCGTGTGACGCGTGAGCTGGGCCAGGGACTCGACGTTCGCGTCAAGCACGGCTTGCGAAGGTTCTTCTCCCTGCAGGCAGTTCGGGCCTCCGGGGTGAAGGACCGCGGCCCGTATGCCGAGCGCGGCGAACAGGTCCAGCCAGCGCTTGAGCTCCTCCAGCTCCTCTTGGCGACGCGCAGGATCGGGACGCGCGATGTCGGCGGTCAGCTTCAGGTGGCCCTGCGGCAAGCTCACGCCCAGATCGGCGCAGAAGCGCAGGAACTGCTCCCCGGTTGCCGCCGGATCGCCGCGCTCAAGGAGCGCCGCGCCATGCTCGGTCGAGAGCTCCAGGTCCGTCCACCCCTCTGCGGCGAACAGGCGGACGGCCTCCTCGGGCGACAGGTCGATGAAGTAACTCGTCCACATGCACTTGCGCATCGCCGTCCCTCCGTCTTCTTGTGGCTTGAGCGCAGCAACGATACCATAGGGCGTCGGGCCCGACAACGACGGGCCGCACTCGAGCGTACCGGAAGCCGCAGGAAACGTAGGCGAGCTCCGTGCCTCGGCCGATGCTTCAGGAGGTCACCCCATGCTTCCCAGAGAGCGCGTGATCGCCACGCTGGAGCACCGCGAGCCCGACGTCATCCCGTGGGGCGAGCACTTCATCGATTACAACGTGTATGAGGACATCCTGGGACGCGAGACCTTCGTGCACGCCAAGATGAAGGAGACGCAGGCGCTCTGGGACGGCGGGCGCGACGAGGTCGTTGAAAGCTACAAGCGCGACATCCCGGACCTGATCCGCGCCCTCGGCATGGAGATCGTCCACGCCTACAGGGTCCCGCCCGAGGACTACCGCCCCGAGCCGATGGAGAAGCTGGACGACGTGACCTACCGCGACTCCAACGGCGACATCTATCGCGTCTCCGCCACCACTCACGACCTGATGCCCTACAAGCGGAACACCGAGGACTACGTTCCGCCGACCGTCGAGAGCGTCCAGGCACAGATCGACCGGCTGGAGGACGAGCCGCCGGGCGACCCGAATGACTCACGTTGGGAGCTCGCGCATCACCTGGTCAAGGAGTTCGCGGACACGCATTACGTGATGCTGCTGTGCAGCGACCTGGAGTTCCCACGCTTCGGCGCCACCGAGGAAGAGAGCTGGATGAACCTGATCCTTCAACCCGAGGTGTGCAAGAAGATCGCTGAGCTTCGGGGCATGCTGCTCCTGCGCCAGGTCAGAACCCTTGCGCAGATGGGCGCGGACGCCATCATGCCGAGCGGGGACCTGGGCAGCAGCACGGCCCTGATGGCCAGCCCGAGCATATACCGCGAGATGGTCTATCCCTGGCACAAAGCCCACGTGGAGGAGGCGCGGCGGCTGGGCCTGAAGGTCCTCAAGCACTGCTGTGGGCACACCTGGCCGGTTATCGAGGAACTGGCCGACCTCTACGACGCTTACGAAGGAATCCAGGCCAGCGCCGGAATGGACATCAAGGCGCTGAAGGAGCGCGTGGGGGACCGCCTCTGCCTCTGGGGCGGCATCTGGCACGAACACCTGGTTCACGGCTCGCCCGAAGGCATCCGCGAGGACGCCCGTTACGCCTTCACGCACGCGGCGCCGGGCGGCGGATACATCATGGGCTCCAGCCACTCCCTGGCCGTGGGCGCGCCCAGGGAGAACATCCTGGAGATGAAGCGCTGCCGCGACGAGTGGGGAGAATACCCCATAGACCCCCGCCGCTTCCGCTGACGGCACCTTCAGCGAAGCGCAAGGGCCAGCATCACGATGATCACCAGGATCGCGCCGAGGAAGAGCAAGACGCGGTTGACTCGGGTCCTGACCTTTTTGTAGGCGGCCACGCGGGCCCGAAGCTCCCGGGACTTGCGGAGCGCTTCGGTGGTGTCCATCACGTCGGCCGGGATGCTCTCGAACAGATCGATCGCCCCCTCGATGTCCAGCTCGCGCAGGACTCTGATGCCTTCCGCATATGTCTTCTCGGCCACGTGCCGACGCTCCAGGTATCTGACGCGCTGGCGTAGACGGTCGACCTCTTCCCGGAGTCGCTCGTTCTCGCGCCGCAGGTCCTCCTGGTCCGGCATGTGCCTATGGCTACCCACGGCGGCCATTGAAACATTTCCCGCCACCGAATGCAAAGGCCCGGCCGTCCCGTCACGCCGTCTCGTTGACAGAACAGCCAGCCCGCTATAGCATTGCGCCGAGGCCGGGCTCGGCCGGCACTGTGCCGAACTGCCCGGCCGGCAGGAGACGCGGGACCGGGGAGGAACGCGGTGGAAGCCAAAGAACACATGAAGTGGTGGGCGCACGATCGGTTCGGCATGTTCATCCATTGGGGGCTCTACGCGCTGGCGGCTCGGCACGAGTGGGTCAAGAACCAGGAGCGCATCACGGACGAGGACTACCGGAAGTACTTCGACCACTTCAATCCCGACCTCTACGACCCGAAGGCCTGGGCGCGGGCGGCCAGAGACGCGGGGATGAAGTACTTCGTCGTTACCAGCAAGCACCACGAGGGGTTCTGCCTCTGGGACTCGAAGCAGACCGACTACAAGGCGACCAACACGCCGTACGGCCGGGACCTCCTGAAGCCCATGGTGGAGGCATTCCGCGAGGAGGGGCTTAAGGTCGGCTTCTACTATTCGCTCCTCGACTGGCATCACCCCGAGTACCCCGTGGATAGCTGTCACCCGATGCGCGACAACGCGGAGTTCAGGCAGAAGACCAAGGGCAGGGACGTCCGCAAGTACGCCGACTACATGCTGGCGCAGGTCCGGGAGCTGCTGACCGAGTTCGGCAAGGTGGACGTTCTGTTCTATGACTTCTCCTTCCCGGGAGAGGACGGCAAGGGCAGGGACGACTGGCAGTCCGAACGCCTGCTGAAGGCAACGCGTGAGCTCCAGCCCGACATTATCGTCAACGACCGGCTGGACCTGCTGGCGGTGCCGGGCGGGTGGGACTACCGCACGCCCGAGCAGTTCATGGTGCGCGAGTGGGTCAAGATGGACGGCGAGCCCGTGCCGTGGGAGACCTGCCAGACTTTCTCCGGCTCCTGGGGCTATCACCGCGACGAAACCACGTGGAAGAGCGTTGAGCAGCTCGTCCAGATGCTGATAGACACGGTAAGCAAGGGCGGCAACCTGCTGCTGAACGTGGGGCCGACGGCGCGCGGGGAGCTTGACCGGCGCGCCATGGACCGCCTGGCCGCCATGGGACGATGGATGAGGCAGCATGGCCGCTCGATCTACGGCTGCACGCAGGCGCCCGACGAGTTCCGGGCGCCCCGGGACTGCCGGCTGACCTACAACCCGGAGGCCCGGCGCCTCTACGTGCACGTCCTGGCCTGGCCGATCCGAGAGCTTCACCTGGACGGATTCGCCGGCAAGGTCGAGTACGCGCAGTTGCTCAACGACGGGTCCGAGATCAAGCTCGGCCGACGAGACGCCTGGCACGGCTCGATGGAAGGCACGGCTGAGGATACGCTCACGCTGTACCTGCCGGTGCCGAAACCGGACGTTACCGTGCCCGTGATCGAGCTGTTTCTGAAGTAGAACTTGTTATAAGGGCAAGATAGGCTATAATCAGTGCCGCTCGGCGGGGCCACCGAGATGTCCTGTCTGGCGGCGCTCCGATTGAGCAAAGCGGCGACGTGGCTGGGGCCGGCGAACCGTCCGGCGTCGGGGGAAAGGAGAAGTGGCCATGGGCAAGTCTCTGGCAGACGTAAGGTTCGCAAAGGCCCAAGACGTGATGACCAAGGACGTGGTGTACATTGACGGCAGCGCCACTGCGGCCGATGCCGTCAAACTCATGCGGGACAAGGGCGTCTCCAGCCTCATTGTCGAACACAGGAGCCAGGAGGACGCCTACGGCATTGTCACCCGCAAGGACGTGGTCAACAAGGTGGTGGACCCCGGAAAGGACCCGCTCAAAGTGAAGGTCTTCGAGATCATGAGCAAACCCCTGGTCATGGTCTCGCCGGGACTGGCGCTCAAGTACTGCGCACGGCTGCTGCATCACGCGGGCATCCGGCGCGCGCCGGTCTTCGATGGCAAGAACATCATCGGCATGCTGAGCAATACCGATATCTTCAACGCCATCCAACTATAGAGAGCCGCCGGCACGGGAACCGCCCCAGCCCGATCACCGCGAAGCTGCGTAGCCGTTGATTTCGGCACGACTGCTCGCCACCCAGGCGGCCTTACTCCCCACGCAGGGCGGCGAACAGCCTCTTGAAGCAGCCCGCCGCCTCGATAGGCCCCTGGTGGCGTTCCTCCTCCGCGTCCAGCTCCCCGTTGTAGGCCCGCACGAACCGGTCGAAGCCGCACCACGTGGTCTGAAGCATGCCCAGGGCGCGGTCGCCCTCCTGCCGGCAGCGCCGCATGATGCTCAGTTGGTCCAGAGCCACGTCTTGCTCCCGCCACGGAGAGGCGACCACGCTGAACCCTTTCGCGATGAAGAAGGCCGGGGTCTCGAAGGCCCGCGTGTAGTGCCAGTCGCAGATGACGATGTCGGTCGGCACGCCGTCCACGGCCGGCCAGGTGCCGTTCTCGCTGCCGCTCCATTTGCCGGTGGGATACTCGGCCGAGTTGATGAACCGGTCGCCCCACATCCACATGCGCCGGCCGCTCTGCGCCAGGTGGTCGTGCAGCGCCGTCACCTCCCCAGCGAAGAGCTCCGCGGAATCCTTGCCCCGGCAGCGCGGGCATTGCTCCTCCGCGATGTGGAAGACCTCATCCATGCCCACGTGGAACTGCTCGGCCTCGCAGACCTCGGCCAGCTCGTCGATGAGGGCGAACACGACGTCGTGGACTTGCGGGTGCAGCGGGCAGTAGCTCCGGCAATAGAGGCCCTCTTTGCCCGCGTCCTGTGGGATGTCGGGCCGCTCGTCGAACTCGGGGAACGCGCGCAGCAATCCGTGACTGCGCCCCGCCCACGACTGATGTCCCAGGCAGTTGATCTGCGGCATGAGCTCGACGCCAGCGTCCCGGCAGGCCGCAAGGAGCCGTTTCACGTCCTCTTTGCTCAGCGATTCCTCGTCTGCGACCTGGGGATACGTCTCGTAGGCGTAGCTGTAGTTGATCTCCGCGACGAGCAGGTTGACGCCTTCGACGGGCAGGGCCTCCCGGACGAACTCCTCCCACAGGTTCACGTCGCCCCTCCCGGAGACGCTGACGTGCAGCCCGCGCACGGGCAGCTCTTGCGGTTCGGTCTCGGTTCCCCACGTCTGGTCAGCAGTCAATGCGCTTCCTCCTTCCCTGATTGAACCGGCGCCGAGATGCCCTTACTCCGCCGGCTCGCCGCGGATGGCGGCGAACAGCGTCTTGAAGCAGCGGGCGGCTTCGGTCGCGTCCCGGTTGTCGGTCTGGCCGTAGTACGCGCGCACGAACCGGTCGAATCCGCACCAGGTGGTCTGGAGCATCCCCAGCGCGCGGTCGTTCTCCTTGCGCAGCTCGCGGATCATCCGGAGTTGCTCAAGGGCAACCTTCTCATCCCGCCACGGGCAGGCGACCACGCGGAAACCCTTCTCGACGAAGTAGCGCGGGGTCGGCGGCGCACTGGTGTAATGCCAGTCGCAGATGATGACGTCCTTCGGGACCTTGTCGACGGCCGGGTGCGTGCCGTTCGTGCTCGCGGACCACTTGCCGATACCGGTCGCCTCGCCGTCGATGAAGCGGTCGCCCCACATCCACGTCGTGCGTCCTCCCTCGGCCAGGTGGTCGTGCAGCGCGCGCACCTCCCCGGCGAAGACCTCGGCCGGGTCCTTGCCGCCGCAGCGCGGGCACTGGTCTTCCGCGATGAAGAATACCTCGTCCATGCCCACGTGGAAGTCGGTCGCCCCGCAGTCCTCGGCCAGTTCGTCGATCAGGGAGAACACGACCCTGTGCACGTCCGGGTGGAGCGGGCAGTAGCTGCGGCAGTAGAAGTCGCGACGGTCATCCGCGATCCAGGGCGTCTCGTCGAACTCCGGGAACGCCCTCAGCAGCGAGCCTTTGCGCTCGTGCCAGGACTGGTGGCCCAGGCAGTTGATCTGCGGGACGAGCCGCACGCCCGATTCGCGGCACGCCCGGAGCAGCCGCTGCAGGTCCTCCTTGCTGAGCCTGTCCCCAGCGACCTCCGGTTGGGACGAGTACGGGTAATTGTAGTCTATCTCCAGAACCAGCACGTTGACGCCCTCGGCGGGCAGGGCCTCGCGGATGAACTTCTCGCAGAGGTCCACGTCCAGTCCTCCGCTCACACTGACGTGCAGCCCGCGCACGGGCAACTCGTCCGCGGTCTGAGCGGGCCGAGCGGCCCCCTCGGCCGCCGCGACGGTCCCGGCCGTCAGCACTGCCAGCGCCACGACCGCCACCAGACTCCACCTGTCTGCCATTCTCTCCCTCCCCTTTCGGCCATTACCGGGGGCCCCGGCTCACGCGCACAGCGGACCGCCAGGGCGGCGATTATACGGCCGGGCGTCCCTCTCCACAATCTGCCGCACCTAGTGGGGCTTCAACTTCGAGATTGCCGGTTCAGCTACCACTCGTGCTCGTCCTCGTCCTCGTCCTCGTCCTCGTTCGAAACCGCGCCCAGGCCGCAGACAAGGGAGACCAGAACGTATGAGCCACTGCACCAACACTTCAATCGTGAAGCCCTGCTTGTCGGAACGAAGCCGGCAAGGATGCCGGCGCTACAAGCGCGGTGAATGTGTCCGCAGCCCATAGCGCCGCCTTCCAGGCGGCTTGTTTGCCTTCGATGTCAAGGTTACTGGTCCACCTGTCGCTCGTCCTCGTCCTCCTTCGAAACCGTACCCAGGCCGCAGACAAGGGAGACGAGAACGAATGAGCCGCCGACCCTGCGTTTCAATCGTGAAGGCCCAATAGTCCTACACGTCGAAGATCTTGCCGGGATTGAGGATGTTGTTCGGGTCCAGCGCCCGCTTGATCTTCCGCATCAGCTCCAGCTCCGCGTCGCCGAGCACCAGCCGCATGAACTTCTTCCTCTTCGAGCCGATGCCGTGCTCCCCGCTGATCGTGCCGCCCAGCTTCCTCGTACCCACGTAGAGGTCATTCAGGATGTCGGGGAGCTTGCGACGCCACTCCTCCATGGAATCGCCGGGGGCCTTGACTACGGTGGCGTGCAGGTTGCCGTCGCCCGCGTGACCGTAGCACGGGATCTGCACGCCGTACTCCTCCGATATCCGGGCCAGCTCGGGCATCAACCTCGGAATCGCGGCAGTGGGCACCACGACGTCCTCGATGCTCTGATCGGGACTGATGACCTTGAACGCATCCGCGATGTTGCGCCGGATGCGCCACAGCCGCTCGCGGGTGGTGTGGTTGTCGGCGACGTAGACCTCCTGGGCGCCGTTCTGGAGGCAGAGCTCGCCGATGGTCTCGTAGTCGCGCCGGACGGTCTCCTCGTCGCTGCCGTCCACCTCGAGCAGCAGCATCGCGCCCGACTGCTCGTAGGGCAGTTGCTCGTTCAGGTACTGGCAGGAGGCCTGCACGGAGAGCCGGTCCATGAACTCGATCGCCGTGGGGATCGTCCCCCCCTGCGTCATGACCTTAGGGACGACCGCCACGGCCGACTCTACGTCGGGAAAGGGCACAAGCAGCGCCACCTGCGCCTTCGGCAGGGGCAGGAGCCTGAGGGTTATCCTGGTGATGACGCCCAGCGTCCCCTCGCTGCCGACCATAAGCTTGACCAGGTTGTAGCCGGTGACGTCCTTCAGCCTCTTGCCGCCGAGTTCGACGATCTCGCCGGTGGGGGTCACGACCTGAAGGCCGAGGACGTACCTTTCGGTCACACCGTACTTGATGGCTTTGCCGCCGCCCGCGTTCTCGGCCACGTTGCCGCCGATGTAGCAGGTCTCCAGGCTCATCGGATAACCGGCGTAGAAGAGACCCAGGCGCGAGACCTGCTCGTTGATGTCGTTGGTGACCACGCCGGGCTCGACCACGGCCATCATGTTCTGTTCGTCGACCTCGAGGATGCGGTTCATTCGGTCCGTGGCGAGCACGATGCCGCCGCAGACGGGCACGGCGCCGCCGGACAGCCCGCTGCCGGCGCCCCGGGGCGTGACGGGGATGAGCCTGCGGTTGGCCAGTTGCACGATCCCGGCGACCTCCTCGGCCGTCCCCGGCCTGACGACGACTTCCGGCAGGGACGCGTACGCCACCTCCGCCACCTCGTCGTGCGAGTAGGGCTCGAGCTTCTCCCTGTCGGTGATGACGAACCGCTCGCCCACGATGGCGGCCAGCTCGCGAACGACCTCGTCCGTTACCGGAGCGTAACTGCCCTGGCTCATGGGTCGCCCTCCCGCCGGGACTTCCTTCGTTTGATCTCCTCCGCCAAGGCAGGCACGAACTCGAAAAGATCGCCGACCACGGCAAAGTCGGCGACCTGATGTATCTGCGCGTCCGGATCGTTGTTGATGGCCACGATGCAGTCGGCCGTCTGCATGCCGGCCAGGTGCTGGATGGCCCCCGAGATGCCGACCGCCACGTAGAGCCGGGGGTTGACGGTCTTGCCGCTCAGGCCGACCTGGTGGGGGTAGGGGATCCAGCCCCGGTCCACGGCGTCTCTTGAAGCGCCGACGGCCGCTCCGAGCGCGTCGGCCAGCTCCCGGACGAGGGCGAATCCCTCGGCCTTCTTCAGCCCCCGGCCGCCCGAGACGACTTTCTCGGAGTCCTGAATGTTTGCCCCATCCTGGTCCTCGCTGCGGGAGCCGAGCCACTCGACGGGGCTTTCAAGCCCATCTCCAGGGACACGGACTTCCACGATCCGTCCCTGCCGTCCCTCGACTCGTTCGGGGGGGCTGAGCGAGCGCGGCCTCACGGTGGCCATCTGTGGCCGGTGCCGGGCGGTCACGATGGTCGCCAGGATGTTGCCGCCGGCCGCGGGCCGCGTCTGGATCAGGTTGCCCGTCTCCGCGTCGATGTTCAGCCCGGTGCAGTCCGCCGTCAGGCCGGTGCGGAGCCTGACGGCCACGTACGGCATCAGCGTGCGGCCGCTGCTGGTGGCGCCGCCGATGAAGACGTCCGGCTTCTCCTCACGGATCAGGCGCTCGAGGACGGCGGCGTGCGGCTCGACCAGAAAATGCTCCAGTCCCGGCGAGCGGGCGACGTAGATCGTATCCGCGCCCCGCTGCACCAGTTCCTGCAGGTCGCCCTCCGCCACCTCGTTGCAGAGCAGGACGGAGCAGAGCTTAGTGCCGGGCCGGCCCGACCTGTTGAGTTGATCGACCAGCCGCCTTCCCCAGGCGAGCAGCTCGAAGGAGACGGGCCTGAGGCGGCCCTCTGCCTGCTCCGCCAGCGTCCAGACCGGCCGGCCCTCGTCCGATGCGTGTGGCTTTGCGTCGGCGGTCACAGCAGGTTCTCCTTCTCCAGGAACTCGGCAAGTTCGCGCGCGGCGGCCTGAAGGCCCAGTGTCCCGACGTCGGCGGTCCTGCCCTCCCGCGCCACGCTTGGGCGGCATATCTTGACCACCCTCGTCGGCGAGCCCTTCAGGCCGATCAGGTCCTCGTCGACGCCCAGGTCGCCCGGACTCCATGTGGGCACCTCCTGCCGCCGGGCCCGCTGCTTTCCCCGGAGCGTGGGCAGGCGAGGGGAACCGATCTCCTTCACCACGGTCAGCAGGCAGGGAAGCGGCAGCCTGACCGTCTCGTAGCCCGTCTCTACCAGCCGCTCAACGGTGACGCGGCCATCTTCGATGGCGGCGATGCGGCCGACATAGGTGGCGAGGGGCAGGTCGAGGAGCGAGGCAAGGCCGGGCCCCACCTGGCCCGTCTCACCGTCGGTGGCCCGCACGCCTGCGAGCACCAGGTCGAAGGGGGCCAGCTTCCGAACGCTCCGCGAGAGCACGTACGACGTGGCCCAGCTATCCGAGCCCGCAAAGGCGCGGTCGGACACGAGCGCCCCCGCGTCGCAGCCCATCGCCATCGCCTCCCTGACCGCCTTCTCGGCGCTGCGGGGTCCCATCGAGAGGGCCGTGACGTGGCCGCCGTGCTCCTCCCGCAGACGCAACGCGAGCTCGACGGCGTAGAGGTCCAGGGGGTTCACGATGTTCTCGACCCCTTCGCGCACGATGGTTCCCGTATCTTCGTCCATTCGGACGTTGCTGGTTTCGGGGACCTGCTTGACGCAAACGATGATGCGCACGGGGACCCTTTCAGAGGGCTGTCAGATCCAGAAGATCCAGTTGTCGGTCGACCCGGTCAGCGTGTCGATCACGGCCCACACGCCGGCCACGGTGAACTGCCCCAGGATCATGCCCAGGAAGAAGCGCCGGGCCTTGCGGTAGAGCCCCTGCCCGCCGACCTTGATGAGTACGAGCTTGGTCACCCACGCCAGGAAGATGGAGAACCAGAGGGCGTCCGTCCAGTAGACCGAGCAGATGATAAAGCCCACAGGATGGACGGGCCACCAGAACAGGATCCTCTGGGCCGTGATCAGCAGCAGCATGATGACGGCGCCGACGCCGGTCCACACAAGCCCCTGGACGTTGCCCTGGTTGCCGGCTCCCATCTGCTGAACGGTCCAGCGGAACAGGTACTTCGGTCCGTCCAGGAAGAACCACTTGTGCAGGTTCGAGGCACCGTGGCGGTATCCCAGCCAGATGGTAAAGACGGAAGCGGTTGCGTAGGTGATGATGGCGGCCAGGAGCAGGGCCCAAAGCAAGCCCCTTGCCCTCCGCCGAGCCAGGTAGATGCCGTGGGCGGCCGAACCCATGACCGACGTGCGGATGTCGCTGCACCAGACCCAACTCATCGAGAGCGTGCTGAGCCCGCCCGGCGAGATGTTGCCGGACCCGAACGTGCTGACCATGAAGGTCGGCGCGATCATCGGCGCGATGGTCACCGCCACCCCGCACTGGGCCACCACGCGCGTCAGGCCGTAGAAGACCAGCAGCGCCATCAGAGCGAAGAGCGCGCTGTAGGCGGGACTCAGCCCCGCCTTCGAGATCCAGACCACCATCACCGCGAATCCGACGAGCAGCAGCAACACGGCGGCCCGGTAAGAGGACGGTTCCCCCGCATCGTATCCCTTATGCCCGAGCCCCAGGGCGCAGCGGAGAACGCGCACCAGATGCCGACGCGAAAACCACAGGCCCGCCGCGATGAACACGATTATCGCCCCCATGCCCTGGTGCGCCATGATCGGATACGGTGCAGCACCGTATATGCCCAGGTTCTCAGTCATATCCCCGCCGTAGGCCCTCAGGTAGCAGCGGAAGATGAAGGACAGGATGTTCAGGAACCACAGGCTGAAGGCGACGCGGTTCGGGATCAGGAACGTGAATCCCAGCACCGCGAAGCTCAAGTAGATGGAGATCGATATCGGCGTGAGGCCGCCGATGCTCGTCGACGTGGTAACGGCCGGAACCTTGGGGTAGTAGTGGTGCAGCCCCTTCAGGCTGCCCACCAGAAAGGGGATGCCGAACCCGATCCAGAACAGGCCGCTGACGAGGATGGACGGCCGGCGCCACGGGGATGCCGCCGCCGCGCACAGCTCCTCCGGCACCTGCGCGATCGGGAAGCTCAGATGCTCGTGGTCCACCCATTGCTTGCGCATGATGGCCATCAGGGACGTCATGCAGGCATAGAGGGCCAGCAGCAGGACGGACCAGATCAGCAGCGGCCGCACCCAGGGCTCCCAGGGGATGGGCTCGCCGTGGGGCACCCCGTCGAAGAACTTCTTGATGGCCATCGTCCGGCCGCTCGGGTCGAGCGGCGACATCCACCGGGACAGGTGCGGCCAGAGCAGCGTGCTCCACTCGTTCAGCGGCGTGGCCAGATAATAGGGCGCCGTGATGTTCGGGATCAGATAGCCGACCAGGCCCATCGTGGTGATGGCGCCGCCGATCAGCATCATGGCCGTCACCAGCACCAGCTCGTGCGGCTGCAGCGCCAGGCGCGACCAGACTATGCCCAGAAGGCCGTTCGTCAGAAGCACCAGCACGAAGAGGAGGAAAATCCCCCCCCCGACGCTGTAGTCCAGGAACAACGTGGAGCTGTGCAGGTAGAACGTCCAGTAGGGCCCGGCCAGCCCGATCACGACGCACATGAGCGCGCCCACCAGGAGGGCGCGCAACGTCAGGGCGGAGCCCCGCCGCCGAGGAAGCTCAGTGCTCTCGTCTCTTACAGCCAACGGTCCCCCCGTCGGTCAGCGGCCGCGTCGGCAACGCAGGCCCGCGGGTCGACTGACGGTCAACGCTCCGTTCCCGCCCGCTCGAGCTCCAGCACGGCCCAGAGGTCGAGTTCGGGCACGATGATCCGCGTCCCGGCGTCGACACGCTCCACTTTCAGCGGCATGGGCGCCTTGCGCGGGGCGTACAGCGTGGCTCCCGCAATGCCGGCGCCGAAGAGCGAGTCGGACAGGATCACTGCGAAGTCGCGCTGGACGGCCATCGAATCGCTTTCCAGCACGTAATTGCGGTTGACCAGGTGGCAGACGAACGGCGCGCCCACGTCGCCCGACTTTGCCCGCGGCACGGCCGTGACGTTCGACGCGCCCTCG
>CAZSET010000003.1:2885-48361 GCA_964605915.1 uncultured candidatus Brocadiaceae bacterium | reverse complement strand
CACACGCCCGGGATGGCGGTGCCGCAGTGGGCGCATTTGCCGTCCACGATCTGCACCTCCCCCACGTGGAAGCCGAACCGCTCGATGATCCGCTTGCCGCAGTTGTGACAGTACGTGCTCTCGTACTCGTGCCCCGAGAGGTTCCCCACGTAGGCGTAGTGCACCCCCTCAGCCGCGGCGATCTCCCGCGCCCGGATCACCGTCCGCTCCGGCGTCTTCGCCAGGTTCGTCATCTTGTAGGCCGGATGGAACCGGGAGAAGTGCAGCGGCACGTCCGGCCCGACGTTCTTCACCACCCACCGGCTCAGGTCCCGGATCTCCTTCTCGCTGTCGTTCAGCCCCGGGATCAGCAGCGTCACCAGCTCCGTGTGCATGCCCAGCTTCTTGAGCAGCACGATGGTGTCGAGCACCGGCTGAAGCTCGCCGAGCACGTATTCCCGGTAGAACTCCTCGGTGAACGCCTTCAGGTCGATCTTGACGGCGCTGAGCGATTCGCAGAGCTGCTTCATCGGCTCGGGCTGGATGAAGCCGTTCGTGATGCTCACGCAGGGCACGCCGGCTTCCTTGCCCGCCCGGGCGATGTCGAGCGAGTACTCGTAGAAGACGGTCGGCTCCGAGTAGGTGAAGGCGATGGAGGCGCAGTCCCTGCGCCGCGCCAGCTCGACCACCTCTTCGGGCCGCTTGTAGGTCGTCCTCACGTCCTCCGGTGCGGCCTGGCTGATGTCCCAGTTCTGGCAGAACTGGCACTCGACGTTGCAGCCCGCCGTGGCGATGGAGAACGATTTCGTACCCGGCAGGAAGTGGAAGAGGGGCTTCTTCTCGATGGGGTCGACGTGCGCGGCGCAGAGGCGCCCGTAGACGAGGGTGCGGTACGTGCCGCCTTGGTTCTCGCGCACGCCGCAGAGCCCGCGCGCGCCCTCGCCCACGATGCACCGCAGCGGACATAGGTTGCAGCGGACCATCCCGCCGCGGAGTTTCTGGTAATAGAGCGCCTCGCGGTCGCTCAACAGCGGTCGGCCCGCTTCAGCCGTCCCTCCGGCGGCGATGCCGCAGACCGATGCCGCTGCGCCCGCAGCGGCCTTCACAAACTCCCTGCGACTTAGGCGCTGTTGCAGAACCCCATCCTGGCTTCGGCCGGCTGCGAGCACCGAAGGGCTGTGTCGGCCTGCATCGGCGATTCTGGCCTTTGAATCGCCTGCTTCGGCCTCCTTGCCCTCGGCGTTCTCGCTCGACCTCGGGCCGACGGAGCGGGTCCTACAATAGCGCCTTAGGTCCTTGCGGTACATGTGCAGCCAATCCTCGGTCTCTCTAGCCCCGCCATGCGCACGCTTTCCATTATACGTCTCGGAGGGGCGTCCGTCACAGGCGGAGCGTGAGCCGGCCAACCTGGGAATCCAGCCCTGGGCCGCGGCGCGGCACACCGAGAGAACGGGGGTGACGCCCATGCGCTGCCGGCAGAGATGATCGCGCGCCGCACGGCGCGCCGCCGCTACGGGCAGGGCACAGAGGGGACGACTCCGCGTTGCCGGCAAAGATGCCGGCGCTACAGCCTCGAAGCGCAAATGGCCGGCCGCCGCACTCAGAGGCCGAACAGGTGCGGCCGGAAGACCAGCAGCCTGGCCGCCCCGAGAACCAGCAGGCCCACAAGGGCGATCTGCATGGCAGCGATGGCGGCGCGGAGCCGTCTCGCCCGGGACGGGTCCGCCAGAATGCCGAGCAAGAAGGCGATGCGGCGTGGGATGCTGAAGTGCCTCCAGGAGGCAAAGCCGCTTTGCGTGCCGCTGAGCGCGGCCAGCCGCCGCAGGGCGCTGAGGAAGCTGCGGGGTTCCTCGACCGCCTCGATACTGAACAGGTCCGCCTGCTGCTCCATGCGGCGGGAGACGAACCCGAAGATCACCACCCAGTAGACTGCGGCAAACCCCAGCATGACGGCCCCCTGCTCCGCCGTCATGTGGAAGGCCAGGATGTCCCGCACGGGCGTCACCCAGCCGGTCAGGGCGATGAGGTCCACCAGGTTCACATAGAAGCACACGAACGCCACCGCAAACAGCATGTAGAAGCCGAGGTGGTGGTGCCGCACGTGCCCGACCTCGTGTGCGAAGATGGCCTCCACCTCGTCGGGCGTTGAGCGCTGCACCAGCGCGTCGGTCAGCAGCACGTAGCGCACCAGGGGCGTCGGCCCCACTACGCCGGCGTTAGCCAGGTGGTTGTGAGTGTGCCAGAGCAGGATGTCGTTGCACCGCAGCTTCTGGCGCCGGCAGAGCGCGTCCAGCCGCTCGCGCAACGGCCCCGCCGGCAAGGACGACGTGGACCAGATGAAGCGCAGAAGCAGCGGGCTGAACACAACGATCGCCAGCAGGACCAGGCCTGAGCTGACCGAGTCGGCCGTGTCCGCCCACCTAGTGCCGTAGAAGGCAGCGTTCACGGTATCTGTCACCAGCACAAGGATGAGCCAGGGAACGAGGATGATCCCCAGCTCCACCCGGAGCCTCAGCCACAGGCACTGGCTGAGCGACAGGTGGACGCGCCCCCGGCTGTAGTCGAACCGATGCTGGAAGGCCATCAGGGTGACGATCATCACGACGGCGGGCGCCAGCAGGAGCAGGTCGTCCAGCATCAGCGCCCACGGGTGCGCGCCCAGAAGGTCGTTCACCAGGGCAGGCCATTTCAGGGCCAATACGTCGGCCAGCACCAGGCCTACGACGCCGCCCTTGAGGAACAAGAATACCCGGTTGGCGGCCAGCGCCCCGCGCGGTCCCGGCAGGCGCGAGAGGGTCATAGCCAGGCCGGTCCCCGCGTAGGCGGCTGCCGCGTTGAGCAGGGCCAACAGCGCCACCCCGCCTGCCCCAACGGATAGCGGCACCGCACCGTCACTCAGCGGCAGGGGGATGTAGAGGATCAGAACGCACAGGAGGAACGGCAGCAGCATGACGCATGGTCCGCAGAAAGGGACTGCGCTCCCGGGTGTCTCCCCCCGGCGGGACTCTCGCGCCCGCTTGGGAGACGCTCCGGCCTTCCACGCCGAAGGGACAGCGACGAGAGGACCCGAAAAACGCATTCTATGAAGCCGTGCCTTTCATTGCAACGTTCTGATCACGGGGCCGATGGGCAGCGAGTCCCCAAGCCATCGTGCTCATGCTTTGCAGAAGCAGGGACGAGGACGCCCATGCCCGGGCCCCCCGCGCGGCGGCAACCGGCCTCTTGGGCGCCCGAAGGCCGTTCCTTGCGCGCCCTGCCCTTTTCTGATACGTAGTACCGGGACGTTACTTGGAGCGGCAGAACACATGCGCGGAAAGGCACAGCGCCATGGCCGAGAACGCGGACGAGCTGTTGAAGTTCGCACGCGAAGAGCTGAAGCAGCTTTCGGAAGAGGGCTGTGACACCTGGGAGTTCGAGCGCAAGGCGTCCCTGATCGAAGAAGAAGGCGGCCCCGATCAGCCCAAGCGGGCCCGGGCACTGTGCGAGGCCCTGGCCAACCTGGGGCCTGCCGCCGACTTCCCCTACGACGAGCCGAGCGACCTGGAAGGAATACGGGAACGCCGACCGGACGGGCCGCGACACATCGCCGTCCCCCTCTCCGACGAAGAGCTTGACGACAAGACGCTGGGCGCCTGGCTCGGCCGGGCCGCCGGCTGCATGCTGGGGAAGCCGGTGGAGGGATGGCGCAAAGAGAAGATAGACGACCTGATGGAAGTATGCGGCCTGGAAGATCTGACGGACTACTTCCCGCCGCCTGCCGAGAATAACCGCGGGATCGAGTTCCCCGCATGGTCCATAAAGCTTCTACGCGGCCACATTGAGGGCGGCGTGCGCGACGACGATACGGATTACACGATCGTGGGCCTGCGGATACTGGAGCAGCACGGCAGAGGGTTCACTCCCCGCCAGGTGGCCGAGTTCTGGATGGCGCACCTGCCCTACGCCTGCACGTACACCGCCGAGCGCGTGGCCTACCGGAACTTCGCAAACGGCATCTGGCCGCCCCAGAGCGCCATGCATCGCAATCCCTACAGGGAGTGGATTGGGGCGCAGATCCGCGCCGACGGCTTCGGCTATGCCTGCCCCGGCAGGCCGGAGGAGGCGGCCGGGCTCGCCTTCAAGGACGCCTGCGTAAGCCACGTGAAAAACGGCATCTACGGCGAGATGTGGGTGGCCGCGATGCTGGCCGTAGCCTTCGTGGCGGACGACGTGGAGAAGGTCGTGCGCATCGGCCTGTCCGAGATCCCTCGGGAATGCCGGCTCGCCGAAGCCATCCACCAGGTGCTTGCCTGGCGCGAGGAGGGCTGCTCCGCCGAGGAAGCGATCGACAACATCCTGGACACGTACGGCACCTATCACGGCGTGCACACGATCAATAACGCGGCCATCGTGGCCATGGGCCTGCTGTGGGGCGAGAGGGACTACTCGCGCACCATCGGACTTGCGGTGAGGGCGGGGCTGGACACGGACTGCAACGGTGCTACGGCGGGCTCTGTGCTCGGCGCAATGATCGGTGCCGAGGCGATCCCCGATCATTGGAGCGATCCGCTCAGGGACCGCATCGGCACGGTCGTTGCCGGCGAGTCGGACCTGACCATCTCGGGCCTGGCCGAGCGAACGCGCAAGATCCAGCGCGAAGCGTGAAGCCGCCGGGCCGAAAGGGGGCCGGCAGCCCATGACCATCTGCGAGCGCAACACGGGCGGCAGGATCCTCTGCATCCGACTGAGCGGTCTGGGCGACGTCGCTCACGCGCTCAACGCCCTCTCGCTGCTCAGACAGGAGCGGCCCGACGCCCACATCGCCTGGCTGGTCGAGGACAGATTCAGCGGGCTCCTGCGGCGCCACCCCCACATCGACGAACTCATCACGGTGCCCCGCACGATCTGGGGGAAGATGGTCAAGACGCCTTTCCGCTGGCTCGCCCTGGGCGCCGAGCTGAAGGAGATGGCGCAACTGCTGCGCCAACGGGAGTTCGACATCTCGGTGGACTTCCAGAGCAGCATTAAGAGCGCCTGGCTGGTGGCCGCCGCCGGGGCCGGGATGCGGGTGGGATTCGGCGGCGGCGTCAACCGCGAGTTCAACCGCCTGGTCCAGAACCACTTGGTCAGCGTGCCGACGGCGGGCGTCCACCGCATCGAGCGCGACCTGGCCTTGCTGGCGCCGCTCGGCATTGCCACCCGCTACGCAGATCCGGTCGTGCCCCGGCGTGAGAGGGATGCCCGGCGCCTGGAGGAAGCCTTGGAAGGGCGGCTCAGCGGCGGGCCGCTCGTTGTCATCCATCCCGGCACCAGCAAGTTCGCCGCCTTCAAGCGCTGGCTGCCCGAACGATACGCCCGCGTGGCCGACCGCCTGGTGGCCGATCGGGGCGCCGACGTGCTCGTGACCTACGGCCCGGCGGACAGGGAGCTGGCCGAGCAGGTCGTGGCCTCCATGAGGCGGCCTGGGTCCCTCGCCCCGCGCACTGAGCGCGTCGGCCAGTTGATCCACCTGCTCCGCAGGGCGGATCTGTTCATTGGCAGCGACACAGGCCCCATGCACATCGCCTCCGCGCTCGGCGTGCCGGTCGTTGCCCTGTTCGGGCCTAAGGATCCGGTCCAGACCGGCCCGTACTGCAGTCGAAGCGTGGTGGTCACGGGCAGTGCGGCCTGCCGTCCCTGCTCCCGCCGCAGGTGCAGGCACGTGCGCTGCATGACGAGCATCACCGTGCGGCAGGTGCTGGGGGCGGCGCTCGACGTGCTGGACGGCGGCGGGGAGCGTCGCGCCCGTGAAGGGCCTATCCGCCAGCCGTTCACGTACCGCTTCCGGCTGGGCAAGTGGCGCGGTCGAATCGCCACCTGCTACAGCGCGCCCGAGTTCTATACCCGGCTCTGCTATCCGGACGATTTCATGAGGGGGTCCGGCGTCGAGCTGGTCAAGCGGAGCAGGCATCGCACGGTGGTTTCCGTCCCGGCACGTGTGGCGGGTGCCTCGGATCGATTCATCGCGAAGCGATACCGCCCCCACTCCCGTCTTCCCCGGGTAGCTGCGACGGTGCTGTGCGGTTCCGAAGCGAAGCAGTTCTGGAACTGTGCGACGGCCGCCCGAGCCCGGGGAGCGGCAGTCCCCTTCCACGTCTGCCACATGGAAAGGGGCCCGCGTTGGCACAGGGATCAGTTCCTGCTTGCCGAAGAGCTGCCCGGCGCGGTTACGTTGCGCTATCGGCTCCGTGAGATGGACGGGGCGGGCCACTTCGGCGCGGCTTCGGCAGAGGAAGACGCCCTCATCAGGGCAACTACCGCCGCCGTCAGGTCCTTCCATCGGGCGGCGTATTTGCACCTCGGTTTGACGGACGAGAACGTGCTTGTGTGCGCCGATGGGGACACTGAAGAGCCTGAGGTATCGCTCGTCGGCCTGGGCCGGGCCAGGTGGGTGGGCTGGCTGCCGGGCGTCGTGCGCCAGATGCTGGCCGGGTTGGATCTGGCGACACTCGCCTCTTCGCTGGCCGGGTCCGCGTCCCCGTCGGCGGCGGACCGGTTCCTCGAGGTCTACCTGGGGGAGCTGAGCGCCGCGCCGCCGTCGTCTGCTTTCGTCCTGGGTGGGCTTCTTGCGGCGCCGCATCGAGGGGCCCGGCGCCGCGGAACGGGCAGGCGAGTAGATGGTTGCAGTCGGCCCGCCGGCGACGCGCGCGCCGTTTCCGTTGGCAACCGGGCGGCAAACGACTACAATACGTTCGGACAGCCGAGAACCAACCCGCTCTACCCACAGGTGCCACAGATGGCCAAGAGCAGCGACGAGAAGGACGAACGAAAGAAGGCGCTGGAGAGAACGCTCGAGCTGATCGAGAAGCAGTTCGGCAAGGGAGCCATCATGCGGCTGCGCGACGGGGAGGCACGGCTGGACATCGAGACCATCCCCACGGGCTCGCCGGCGCTGGACCTGGCCCTGGGCGTCGGCGGTGTGCCCCGCGGACGGGTCGTCGAGGTCTACGGTCCCGAGGCCTCGGGCAAGACGACCCTCGCCCTGCACATGGTGGCCGAGGCCCAGAAGCTCGGCGGCGTGGCCGCCTTCATCGACGCGGAGCACGCCCTGGACATCAAGTACGCGCAGTCCCTCGGGGTCAATATCGAGGACCTGCTCATCAACCAGCCCGAGTCGGGCGAGCAGGCCCTCGACATCGTTGAGGCCCTCGTGCGGAGCAGCGCGCTGGACATCGTCGTGGTGGACTCGGTGGCCGCACTCGTGCCGCGGGCCGAGATCGAGGGGGAGATGGGAGACCAGACCATCGGCCTCCAGGCGCGCCTGATGTCGCGCGCGCTTCGCAAGCTGGCCGCCAGCATCTCCAAGTCCCGGACCGCCGTCGTCTTCGTCAACCAGGTGCGGATGAAGATCGGCGTGATGTTCGGCAATCCGGAAACGACCCCGGGCGGGCGGGCGCTGAAGTTCTACAGCTCCGTCCGCGTCGAACTGCGCCGCATCGCCAGCATAAAGGAAGGCGGCGAGAACGTCGGGAATCGTTGCCGCGTGAAGGTCGCCAAGAACAAAGTGGCTCCCCCGTTCCGAACCGCCGAGATCGAACTCCTTTTCAGCAAGGGCATCTCCCGCGAGAGCGACCTGCTGGACCTCGGAAGCGAGTACGACGTCGTTGAGAAGTCGGGCGCGTGGTACTCCTACGGCGAGACGCGGCTCGGTCAGGGCAAGGAGAACGCGCGCCAGTTCCTCGAAGAGAACCCGGATCTGGCCCGGGAGATCGAGATCGCGGTATTCGAGAAGGTCTCGCCCACCCTCGCCGAGAAACGGCGCGAGCAGATCGAGCGGGCCGAAGCAGTGGCCGGTGGAGACGGCGCCAAAGAGGCCGAGGAGGAGTGACGCCGGCGGCCGAGGCGCGCCGTGCAGCACCCGTGCGCTGGGGTGAGAGGTAGGCTCCTTCAGGTACCCCGGGAGCGACGCATGATCGTCGGGATCGGCGTGGACCTGGTCGAGGTGGGGAGGATCGAGCGCGCGGTTCGGCGCTACGGGGCCCGGTTCGTCGGCCGCGTCTTTACCGACCGGGAGGCCGACTACTGCCGCGCAGGACCGCGCCCGGAGGAGCGCTTCGCTACCCGATTTGCAGCGAAGGAGGCGGCACTGAAGGCCCTGGGCGTGGGCTGGAGCCAGGGGGTGCGATTCCTCGAGGCGGAGATATCCAACAACGAGCTGGGGGCGCCGGCCGTGACGTTCTCGGGTCGGGCGCTGGAGCTCAGCCGCGAGCTCGGCGTCGAGCGCGTGCACGTCAGCATGACCCACCACCGCGACTTCGCCATCGCCCAGGTCGTCCTGGAAGGGCCTGAGAGCCGGGCACGTCCACGGTCCAATCCCAGCATATAGGCCAGCTTTGGATGTCTTACCTTGCACTCACTTTGCCTGATCGTGTATACGGGGCAGCCGGAAGAGGTGTGAGAGGCGTCATAAGCGAGAGCCGAAGCCCAGCGGCGCTGGAGGTCTGCGGAACGTGCCCTTTGAGTTCGAGTGCGACATGACAGAGCCTGTGGTGCGCTGGCTGCGCTGTCAGAGGCTTAGCGTGAAGCAGGAGTTCGCCAGTTGCGCAGGCGTGTGTGACCTCGTGGCCTACTCGCTGAATCCCGAGCGTCTCGATGCTAGGATCGCATTGGGCCAGATGCGTCAGCTTGGCCCGCTCCTGAGGGTGGACGTCTGGCATCACATCCCCCGCATCAGAGAGCGTCGCTCTGTGGGCTTCTCCGTTCTGTACGAACGGTACGCTCGGCTCTTCCGGGAGGAGCGGATACGGCGCGAGGTGGACTCGTTGACAAGGGACCGATTCTTGCGCCGAACAAACAGAGGAGCTTACCAGAGGATCGGCGACTGGCATCCGATTCACGACAGGATCCTCGCCGTCGAGTTGAAGCTAGCCCGTGTGTCGGAAGCTCTTCGTCAGGCTCGGCGGTACCTTGCCTTCGCGGATGAGTCCTACGTTGGGCTTCCAGTGGAGTCGGCTGGCAACGTAGCCGAAGGATCTGGTAGGGCCCAGTTCCTGTCTGCGCAGGTCGGTTTGCTGGGAATCTCTCCCGAAGGCGTGTCCGTGCTAATTCCGTCCAGCGGGAGGAAGAGACGGGGCAAGAGTGGGACCGTCACGCAGACGTACGAAGCCGAAAGGCTTTGGCGGCATCACCTCACAGACAAAAGAGCATGAGTTGCTTCGCCGGGATCTCAGGCTTCTTGGCATGGCCTGTCTCAGAGGGTAAGGGGGTCGCCAGCATCTTGCCTAGTACGAACGCGCTGGACAGGTCCTCGTACAATGCAAGCGCTCGCCCGCGCCGGGGTACTTCCGCGATGCTCTGGTACCAGCGTTTGTAGAACCCCGCCATTTGGTCCCTGGGTTCAAGGCGCAGTAAGTCGTAGTCTCGACGGAGAGCCATGAGCTCCGCGTAGGCAGGATCTGTCGACTGCAACGTCGCGAGACACTTGTCTAGCCAGCCTGGCAGTTCATCGTCTGCCATGGCTTGGCGACGCAGGGGCGGGAGGGCCAATCTTGGCATCGCCCTTGATATAAACCCACCGGTGCAGTAGTACTGGTAACCCCTGCCTACTCCCACAGCCGGGTTATCGATTAGACCGCGTGCCCAGAGGACTAGGTTCATCCCCCAATATGGGCCCGCCACAACTCTGGCATCAGCGAACTGCTCGCGGATGCATTGGTGCAAGTCAATCAACGCTGGGAAGCGGCGGGCCTCGTTTGTGCTCGTGCCGCGGTGGTCGTCGAGACTTGAGTCTACGATCCACAGACCTGCGGCGCCCGACAACTCGTAGTTCCTGCGGGCTGTGCGTACCTTCTTCTGCCATGCTGTCTTTGTGGTTACCTGTCTCTGGTTTGTGAAGATCAGTGGGAGGATCAGCGAGCATTCTGCGTTCGCTTCTCCCCACTCTCGGGTCGCCTTCGCAAGCTCCCGGTTTGCCCTGTTGCGTTCGTTACCATCCGTTTGTGGCAACTGAGGTACTGATACCCAGTCTGGGGCGTACGCCAAGCATGCGTCCAGGGCCCTGTTCGTAAGATCCCTCAGCGCAGCCGCTGAAGCATCGGGGAGTTTCCGCGTGCTCACCCGATCTGTAAGCTTCTGGTCAGTCAAGACATCATGGCCCTCGAACTGCGACACGAACTGGGCCCATGTGCTGTCCGGCCTGGCGTATGGGTATGCATCAAAGCATGGATCCAACCAGATAGGCACGTCGCCGAGGTGGTTCACTACGTCGTTGGCGACATGCAGCCCCACCCGTACGCAAACCGGGTCCGAGTAGAAGCGGTGGATCAGGCGGCAGTCGTCCACGCTAGTCGCGAAGGGTAGGTAATCGCTCATGGCGGTAGTACCTCAGATCTCAATACTACGGCGTAGCTGTCTGCACACATGCTCCGGTTCCGGGAAGATTGACATCTCGTCGATTCCGACCCGTCCCAGCTCTGCGAGGAATAGGCTCTTATGGGCCGGTAGTACCGGCACGCACACAAGGGAGCTTGCCTGTCTGTTGTCTAGAGAGAAGTTCTTGTCACCGTGCAGCGTGAATGCCCCCTTTTGCAGGAGAATCCGGTCCGAGTTGTACACGGGGTAAACTGCCACAGTTGGCCGCCCGTCCTTCCGCCGCTCGGCGCCCAACGCAAGGTACGTCCGCAGGCGGTCAGCGTCGCGACGAGCGTCAAGGACCCTCGCTTCTCCCGCAAGGGATTGCCGATTGAGTTCGGCAGGATTCAGAAGGAAGACTGCGCCATATCCACGGGGACCTTCGCAAGCGAAGTACAGCGCTATCAACGGATTCTGAGTCCAGTCCAACAAACGTGTTGGCAATCCGTAGTGCTGGGCAAGCCCAAGCCATTCGAGTTCGTCGTCTGGGCGCGGTACATTGGGGGGCAACTTGGTCGGGGCGACGCGCTTGAATTCGTCCAGCAAACGGAGCGCCTGCTTCCTTTTGTCGACGGTCCGTGGACGAAGTGCGGCAGGAGTGAGCTTCCACGCAATGTCTGCGTGGCCACGATACCAGAAAGCCCTGCTGCTGGTATGGAGGCTGCTGGTAACGTCAAGGTAATCTCCGAGTGATCCGATTGCGTTGGGCAGGACCTTGCATCTCGGCCCGCGTGCTATGTAAAGCTTCTGCTTGTAAGAACTGAGGAGCTTCATACGCGGCGCCGACCCCTTCGCCAATGCACACGTGCGCCCACGGTCGATGATCCCATTACGCCACAATTGTAGTAAAACTCTCCGCTCTGTCAAGCGACGCCAAGGGGCAGCCGGCCCTGCCTATACGGACCGCTCGGGCCCCCTTTACCTCGCGCACCAGACTCCAGCGGCTTGGCGGTGGAAGGCCGCGCGGACGGCGGTTGATTCGCTGTTGACTGTGCTTTGCTACATCGTCCATCCCGGCCGCAGTTGGGCGCTGGAGTTGGAGCCGGAGGAATCCGCTGAGGGCATAATCGGGGAGGTCCGGCAGCATCTGGCTGTCTGGGGGACCCCGCACTGAGACGTCAGCGGGCCTTGCCCACCACGACGGCCGACTCGTACAGCGTCGTCTTCCCTCGCGCGGAGTTTGAGCGCACGGACGAGCGGATGATGCTGGTTCCCGTGCGCTTCTCGCGCAATGGGACCACCTCTTCGAGCTTCAAGCTTTGCAGCTCGCATATGCGGCCAAACAGCACGTCCGTTCTAAACTCGACCCCCTGAAGAATGCTGTTGCCCAGCACGACTACCTCCTTCCCTCCTGGACGGAGCACGCGCCTGAGGATTCCGGCGAACCGGTGGCAATCGCTGAAATAGGTGGCCGCGTAGTTTGCCCAGCCGGGGCCTCCATACGCTCCCTTGTGGGAGTTCACCGAGCGCAGGAACCCAATGCTTTCCTCCAGCTCGGGCATGTCGAAGCGCAGACTTAGCGCTTCCCCCGCGCGCACCGTCTGCCAGAACTTGCCGAAACTTCCACGTTCCACTGCCTTAAGGTCATTTGGGGAGTGTGCCAGGCGCAACCAGTACATCTGCGGCCGGCTGTTGCGGATGTAGTGGTAGTTGTTGAGGTACGGCGGTGAAGTGATGACCAACTGGATGCTGTTGTCCGGCAGGACGTGCTCTAGCTCAAAGAAGTCTCCCTGGTGGAGCTCTGCTGCGGGCAAGGATGCCTTGGCGTGGAGGTCCCGTTGCAGCGCCTTCACGTCCTCGACCATCAGCCTCAGCTTGCTGCCCATCGCGCGAGCAACAGGCGCGTCGGGCACCTCGGGTTTCCCCGCAGCGACCCGCGTGCCGAGGCTGGGCTCGTAGGAGTAATTGGAGAACCCCACCAGTTCCGAGGCCAGCGCGATGCGGAAGCACTTCCGAATCAGCGGGTCCTTCAGATCCTCAATGAAGTCTCTCGCGAGCAGGACCTTTCGTTCCACCAGCGGTGAAAGGAACCTTCGCCTGGTGCGGAAGCCGCGCGGTGCTGACCCTCTGGGAGAGGCCCCCGTGCGGATCGCTTCCTGAAAGGTCGTCTCGAATTCGCCGATCTTGCGGCTGAGTTCGTCCGCTGGGATCGCCGGGGCGCTCAGTTTGACTTCGGCAGCTTCTGCAGCGTACGGGTTGATCTCGAAGCCGCAGACCGGGTGCCCCCTCAGCGAGGCGGCAACCAGCGTTGTCCCCACTCCGGCGAAGGGGTCGAGCACAGTCTGGCTTTCTGGCTGCGCGTCCCCCGATGCGTAACGGTCCAGCACCTCACGAACGAAAGTGGCGCTGAACCCCGCTATCCAGGGGACCCACCTATGGACGGGCAAGTCGCCATTCTCAGAGAAGGCGGAGTCGCTGAACCCCCGTCCGGCCTCATGCGGCCCAGTCTCACCGCCTTCGGCCTCGGGAAACAGTGCCGTTTGCCCCGCGCGATAGGTGGGTGACGCTTCGTTCACCTGCATCTGCCGGTCGATCCACGCTTCCAGGTCCCTCACTCGCATGCGCCACTGCCGACCGACTTTGAAGGCAGGCAGCCCGTCACGCTCGATCAGCCGGTAAACCGTCTTGGCGTCGACGGCCAGAAGCTCCGCCGCCCCTTGAACAGTGAGTATGTCCATATCTCGCACCGCGAGAAGCCGCGGGAATACTGGGTGTTAAACGGTCTTATACGGAAAAAGGCGAGCGAAGTCAAGAGCACTTCACATATGATTAGTCTTGCGCCGCCTCCGGCGCGTCGAACAGGACGCCGGGGTTGAGCGTCCAGTCCGGGTCCAGCGCTTGCTTGATCGACCGCATGGCGGCCAGGTCCCCCGCGCTGAACTGGATCGGCAGGAACGGCTTCTTGATCCGCCCGATGCCGTGCTCGGCCGCCACGCTGCCCCCCAGCCGCACCGCCTCGGTCGCGAACTGGGCGTAGAGGTCCTCCGCCGCGCGCAACTCCGCCGCCGAGCCGGGCAGGATGTTGACGTGCAGGTGCCCGTCCCCGATGTGGCCGAAGATCACGAAGTCCAGCCCGGACGCCGCCAGCCGCCCCTCGTAAACTCCTATCATCGCGCCGAGTGACTCGTCCGGCACGGCCATGTCCGTGCCCACCTTGTGCAGTTCCGGCACGTCTGCCTTGCGCTGCCCGATGATGGCGTTGACCGTCTCCGGCACGGCGTGGCGGAGCCGCTTCATCTCCTCCATGTCGTTCTCGGTGAAGCCTGCCCAGCTATGCGCGGGGTCGAGCCCGGCCGCGCCGATGACCTCCCGAAGCGCGTCGTAGATCGCGTCCAGGTGGGCCTCGTCGTCGAACGGCGCTTCGACGTAAAGCATGGCGGCAGCATCTTCGGGCAGGCGGGACACTTCCACGTAGGCTGCCGTCTGCCGGCCCATCGTGCGCAGCAGCGCCATTGCGCGGGGGCCGATGTACTCGATGGCGAGCGGCGTCAGCGCTGGGATTCCCTTGCACGCCCGCACGAGCGCTACGGCGTCGTCCGGTCCCTCGACGAACTGGGTGAGGAAGAGCCGGTTTGCCGGTTTCGGGGCCAGTCGCAGCTCCGCCTCGACCACGATGCCGAGCGTTCCCTCGCTGCCGATGAAGAGTTCGATCGCGTCCATGCCGGGCTTCAGATAGTAACCGGCCGTGTGCTTGGTCTTCGGCATGGGCAGATCGGGGACGCGCAGTTCGGCCCGCCCGCCGTCTTCGCGCCGATAGGCAAGGACGCCGTCCTCTGCGCGGACGTCTCCGCGTCGTAGCTCAAGAACGCGCGCGTCTGCGGTGACAATGGTGAGCGCCTCAACCCAGCGGCGCGTCGCTCCGTAGTAGAGGGTCCGCGCGCCCGAGGCGTTGGTCGCGACTGTTCCGCCCAGGTGCGCCGAGGTCTCCGTGGTGTCTACGGGGTAGAAGAGCGGAGCGTCCGGTTTGCCGTCGGGATAGTCGCACAGTCCGTGGTCGAGCGCGTCGTTCAGTTCGGCCACGGTCGTGCCGGCGCCGACGCGCACGGTCCAGTTGCCCCCGCCGTCTCGCCGCACCTTGGGCCTGGGCTTGATGCGTTCGAGCGACAGGATCTCCTCGGCATCCAGGGGGACGGCGGCGCCGGTGATGCCCGTGCGGGCCCCGGAGACGGCGACGCGGTGCCCCGTCTGCCGTGCGCTCCTCAGGGCCGCTGCCACCTCGTCCACATTGGTCGGGAAATGAATCACCTCGACCCGCTCGGCGGCCAGGCGCGACTCGTCATGCAGGTACTCAGCGTAGCCCTCCCGGACGCGCTCCCAGCCGGTCACCTTGCGGTAGTCAGTCGCGCTCGTCTTCGGCGGCCGGGGCATAAGCTCATTCATGCTCGGCCCCCTCCGCCGCTTTGAGTTCGGCGAGCTGTTGGATGACGTGCGGCAGCACCTCCCGGTAGTCGCCCACGATGCCATAGTCGGCGATTTCGAATATGGGCGCCGCCGCGTCGCTGTTGACGGCCACGATGGTGCCCGACGACTGCATGCCGGCCCGGTGCTGCACGGCGCCCGAGATGCCGACGGCCACGTAGAGATCGGGATGAACCGTCCTGCCCGTCTGGCCAACCTGGCGTTCATAGGGCGCCCAGCCCGCGTCTACGGCGGCCCGGCTGGCGGCCACCTCTGCGCCGAGCACATCGGCCAGGCGCTGCAGCAGCTCGAACCCCTCCGGCCCGCCGAGGCCCCTGCCGCCCGCAACCAGGGCGTCCGCATCGGCAATGTTCACCGACTGCCGGGATTCCTCCTCGCGCCCGATCACCGTCACGCCCCCGGGCAGCAGACCATCCGGGAGCTTCCAGCGATGCACTTCCGGCTCCGCCGCGCCCTCTCTCTGCGGTACCGTCATCACTTTGGGGCGCACGGTCGCCATCTGCGGCCTGTGCCGGGCGGTGACGATGGTCGCCATCACGTTCCCGCCGAAGGCCGGTCGCGTCTGGAGCAGGTTGCCGGTCTCGGGGTCCATCTCCAGGCCCGTGCAGTCGGCCGTCAACCCGGTCTTGCACAGCACCGCCACGCGCGGCATCAGCGAGCGTCCCTGAGCCGTGGCGCCGGCCAGCACGATTTCGGGGCGGCGCTTCCGGATCAAGTGCGCGATGGCCAGCGCGTGCGCGCCGTCGGTGTACTCCGCCAGTCCTGGGTGCTCCGCCACGTAGAGGGCGTCCACGGGTAGGCCGGCAAGCTGCCCGCTCAGGCCCTCAAGTCCGGCTCCCGCCGCGACGACCTCCAGCGGGCAGCCGAGGGCGTCCGCCAGCTCGGCCCCTTTCCCGATCAGCTCGAACACCACCGGGTGCAGCCGGCCAGCGTGGCGCTCCGCGTGGACCCAGACGCCCCGGCACTCGCCCGCTGGCGCTGTTTCCTCAGGTGTTGGCTCTCGTTCCAGCCGGATGGCCTCGACGGGGCAGACGTCCACGCACGCGCCGCAGAGCGTGCACGCCTCGCTCACGACGATCCTGCCCTCCACCTCCGACAGGGCGCCGTAGGGGCATTCCTCGATGCAGCGCAGGCAGAGCGTGCACGCTTCGTGGTCTATCTTGAGGGCCATCAGACGAGCCTCTTGTCCCTGAGCGCGTGGACGAGTTCGGGAGCGGCCGTCTCCGGGTCCCCTTTCCACAGCACGCACTCGCCGCGCGGCGGCGGCGTGAAGACGCGCACGACGCGCGTTGGCGAGCCGTTCAGGCCGAACTCGGCGGCGTCTCCCTCGACGGCATCGACGCCCCACCGTTCGACGTCGCAGCGCCGGCCCCGCATCTGGCTGACCAGCGACGGCAGGCGCGGGAAGTTTAGGTCCTTCAGCACGGTCAGCATGGCGGGGAGCTCCACGCGCAGCGTCTCGTTACCCCAGTCGGTGAGCCGCTCGACGACGACGGCGTCCACGTCGGCTTCGACGATGCCGCGCACGTAAGTGGCCTGCGGCCAGCCCAGGTGCACGGCCAGCCCGGGCCCGACCTGTGCTGTGTCGCCGTCGATGGCCTGCTTGCCGCACAGGACGAGGCGCACGTCGCCGAGCTTGCGCACGGCGCAGGCAAGCGTGTAGGACGTGGCCCAGGTGTCCGCGCCCGCGAACGCGCGGTCCGTGAGCAGCACGCAGCGGTCGCAGCCGCGCGCGACGGCCTCGCGCAACACGGCCTCCGCCTGCGGAGGGCCCATGGTGAGCGCGGTGACCGACCCGCCCAGGCGCTCGTGCAGGGCCACCGCGCCCTCGATGGCGTACGCGTCGTGTGGGTTGAGGATGCTGGCCACGCCCTCGCGGATCAACGTGCCGCGCTCGGGATCGATGCGCACGTCCGTGGTGTCCGGCACCTGTTTGATGCAGACGACGATGTGCATTGTGCCTTGGGTTCCACGGCCCGCTCACTGCGCAGGCCAGCGAATGGGAGAAATGGTCGTTTCAGCGGGACTCGGCCCCCTCCGGGACGGGGACGGGCCGATCGGGCCATGTTACCAGGCACCCTACGGGCGCGCAACGGCCCGCAAAGCTGCAGCGCGTGGACGCGCCCGTCTCTCCGGCCGAAGCAGACTGCGCCGTCGTCGAGCCCCAAGGCAAGCCCAAGCGGCTCAAGCTATCGGCACTTCAGCGGCAAGAGCGTCGGGCGTGGGACTGGGGCGCTGTTAAAAGAGGAGCCCTGGGGCCCAGACCGCTGCCACTATGGGGCAACCCGGATTCGAATCACTTCCCCGTTGCGGAGAGGACGGTATGACACGGGCAAAGTTGTTCCTCGTCCGCTGCCAGGCATCAGGCCAGAGAAAAGCGTCCCTCTCATGGCGTCCCCTTCCTGACGCGCGTCCAGGACGGTCAAGTTCCTCAGTTGAAGCGATATCTCGTTGAAATAGCCAGGATGGATGTAGTCTGTTTGCTTCCGCGTGCCATCGGGCATCACGTGCTCAACCCACACCACAGTCTCTTCCCGATCGTCCGGATGAGGCCCAACCTGAGTGCTGTCAATCACAATCTCCGTTGCGCCTGCATCAGTAGCGTGCTGCACGTACTTGCGGACATTGGCGGTGAGACCGCCGGCGAACAGATGAGGATCGGCTGAGAACCGCCCATCCCGCAACCACTCGCCGGCCAGGGGCATCGTCTGGTCCAGGATGCCGAAGCGCTCACCGTCGTTGATGAGGGAGAGTACCATTGGCGGGAACAAGTCCTCACCCTCTGCGAGCGCTTCGGAAACGGACCCGGCGGCCGTTATGACCGCCTCCATGTGGCGGATGATGTCTTGTAGACGTTCGCTCTCTGTTTGCTCGCGCAGTGCGTTAAGGGCCGCGAGGATTGGCTCCCCTCGGCCTATGCGCTCGCCGAATTGCAGAAGGAAGCGTACCTTGTCTTGTGCCTCCTCGGGGTCGGGCGCGTTGGACCTCAACGTGTCAGCAACCATAGCAATCATCCTTTCTTTGAGCCGCTGCCGCGAGGCGTGGAGGCGGTTGTTGACCGTCGTGACCGGCACCTCCAGGAATTCGGCAACGTCCTTCTGGGAATAGCCGTCGATGTAGTAGAGCGTGGTGACTGCGCGCTCTTCGTCGGGGAGGGAGCCGATGGCGTCGAGCACCTTGTCCCTCATCTCCCGCCTCTCTGCCTTCTCTGGCGGCCCGGGGCTCTCGGAGGCGACGCTGCCGACCGATCCGAGTGGAGCAGTGCTCACCCGCTTGCGTCTTGTCAGTCGGTCGCATCGCTTGAACACGATCCTCCTGAACCAGCCGGGAAACGCAGCCGGCTCGCGCAGCTTCGGCAGGCAGCGGTAGGCCTCGATGAACGCCTCCTGCGCCGCATCCTCGGCGAGGTGGAAGTCGCCCAGAAGGGAGTACGCGTAGCCGTACGCCATGTCCTGGAACCGCCGGACAATCTCGCCGAAGGCATCCAGGTCGCCCGCTTGAGCTTGAGTCACCAGTGCACGCAAGTCATCCCCGCCCATTCCTATCTCTTCGAAGGCCTTCCACTCCAATAGTCCCACCTTCGGCGGCACAGCTTTACGGAGAATAGCATAACTCCCGCCGTGTGGCCCTACGAGCCGCCCCGCGACCCTGCGCATTTGCACTGCCGCCGGGGCGCCGGTATGTTTAGAGTTTCGTTCCGTGCAGGCGTCGCTCCCACCATCGGCTGCCATCCCAGCGGAGGAAGTGTGTGACTATCGAAGGGCCAAGGGCTCTGCGCAAGGAGGAGCTCGGCTCTGCCATCGAGCTGGCCGATGAGGTGTTCCGCGTCGGGTGGGGCTCGTCCATGGCGCGCCACTACCCGCTCCTTCTCAGCGAGAAGAACCTGGACGGGCTGCGGGTCTTCGTCGAGGACGGCAAGGTAGTGTCGCTCGTCGGAATGCTCGAGCGCGAGATCGTCCTTCTGGGCACGCGGCACCTCGCCGGCAGCATCGGTTCGGTCTGCACCGATCCGGACTACCGCGGGCAGGGACTGGCCACACGGCTGTTGCTGGACGCCAGGCAGAAGGCCCGTCGCGACGGCGTGGACGTGTTTCTGATCTCGGGCAGCCGAGGCCTCTACCGCCGGCAGGACTACGTGAACGTGGGCGATTACCACACGTGCACCATCAGGCGCGACCAGTTGCCGCCCCCTGGCCGTTGCGTGCTGCGCCACTGGCGGATGGAGGACGTGCCCGCGCTCGTCCGGCTTCACGCGGCCGAGCCGGTGCGTTTCGTGCGCCCGCCGGACGACTTCGTGGCCCTGCTGAGCTGCGGCCAGGTCGTGAACCGCAGGGGCGAAACAAGGATGGTATGCCAGAGCGGAAGCGACGAGCCGGTCGGCTACGTGGCCTATCGTCTGGGCGGCTTCCGCCCGCAGGACCGCGATACGGACACGGTGACGGTCGCGGAGATGGCGGGTGCGCGCTGGGCCGTCGCGCGCGTGCTGGGGGCACTGCTGGAGGAACACGACGTGGCGAGCGCGACGGTCCACTACCTGGCCAGCGACGTGGAGTTTGGCGAGATGGCCCGCTCGTGTGGCTGGCCCACGGAGCCGCGCGGCTTCCCCGGAACCGTGGGCATCATAGACGCGGGCCGGTTCTGGGATGCGTGCACCCCCGTGTTCCGGGAGAAGTTGGGCCGGGAGTTCGACGCGCTCCAGTTCGACGCCGGGCCGCCGGTCAGGATTGCCCACGGACGGGAGCAGCTCGTGCTAGAGGACATGAGCGCGCTCACAAACCTGGTCTTTCTGCCTCGCCATCGGAGGGGGGAGCTTGACCTCGGCCTGAGGGACGGGTCCGAGCTCGCCGGAATCCTCGATGAGCTGTTCCCCCTGCCGCTGGTCGACTACGGCCTCAACTACATCTAGGCAGCACGCTGACAGAACCTTCCGCGCACAGGAACAACAATGACGATCCAGGGACCCAAAGCCGCAAGAGGAGTGGAGATCCGCAGCGCCGCAGAGCTCGCCCACCGTGTGTTCCGGACGGGAGGAGACGCGCACCTGCCATCCCCCGCCGACGACGAAGTGCGCGAGAACCTGCGCGTGTTCGCCGATGACGCCAAGGTCGTCTCGGCCGTGGCCATGACCTACCGGGAGATCGCTTTGCTCGGCGTCCGGCACCTGGCCTGTTGCTTCGGCGGGGTCTGCACGGATACCGACTACCGGGGGCGCGGCCTGGCGACGCGGCTCCTTGTTGACTGCAGGGAGAAGGCGCTGGCCGACGGGGCCGATCTCGTCCTCATCTCCGGCCGACGCGGGCTCTACAAACGGTCGGGGTATGTCGAGACGGGCGCCTTCAACGTCTGCACCATCCGGCGAGACCGGATGCCCGTGGCGGGAAGCCCTCAGTACGAACTGCGCCCGGCGAGGCGCGAGGATATGCGGGCCGTCCTGGAGCTGAGCGTGGCCGAACCGGCTCGCTTCGTGCGCGGTCCGGACGAATTCCTTCGCTTGCTCCAGCGGGATCGCCTCTGCACCGCGCCGGGCGAGTCGCGGCTCGTCTGGCGGAAGGGCGGCGACCGGCCGGTTGCGTTCGTCGCCTGTCAGATAGGCGGCGCGCCGTGGGAACACAAGGCCGAGAACGCCATCACGGTGCTGGAAATGGGAGGCTCGCGTCGGGCAATCATGCAGGCGATGGCTGCGCTGCTGGCGGAGCGCGGATTGGACGACATGACGCTCCGTTACGCGGACTGCGACGTTGAAGTCTCCCAGATGGCGGCCGGCTTCGGCTGGCCATCGGAGCCGACCGGTTTCCGGGGCACGGTCGGCATCATAGATCCGGGGCGGTTTTGGCAGGCGTGCGCCTCCCTGTTCAGGGAGAGGCTGGGGGGCGAGGCCTTCGGCCGTCTCCGCTTTAGCGTGGACGGCGATGTCAGGATCGCGTATGGCGATGAGGAGCTGGAGTTGGCGGAGATGCGATCGTTCACGGACATGGTCTTCTGCCACCCGCGCCACCGCGACAGGCTGGAGCTGGGTCTGGCGGAGGGCTCCGAGCTGAGGCAGACGCTGGACTGCCTCTTCCCCCTGCCGCTGGTCAACTACGGCCTCAACTACTACTGACGGGCGATGGGATGCCATTGGCGGGACAGCCAGGCAGTCGCCGGCGGGCGCCATTCGCTATGCTTTTGTTGACATGTTCTGCCATGGCTGATACTGTGGCGGAAACGCAGGGGTAGGGGACATGATAGAACACGATTTCGACGTACCGTTTATCTCCAATCTCGCACTTCGCGAGAAGCAGATACAGCAGAACTACCGCCCCATCATATGTGTTCACAAGTGGTTCGCGCGTCGGCCGGGCTCCCTTTTCCGGGGGCTGTTGCTATCTGAGTTTGCGGGCGGGGACCTCCGAGAGGTTTACTACAAGACCAACAAGCTGGCGGGGGTGCGTGTCGCTGACCCCTTTATGGGAGGCGGGACTCCTCTGCTGGAGGCGAACCGTCTTGGGTGTGACGTCGTCGGGTACGATGTCAACCCGATGGCGTACTGGATAGTTAGAGAAGAGATGCGGTCCCTGGATCTGGACGATTACGCGGAGGCCACGGGGCAGCTTAGGCGTTACCTGCTGGGGGAAATCGGGGAGCTGTACCATACGCGGTGCGTTCTGTGCGGGGCTGAGAATGCCCTGGCGAAGTACTTCCTATGGGTCAAAGTTCAGTCGTGTCGTAACTGCGGCGCGGATGTCGCATTGCTGCCGGGCAAAGTCGTTGCAAAGAATCGTCGGCACCCCAAGTACGTCTTTGTTTGCGGGAAGTGCGGTGCCCTCACCGAGGCAGAAAGCCGGGACGCAGTGTCGCGCTGTGCCGCGTGTGATGAGCCGTTTGCCGCCGCGGCTTCGGCCAGGCGAAACAGATTCGAGTGCCCGCACTGCGGCTTCATCGGCTCGTATCCTGATCCACACGGAGGGCCTCCGCGTCACCGCATGTTTGCTATCGAGTACTACTGCCCCAACTGCAAGCCGGACCATAAGGGACGCTTCTTCAAGGCGCCTGATGAGCAGGATCTGGGGCGCTTTGCCACAGCCGAGCATCGCTACAACGGGATGGACGCGGCGTTCGTCCCGGAAGAGCAGATTCCTCCTGGCGACGAGAGCGATAGACTCCATCGATGGGGTTACAGGCATTATAGGGAGATGTTCAATGCACGGCAGTTGCTGGGGCTCGAGTTGAGTTGCCGGTTCATTGCGGCGTTCAGCAACGCCAGGATCCGAGATGCACTGGCAACGAATCTATCGGATCTGCTGCGGTATCAGAACATGCTTTGCCGTTACGACACCATGGCCCTCAAGTCACTCGACATCTTTTCGGTCCACGGTTTCCCTGTGGGCCTCGTGCAGTGCGAATCCAACCTCCTGGGGATTGAAGACCCGGTGCGGGGGGGGTGTATTGGCAGTGGGGGCTGGTGCAACATGATCGATAAGTTCGCGAAGGCGAAGTCCTATTGCCCGAAACCGTATGAGGTGCGACACGAAGATGGACGTAGAACCAAAGTTGTCCTGCCAGGTGAGTGGATAGGCGAATCTCGGCGCGGTCAGGATTCTGAAGTCCGTTGCGTTGAGATCTCTTGCGCAGACGCGACGCAGAAACCGTTACCTCCGAACAGCCTTGATGGGGTCTTCACCGATCCACCGTACTTCGGCAACGTGCAGTATGCCGAGCTGATGGACTTCTGCTACGTGTGGTTGCGCCGCCTTGTGCCCAAGGGCACGCCGGGCTTTGAGGGCGTTTCCACTCGAACCCCAGGAGAGCTGACGGCCAACGTGAGCATGGACCGCGGAATTGAGCACTTCGCCGAAGGCCTATCGAGGGCGTTCTGTCACATGGCCCGGGCGCTCAAGCCTGGGACTCCGCTTGTCTTTACCTATCATCACAATGAACTGGCCGCATACTATCCGGTGGCGATCGCGATCCTGGACTGTGGGCTCACGTGCTCGGCATCGTTTCCCTGTCCGGCTGAGATGGGGGCCTCCATTCACATTAGCGGCACTAGCTCTTCCATCATAGATACCGTATTCGTGTGCCGTTCCACCGGCTCTGTCCCCCGCCGGTGGCTGCCCGAGCAAGCGGAAGGCGTTGCCGGCCTTGTGCGGGCGGATATCGCGGCTCTTGAAGACGGAGGGGTGAGACCTACTGCCGGGGACATCCGCTGCATCATTCACGGGCATCTGGTGCGGCTCTGCGTGTGGTCGCTCAGGCCGCAATGGGATCCCACATGGCCTACAAAGGAGCGTTTGGACAAGGTGGGGCTCTGGACGGCCTCCTTCGGAGGTGTTGAAGTCGTCGAGCGACACCTTGCTGGTCTCCTGGAAACCGTGCCGGCACGCCAAGGGGCGCGAGTGGAGGAGGTAGAGACCCCATACGGAGCGCAAGATGCTCAAGTTCCCTTTTGAAGTCCCCTTCGGGGAAATGCAGGAGAACCTTGACGTTTATGTTTCGTCAGTCTTCTCCTGCCTCGAATCGGAGTTCCTCGTACTTCCCAAAGGACCGGGATTCATTGAGTACGCCACCTTCGAGGAGGGCTACGAGGCGTTGAAGCGCGCTACAGGCGGCTTTGCCGACATCCGGCCGGAGCTTGTCCTGCGCGCTGTTAGAAGTCACCCCGTCTCATTCATAGTCCTTCGCTCCATGTTGGGTTTCACGCCGCCGGAGTGGGCCTATGTCGCTACTCAGAGGACCGGCATCGAGGTGACGCAAGGAGCAGCTCGCTCCCTCGATAGACGGATCCGGATGGCGCCCGAAGGGCCGCTGGTTGTCACGGGCGTTACGGCGTCCAGACTTGGCGCGTTGGTTAAGGTGGCGTGCCAGTTGCTCAGCCAAGGGGCTCCTGACGTGGAGGCCGGCGAGATACACCGCCTTGGCAAGGCGGACACAAGAACCGGGGCCGATGGCATTCGCCGTCTGGCTGACATGGGTGCTCCATATGCGGTCCTTTTGTACGAGAGATTCCTGGGGCGGCCGTTCGCAGGTCATAGAGACTCAGTCAGTGATCTCATCGGGGGAGGCCTGGAATCTACCGTCGAGGACATACTGAGCAAGGCCGGCATAAGCTTTCGCAAGACGAAGCGCGCTGAACGGATCGAGGGCTTTGACCAGGCGCCTGACTTCATTGTGCCGAGCGAACTGAACCCACAAGTGGTCATTGAGGCCAAGATCACACAGGATGATGGCACTGCGCGCGACAAGGTGACCCGGATTCAGCACTTGGCCGAGGTGAGCCTGGCTGGCACCGTTGAGGAGCGTCCGCGGTTCCAAGTTGTCGCATGCATTGGAGGACGTGGTTTCGCGGTACGGCGGGAGGACATGAAGAAGCTTCTGGTCGCCGCCAAAGGGAAGGTCTTCACGCCAAAGACGATTGGCCGGATGGTAGACAACACCAGGCTTCGTGATTTCCGCAGCAGATGACGGGCGCCCGCAATCGATGAGCGTTGCTACGGGGGTTCCCAGCGGAGGGAGATAGGCAGACCATGGCACAGCTGGCGGTGAACGGCGGGGAGCCGGTCAGGACGGAGCCGTGGCCCGACTGGCCCGTCTACGGCGAGGCCGAAGAGGAGGCGCTGCTCGGCGTGCTGCGCAGCGGGCGGTGGTACTACGCGGAGAAAGTGCGCGAGTTCGAGCAGGCGTTCGCCACCTTCCAGGGCGCACGGTTCGCCATAACGACGTGCAACGGCACCGCCGCGCTCGAGGCGGCGCTCGTTTGCTGCGATGTGAAGGCGGGCGACGAGGTCATCATCCCGGCCTATACCTTCCAGGCGACGGCCGATGCCGTGCTGCGCGCCAACGCCGTGCCCGTCTTCTGCGACGTCGAGCTGCACACCTTCAACCTGGACGTGGACGCGGCGGCCGCGCTCGTCACGGACAGAACCAGGGCCATCGTGCCCGTCCACTGGGTCGGGCTGCCGTGCGACATGGACCGCATCGGCGAGATGGCCGAGGAGCACGACCTGGTCGTGGTGGAGGACGCCTGCCACAGTTGGGGCAGCCAGTGGAAGGGAAAGGGCACCGGCGCGCTCGGCGACGCCGGCGGGTTCAGCTTCCAGCTATCGAAGAACATGACGGCCGGCGAGGGCGGCATCGTCCTGACCGACGATGAGGAACTGGCCGCGCTGATCCGCTCGTTCACCAACTGCGGGCGCGGGCTGGATAACCCCTGGTATCACCATTATCGCACGGGCAGCAACTACCGCATGACGGAGTTCCAGGCCGCGCTGTTGCTGGCCCAGCTCGGGCGGATGGACGAGCACACGCGCGTGCGCCAGGAGAACGCCCACCGCCTCACCGCCGAGCTCTCGCAGATACCGGGCATTCACACGATCCGCGAGGACGAAAGGGTCACGCGGCGCGCCTATCACGGATACCAGGTGAGGTTCGTGTCCGAGGAGTTCGACGGCGTCAGCCGAGGGCGGTTCATGGCCGCGCTGACCGCGGAGGGCGTCCCCTGCTACGGCGGCTACAAAGAGCCCCTCTACAGGCACTGGCTGTTCAAGCACAGCGGCGACGGGCCGGAGTACTGCCCGCTCTCCTGCCCGTACTATGGCGTGAAGCGCGATTACCTGGACGTGGACTGCCCGAACGCCGAGCGCATCTGCCGGGAGGCGGTCTGGATGCGGCACAGCATGTTGCTCGCCGCGCCCGCGGATATGGACGACATAGTGGCCGCCCTCCGCAAGGTATACGAGAACAGGGCGGAGCTGGCGGAAGGCGAAGGGTGAAGTGTGAAGGACGAAGTGCGAGGCCGACTGGCGCAGCCGGCAGGGGTGGAATCTGAGATCGGCCCCCGGCGACCGGGCGTGCGCGGCCGGCACCTGGGAGAGCCGCTCACGGGCTGATGAAGGGCGGTTCGCCCAGCACGTCCTTGATTGAGGCCTCGGCGCGGGTCACCTCGTCGGGCGTGCCCCAAACGGAGAGCCTGACGCTTCCCTCCGCGCCGGCGATGCCGCCCGCTCCGATCAGCGTGGCGCGCACGCCGGCGACGAGCTGGATCGCCTCGATCTCGGTGAAGATCTCGCCGTCTACCGGCCAGAGCATTGGACCCGATCCGTTCGGCCCGATCCGGGCCAGGTCACGGTAGATCTGGTGGATGTCGCCGGGGATGTTCTTCTCCAGGCCGACCGGGATGAGGAGCGTTGCGCGGCGCGCCACCACGCTGCCGATCGCGGCGCCTATGGTTCCGCCCGTCGGATGCCCTATGAGGATTCCGGCCTGCCGCTTCTCGTAGTTGACGGCGTTGGCGCCCTTGATGAAGATGTCGCCGGGCCCCATCTCGGAGACGATGTCGACTGCGGAGACGCCGTGCTGACGCTCCCCGCGTCGCAGGACCAGATCGGGCAGCTCGTTGGCCGTCTCCGCGTTTTCGGCGCCCTTGGCCGGCTTCGTCACGCCCATGCAGTAATGTGGCTTGTGGATGCCTTCTTCGCCGAGCTCTTCCGCCACGTAGGCGTTCGTGGTGCCTTTGGCAATGGCCACGATGCCCTGGTTAAGGGCGGCGATGACAGCCGGGTGGCGCTTCAGCGCGCGGGCGATGAGGCGCTTCGATTCTGCAACGGTGAGCACGAAGCTCTTCTGATGCACGGGTGGCGGCATGGCAGTCCTCCTGGAAGGGCGGCGCTCGGTGTCCCGCAGGCATCCGAACGTACGGGGGGGCGTGCATTTCACTCCGGCCAGACGCTGTCCATTGCTTCCTTGGTGACCCGGACGGCTTCGTCGGTCGGCATCTGCCGCACGCGGTCGCTGAACGGTTCGACGATGACCGGGCCGGTGTAGCCGATCTCCTTGAGGCGTTGCAGGAAACGCGGCACGCCGATCACGCCCGTCTCCCCGGGCAGCCCGCGAACGTTGTCTTTGTGCTCCTCGAGCGCGACGCCCTTGGGGGCGTCGTTGATGTGGACGGTCACCACGTCGTGGTCCGTGAGGTCCAGGACGTCGTCGACCTGCCCGCCGCTGGTGTAGAGGTGCCAGCAGTCGAGCAGGAGGCCGATGTTGCCCGTTCCGGCCGCCTCGCACAGCTCCAGCATGCCGTCCATCGTGTGGACGAAATCGTGCTTCTTGCTGGCGCGCGAGGTGGCGGGGCCGATGAACTCCAGCCCGAAGCGCACGTCGTAATCGTTGAAGATCTCCCCGATCGCGGCCAGGCGGTCTCGCACAAAGGCAAACATTTCGTCGAACGGCATCTCGTCCGATGCGGGCGGCAGCCAGGTCGCGCAGCGCCGATCGCCGATGCGCGAGCAGAGGTCCGCGATCTTGGGCAGGTCCTTGAGCTTCTCCCTGAACTCCTCTTCGGGCGCCATCAGCCGCATGGGCGGGCCCCATCCTCCCGGTTTGAGATCCCGCTCCTCGAGCATCTGGACGACGGTCTCCGGGCCGTGCTCCATCAGGTAGCCGACGTCCGTGGAGACGCCCTCAAAGCCGTAATGTGCGGCGAGTTGCACCGCTTCCTCGAAGCCTGCCCTCACGCCTATGGGACCGCCTGAAAAGCTCTTGAACATCTGTCCTACCCCTCAACTGCCGCTGGCCGTTCGCCGGCAGGCGGCAGTTATCTCAGCCGGTATTGTTGGTGGTTTGATCTCTGAACATCTTCAGCAGCATCAGCGTGACGGGTCCCGGCTGGCCGTCGCCGATCTCGCGGCTGTCGATGCGCACGACAGGTATGATCTCTGCCGCCGTGCCGGTCAGGAAGCACTCATCGGCCACGTAAAGGTCGAAGCGCGTCATGTCCTGCTCGTGCGTCTCGATGCCCGCCTCCCGGGCAAGCTCCATCACCACCTGGCGCGTGATGCCCTCCAGGATGCCGGCGTGGACCGGCGGCGTGATGAGCGCGCCGTTCCTGACGGTGAAGATGTTGTCGCCGGTGCACTCGGCCACGTAGCCATCCTTGTTGAGCATGATGGCCTCGCCGACGCCGGCCTGGATACATTCGATCTTCGCCAGGATGTTGTTCAGGTAATTGAGCGACTTGATCCGGGGGTTCAGGGCGTTGGGGTGGTTGCGGATGGTCGAGACGGCCACCAGCTCCAGCCCTTGCTCGTAGTATTTCGGCGGGTAGAGAGCGATGTGGTCCGTGATGATGATGACCTGAGGATCGGTGCACTCGTAGGGATCGAGCCCCAGCGTGCCGATGCCGCGCGTCACCAGCAGCCGTATGTAGGCGTCCGTCATGCCGTTGGCGTCCAGCGTCTGGCGGATGGCCTCGATCATCTCGTCCTTGCTCAGGGGGATCTCGAGCGCGATCGCCCGGGCTGAGGCGAACAGGCGGTCAATGTGCTCCCGGCAACGGAATATCTCTCCGTTGTACGCCCGAATCCCCTCGAAGACGCCGTCTCCGTATAGCAGGCCGTGGTCGTAGACGGAGATACGGGCGTTCTCCTTCTCGTATAGCTCGCCGTTGATGTAGACCTTGGGACTCATTTCCCGCTCCTTTGTCTGCGCGTGCAGGCTTCCGGAGGCCGTCAGAATCCCCCAGAATCCGGCCCCGACCCTACCAGGCGCCCGACTCGGATCTTTGCGACGGAGTAGATTATACGGAAACAGCTCCGGTTGCAACCCTCTTTAGGCGCTGCTGCAAAACCCCATCCTGGCTTCGGCCGGCTGCGAGCACCGAAGGGCTGTGTCGGCCTGCATCGGCGATTCTGGCCTTTGAATCGCCTGCTTCGGCCTCCTTGCCCTCGGCGTTCTCGCTCGACCTCGGGCCGACGGAGCGGGTTCTGCAATAGCGCCTTAGCGGAGAGTTCCCGCTCCATTCAGTCCGCGACGCGGCCGTCCACCAGGTGCACGGCGCGCTCTCCGGTGGCGGCCACCCGTTCGTCGTGGGTAACGATGACGAGCGTGCACGCGGTTCGCTCTCGCACCTCGCCCAGCAGGTCCAGTATCTGCCGCCCGGTGTCCGTGTCGAGGTTCCCCGTCGGCTCGTCGCACAGCAGCACTTCCGGCCGGTTGATGAGGGCGCGCGCGATGGCGACGCGCTGTCTCTCGCCGCCCGAGAGCTGGTTGGGGCGGTGGCCGGCCCGCTCCCCCAGCTTCACCAGATCCAGCATGTGGCGGGCCCGGCTGCGTGCCTCCCGCCTGGCCGCTCTCCAGCCCGTCAGCCCCGTGCCGACCAGGGCCGGCATGGCCACGTTCTCCAGGGCCGTGAAGTCCGGCAGGAGATGGTAGAACTGGAACACGAACCCGAACAGGCGGTTGCGCCAGTAGGCCTGCTCCGCAGAGGAAAGCCGGGCCAGGTCCGTTCCATCGTAGAGCACCCTGCCCTCCGTCGGTGTGTCCAGAATGCCCAGCAAGTGGAGCAGCGTGCTCTTGCCGGCTCCGCTCGGCCCCACAATGCTCAGCATCTCCCCCTGCCGCACCTCCATCGACACCCCGTGCAGAACGCGCAGCGAGTAGCGGCCGATGCGGTAGTCCTTCACCAGGTCGTGGGCACGCAAGAGGACCCGGCCGGGCATTGCGCATGCCTCCGGTCTGGCGTCACGTCCCTTCTTCGGGGCGCAACAGGGGAAAGAGGATGACCTCGCGGATGGAGGTGGTGTCGGTCAGGAGCATGGTGAGCCGGTCAATGCCGAGCCCCAGTCCGCCGGCGGGCGGCATTCCGTAGGCCAGGGCGCGCAGGAAGTCCGTGTCGATTCGCTCCTTCTCGTCTTCGTGGCCCACTTGTGCAAGGAAGCGCTTCTCCTGCTCCTGCGGGTCGTTCAGCTCCGTGTAAGCCGGTGCGACCTCCATCCGGCCGACGTACAGTTCGAACCGCTCGGCCAGCCCCGGGTCGTCTTCCCTGGCCTTCGCCAGCGGCGAGATGCTCTTCGGGTAGTCGATGACGAACGTGGGGGCGACCAGGCGCTCGCCCACGGTCTTCTCGAACACCTGGTAGGCCAGATAGTCGGGGTGCTCGGTCTGTGCGCCACGAGTGTTCAGTTGCTCTGCCTTGCGGCGTATGGCGTCCTCGTCGCCCCGGCGCAGGTCGACGTGCTCCCGCAGAAGGTCCCAGAATCTGCGTCGCGGCCAGGGGGGAGCGAAGTCTATCTGAGACCCGTCATAGGGAAGGGACAGCGACCCGCAGACGTCGCCGGCCAGGCGGACGATCAAGTCCTGCGTCAGGTCCATCATCGTCTCGTAGTCGCCGTAGGCCTCGTAGAGCTCCAGCATTGTGAATTCGGGGCTGTGCTCCCTGGAGATTCCCTCGTTGCGGAAGATGCGGCCGATCTCGAACACTTTCTCGATGCCGCCCACCAGCAGCCTCTTGAGGTGCAGCTCGATGGCGATGCGCAGGTAGAGGTCGAGTTCGAGCGCGTTGTGGTGGGTGATGAACGGCAGGGCCACTCCGCCGCCCGCCACGGCCTGCATTATGGGCGTTTCCACCTCGACGTAGCCCCGCTCGTGCAGAAAGGCCCGCATGGCCCGGACGATTTCGCTGCGCTTCAGGAAGCGGGCCATCACGTCGTCGTTGGTGAACAGGTCCACGTAGCGCTGGCGAGCCCTCTTTTCCTGGTCTCGCAGCCCGTGCCATTTCTCCGGCGGGCTCAGAAGCGCCTTGGACAGGATCTCGAATCGGTCCACGAAAACCGTGATCTCGCCGGTGCGCGTCTTGGACAGCTGCCCCTCAACGCCGATCAGGTCGCCGGGTTCGATCTGCTGGCAGACGTGGAAGTGTTCCTCCCCCAGACGGTTGAGCTGAAACAAAAGTTGGACCTTCCCCGTGCGGTCCTTCAGGTCCATGAAGCTCGCCTTGCCCATGCCGCGCAGAGCGGCGATCCTGCCGGCCGCGCGCACGCTGTCTCCCTGCAGCTCGTCGAAGCGGTCGGTCAGCTCGCGGACGGGGACCGCGCCGTCGAATCGGCCGCCGTAGCCGTCGATGCCCAGGCGGCGCAGCTCCTGAAGCTTGCTCAGCCGGAAGTCTTCCGGTTCGATGAGGGCCACGCCCACCTCCGCGTAAGTGCGCTGCTCGGTCCCGAGGGGATTCCTTTGTGCGACACAGAAGCCGGCGGAGCGACCGGGAAGGAACCGGCCCGGGGCCGGATTATAGCTGCGGCAGGGCGCGCGGACAAGTATTGCGCTCCACCGCCGGCTGGCGGCCTTTCACCTGCCCCGGCGCAGGCGGTCGGCCAGCGAGTCGTCGATGCTGCCCGTTGCCCGGATCTTCGCGACCACGCTGTCGATGTCGTACTCGACCCGGTGGAACCGGACGCGGCCGCCTTCCTCAAAGGTCACGAAGCACGCACGCCAGTCCCCGTCCCGCGGCTGGCCGACGCTGCCCACGTTAATGATGGCCTTCTGGCGGGGCTTGGGCTCAAAGACGCCGCGCATCTCGCCGGGCTCAAGGAACCTCATGTCCGGCGTGATCACGCCCGGCCGGTGCGTGTGCCCGATGAAACAGAGCCAGTCGACTTGCTGGAAGTTCTCCGTCAGCTTCTTGTTCATGCCGAGCAGCACGTCGATCTTCCTGAGGTACTCAGTGACGGGGTTCCTGGGGGCCCCGTGCACGAAAAGGAACTCTCCGCGCACGTGGCGGTAGGGCATTTCCTTGAGGAACTGCCACCTTTCGCGCCGGTCGGCGTCATCCTGGTCCGGCCTGGGCATGATGATGCTGCGGTGATACTCGATGCTGGCCCGCGCCACGGGGCTGAATCCGTTCGCCCCGTAGATGAGGGCGAAGTCGTGGTTGCCGCAGACGGTGACCGTGCATCGCTGGCGGACGGCGTCTATGCACTCGATCGGTTCAGGCCCGTAGCCCACGTTGTCGCCGAGGCATATCACAGCGTCGGGCTTGAGCCTGTCCAGCTCCTGAAGCACGGCTTCCAGCGCTTCGCGGTTGCCGTGGACGTCGCTGATGATGGCAATCATGCCCCGCCGATCTCTCCGGTGCTCTTGGGCGAAAGCCGGCCCGCGGCCGCCCGGGGGCCGCCCTTCTATGGTAGAAGGGCTCTGGCCCTTTCGGCCAGCTCAGGAATATGCTCAGCGAGAAGCTCGGCCATCTCTTCGTCGCTCATGATGGCGACCCGGCCGTCCTCGTACTGCTCGGAGATCTTGCTGAACATTGCGGCGACGCCCGGGTGGTTCTTGTCGATCCGATCTTCGCCTTCGATCTCCAGATTCAGGTTGATCCAGTGCGCCACGCCGGCGCGCCCGCTCTTGTCCGTGATGCGGATGTCGGCCGGCACGCCGAGCAGTGCCTCGGTGTCGAATATCGTGTATATCCTGTTGTCCTTGGCCAGCGCGTCGGCGTGGATGCCGGCCAGCGTGGTGTTGAAGCGTGAGCCGACAAACGGCTGTTGCGGAGGGATCTCGTAGCCGATCTCCTTGCGGAAGTAACGGGCAATCTCGCTGATCACGCGGGTGTTGACAGTGGGATCGTCGCCCCGCAGTGCCAGGTATTCGAACACGAGCGCCTCGATCGGCGCGTTGCCGGTGCGTTCGCCCACGCCCAGGAGCGTCGCGTTCACGCCAGCGCAGCCGTAGAGCCAGGCGGTCGCACTGTTGACCAACGCCTTGTGAAAGTCATTATGCCCGTGCCATTCCAGCCATTCGCTGGGAATGCCCGCGTGGTGGTCCAGGCCGTAGATGATGCCGGGCACGCTGCGCGGCAGCGAAGCGCCGGGATACGGCACGCCGTAGCCCATCGTGTCGCAGGCGCGTATCTTGATCGGCATCCCGGTCTCTTCGGCCAGCTTGCGCAGCTCGATGGCAAAGGGCACCACGAACCCGTAGAAATCGGCGCGCGTCAGGTCCTCGAAGTGGCAGCGGCAGCGGATGCCGGCGCTGAGGGCGTCCTTGACGATGGCCAGGTAGCGGTCGATCGCCTGCCGTCTGTTCGAGCCCGGCCACTTGTGAAAAATGTGGTAATCGCTGACGCTCGTCAGGATGCCGGTCTCCTGAAGCCCCATGTCCTTGACCAGTTGGAAGTCCCTGGGGTGGGCTCGGATCCAGGCGGTCACCTCCGGATACCGGTAGCCCAAGGCGAGGCACTCCTCCACGGCCTGCCGGTCGCGCTGCTGGTAGAGGAAGAACTCACTTTGGCGGATCAGCCCCTTCTCGCCGCCCAATTGGTGCATGAGCTCATAGAGGTCGACGATCTGTTTCGGCCTGAGCGGCGGCATTGCCTGCTGGCCGTCGCGGAAAGTCGTGTCCGTTATCCAGACTTCAGGCGCGGGCACCATGGGCACGTGCCGGTGGTTGAACACTATGAGCGGCACGCGGCCCTGCGGGAAGACGTCGTCGTAGTACTCGGGACTTTCCGGCTCGTGAAGCTCGAAGAGGTGCTCGTCCTGCAGCAACGTGCGAGTATGTTCATCGAACTTCAGCATCTTGTCGCCCTCCGCGCTGTGCTCCGGGGCCTGTGTCCGGCTGCTGCACTGTCGTTATGGGTTTCTGTCCGCGCGGTCACCCCGACCTCATTGTCCCATTTCGGCCGCTTCAAGCACGGCCGCAAGCCGTGGCCGCGCCCCGAACTGCTTCATGAAGGCGCGCGCTGCAGCCGCGCGGCCGGGCTCCCGCTCGCCCGTGAGCTCCGCCTGGATCAGCAGGTTCTTCGGCGTGACGTCCGGCGCGGCGAACCGCAGCACCTTCACCCGGTAGCCCAGCGCCTCCAAGACCAAGCAGCGGAACGCGTCGGTCAACACGTCCGCCAGACGCTGCTCCAACAGGCCGTAGCGGGATACCCACTCCAGCGGGTGCGCCCCCCACAAGTGACGAAGCTCGTGCTGACAGCAAGGCGCCGCGAACATAAGGGGGATCCGGGCTTCCCACCCGATCCTCAGGGCCTCGTCGGTGAGCGTGTCGCAGCCGTGGAGAGCCACCATGATATCGTACGTGCCCGGCTCTGTCGAATGGCTGGACAGGTCCGCGGCTTCAAACGTGGTGTTCTGCCACTCGAGGGCGCCGGCGATCTCGCGGCACTTCTGCACGAGGACGGGATCCGAGTCAACGCCGTGAAGCTCCACTCTCCGCCCGCCGACGCTCAGCTCGTGCACCAATACGAATCCCAGGTAGCTGCGTCCGCAAGCCAGGTCCAGCACGCGAAGCGTCTCCTTGCCGCTCTCCGGAAGAGCCGTCGCCACGATCCTGGCGAACTGACGCGCCTGCTTGAGCTTGTGCCTCCTCCTCGATTTCGGTATGCCCAGTGCGTCGGCAACCGCCTTCAGGCCGGCTTCGTCCGATTCGGGGCCGCTGCCCGGCGCCGAAGCCGCAAGACGACGCACCCGGATCGAACTGCCTTCCATTGCGTACTCGACCTTCTCGCCGGCGAGAAAGCAGTCCAGTCCGTCCCAACGCGTGCCGAATCCCCTTCGTATCGCGGAGGCCAGTTCGGCCGTGTGCAGCTCGTCCGACTCCAGGTCATCGGCGACCCAAATATCCTCTCCCTGGCGCAGATACGTGGCCGTCGCGGCGCCTCCGCTGCCGTGCAGCCTGACGCTCTCGCATTCCCCATCCGTCAGGACGGCCATCAAGCCCGGCAACGTTTGCATCATATCCCTGCACCGTTTGCGCGCGCAAGTTTGGGGGTCACACAGGTCGGGCCCGCTTCGGTTCCCCGCCGTGTGACAGGGCGCCAGCGTGCTGACTGTCGCTTGACTTCGGCGGAATCACCGGCGGGCAACGTGCCTGCCGCTTCGGGGTTTGGTGCTGCAGCAGCCGGTGGAGAACGTTCCCCTTGCTCCAGAGCCGCGCTGCAACTCAGGATACAGGCATTGCCGTCGGAATGCAACGCCGCCATGGCGCCGCGTGCCTCGGCCGTCCTCACGCATCCGTTTGATGCGTTTGTGCTTGCGGCCTCGACTCCGCCTCAGTTATAACTGGCAGACGGCCCCGGAAAGGGCTTCCTCTTATCCCGACTCTCTCAGGTGATGGCCCATTCAGGTGAAACGCAGAGAACCCGAACCCCAAGTGGACGACATCCTGCGGTTGCATCGCGGCGGCAAGACGCGCATGACCAGCCGCCTCAGGCTCGACACGGTGCAGCGCCTGCGCCAGATCTACACGCCCGGCGTGGCCGAGGTCAGCCGCATCATCGAGGCCGATCCCGATAAGCTCTACGACTATACGTCCGTGGCGGACACGGTGGCCGTGGTCACCAACGGCACGGCCGTGCTCGGCCTCGGGGACGTCGGCGTCAGGGCCGCCATGCCCGTCATGGAGGGCAAGTGCGTCATCTTGATGGAGATGGTGGACATCGCGGCCGTGCCACTGCTGGTGGATAGTCACGATGCCGCGCAGGTGATCGAGGCCGTGGCGGCCATCGCTCCGACCTTCGGCGCCATTCTGCTGGAGGACATCGCGGCGCCCGTGTGCTTCGAGGTCGAGGACGCGCTCAAGGAGCGCGTGGACGTGCCCGTCTTCCACGACGATCAGCATGGCACGGCGGTGGTGGTCCTGGCCGCCCTCATCAGCGCCCTGAAGATCGCGGGCAAGCGGGCCGGCGACGTGCGCGTGGTGATGAACGGGGCCGGCGCGGCGGGCTCTGCCGTCGCCCGGTTCTTGCTGAATTACGGCATTGCGGACGTCGTCCTGTGCGATCGGGCCGGTGCGATCTACCGCGGGCGCACCGAGAACATGAACCCCGTCAAGGAGCAGATTGCCGCCATCACGAACCGGGCGAACCAGAAGGGAAGCCTGGCCGAGGTGATGCCGGACAAGGACGTTTTCATCGGCGTCAGCATCGCCGGTGCGGTGACGCCGGAGATGGTCCGCTCGATGGCGCCCGGGCCTATCGTATTCGCCATGGCCAACCCGGTGCCCGAGATATGGCCGGACGAAGCCCTGGAGGCCGGCGCCATCGCCGCCGAGGACGGCCGGCACATCAACAACGCGCTCGGCTTCCCCGGCATCTTCCGGGGCGCTCTGGACGCGCGGGCGCGCGACATCAACGAAGAGATGAAGATCGCCGCCTCCTCGGTCCTCGCCGCGCTGGCGCCCGAGGGCCAACTCGTGCCGGACTTCATGGACCGCGCCGTGCATCGCGCCGTCGCCGACGCCGTCGCGGGGGCCGCGCGCCAGACCGGTGTCGCCCGCGCGTGACCCTACGTCGCCGTCGAACCACGACGAACACCACGCGCACGACGAAGGAACCGATCGGTCCGGCGCACGCGCGGTGCTATCGGCAAATCGTGCTCGAGTCCCCCTTTCTTTGCGAGCTTTCTGGTTCATGACGTCCCCTCCGAACGGGCAGACCTATCGCGTCGTGACGCTCGGCTGCAAGGCGAATCTCTATGATTCACGCCGGCTGGCCGAGGCGCTCGAATCCCTCGGCTACCGGGAGGCCAGGGAAGGCGAGCCCCCCGACGTCTGCCTGCTCAATACGTGCACCGTGACCGCGACGGCGGACCGCAAGTCGCGCCAGTGGGCGACGCGGCTGGTCAGGGAGAATCCGGGCGCGCGCGTCTTCGTCACGGGCTGCTACGCCAGCGCTGCGCCGGAGCATCTGCGTGCGGCAGCGGACGTTGCGGGCGTCTACGGGCGCGGGGAGTGGGACGCGCTGCTCCGGGCCGTGCATGGCGGCTCATGCGATGCCGGACCGCAGCTCCTGGACGGGGACTTCGGCATCCGCTCGTTCGGCGGCCGGGCGCGGGCGTTTCTGAAGATCCAGGAGGGATGCGACGCGTTCTGCTCCTACTGCATCTTGCCCTTCGTGCGGGGAGAGCCACGCAGCCACCCGCTGGCGGGTGTCAGGGCCGAGGCCGAGCGGCTGGCGGCTGCCGGCTTCGCGGAGATCGTCCTGACCGGCATCCACCTCGGCCTGTACGGGCGCGATCTTGACGCCTCACCGACCGTTGCCGACGCGGTCCTTGCAGTTGCCGAGACGCCGGGCGTCGAGCGCGTGCGGCTTAGCTCCATCGAGGCGCGCGAGGTGACGGAGGACCTCCTCGACGCGATGCGCCATCCGGCCGTCTGCCCCCACCTGCACCTGCCGCTCCAGAGCGGCGACGCGGACGTGCTCAGGCGCATGAACCGGCCCTACACGCCGGAACAGTTCCTGGGCGTGGTGGACCTGGCCCGCGAGCGTCTGGACCGTCCCGCTATCACCGCTGACGTGATGGTCGGTTTCCCGGGCGAGGCGGAGGAGCAGTTCCAGAACACGCTGGCGGTCTGCCGGCGGGCGCGGTTCAGCCGGATGCACGTCTTCCCGTTCAGCCCGCGCCCGGGGACGGCGGCCGCCGATATGCCGGACCGCGTGGCGCCGGAGGTCGTCCATGACCGCAGCGGGCGGGCCAGGGACCTGGGGCGGGAGATGGCCATCAAGTGGGCCGGGAGCTTCGTCGGGCGGACGGTGCGCGTGCTGTTCGAGCGGCGGACGCGCTCGGGACTGCTCGCCGGCTACACGGACCGCTACGTCCGCCTCACCGCGCCGGGTGGGGACGCACTGATCGGCCACGCGGCGCGCCTTCGCTGCCTTGGGCGGGAAGGGACGATGCTGACGGGTCGGCTGGGGCCGGGGCAGTAGTTTGAACGGGGACAGAAGGTCGGTTATAGATTGGGCTCGACCGCAGTGGTCTTGCCGATTGGGGATTGGCGGGGAGTCGTTCATGCCTGACGGCTATAGACAGGAAGTCCTCAACGTAGCCCTGGCCAGGCTTCTGCAGGACAGGGGCATGGTCACGGCGCCCGAGTACATATTCGATGCCACGCTCGAGCACGGACGCAAGATGGTCGACGTGATCGTCTATTACAGCGGGCTCAGGACCGCTATCGAAGGGGAAGTGGCCGACCAGCCCGATGCTGCGGGGCGCGCACTTGAGTCTGCCAGACGGCGCGTCGAGGACGGCATCGCCCACATCGGAATCGGGGTGGTTTACCCGGCGGAGCTTCGTCGCGCGGAGTTCGCAGAGCTCCCGGATCGCCTGGGGCGCGCTTCCCTTCAGATCGCGCTCGTGACTGAGGCCGGCGAGACCGGTTTCGCCGCAGGGGACGTCGGTTATCTGGAGAGGTCGTTGCACGCGGCTTTCGAGCGGCTGGTCCGTGAGGACGTCGTTGCGAAGGCCGTCGCCATCCTGGACGAGGCGGTCAGCCGATTCGCCTCTGCTCTCGCCCCGCGGCCCGGCGTGATTGGCCGCATCATGGATCGGCTTGGCATCCGGCCCATCGACTTCTCCCCCGGCCCCGCCAATGCCCCCCGCTCGCCGATGCCTGGGGAGGAGACGCCCGAGCGCGCCGCCTGCCGCGTCGGCGGCCTCGTCATCATGAACGCCATGATCTTCCAGGAGGTGCTTTCGGGTTCTGATCCGCGCGTGAAGGCTATCGCAAACCTTCCCAGCGACAGAGACCCCGTGATGAAGTTCGCTGAGCACTGGGGCTATATTCTGCGGGAGATCGACTACTACCCCATCTTCCACCTCGCGGAGGCAGTCCTGCGCAGCTGCACGTCCTTCAGGGAGATACAGGCGGCCGTGGAGGGCCTCTCGGAGGCGGCGCGGGAATTGGTTGACATGCGGGCGCCGATGAGGCATGACCTGATGGGCCGCGTCTACCACCGTCTGCTGTCCCAGGCGAAGTACCTCGGAACCTACTACACCAGCATCCCGGCCGCGGCACTGCTGCTGGAGATGGCCCTGCGGCCCAAGGCGTGGGACGTGCCGTGGCATGACCTGGAGAAGCTCCGGGATTTCCACGTCGTGGACCTGGCCTGCGGAACCGGCACCTTGCTGATGGCCGCCGCCCAGGCCGTCGCCGAGAATTACATCGAGGCCTCCCAGGGCAAGGGCCCGGGGCTGGACCTTCCGGCCCTTCACCGCGTCCTCGCCGAGGACGTTATGTACGGCTACGACGTGCTCGCGTCGGCGGTGCACCTGACGGCCTCCACGCTGGCCCTCCGGGCCCCCGAGGTGGCCTTCCGAGAGATGAATCTCTACAGCCTTCCGTTGGGCGGAGAGAAGCGGCGGCTGGGCAGCATCGAGTTTCTCAACAGCCGAACCGTCAACATGCACGTGGACCTCTTTGCCGGGCCGAGCGCTTCGGGGCGGGTAAGCCCATCCCAGGCCAGCGGACCAGTGCCCGCTCCTCTGCCGCGCATCGACCTGTGCGTGATGAACCCGCCCTTCACGCGGAGCGTCGGCGGGAACCTCCTGTTCGGCTCATCGCCCCCGGAAGAGCGCCGCCAGATGCAGAAGAAACTCGGCCGGATGCTCCGAGGCCCGAAGGTCCTTGCGAACAGCACGGCGGGCCTCGGATCCGTGTTCCTGGCCGTGGCCCATTCGCACATCAAGCCCGGCGGGCGTCTGGCCGTGGTGTTGCCGAAGGCCGTCCTCTCCGGTGTCGCCTGGGGTCCGAGCCGCGAGCTGCTGCGGAGCTATTACCGCGTCGAACACGTGATATGCAGTCACGATCCGGAGCGCTGGAACTTCTCCGAGAGCACCGACCTGAGCGAGGTCCTTCTGGTCGCCGTCAAGGCCGATCGCAAGGCGCATGCGCAGGATGGCCGCGTGACGGCCGTCAATCTCTGGCGCAACCCGACGACGCAGTTCGAGGCGCTGGCCATTGCCGAGAAGCTCCGCCGGCAGCAGGCGCCGGACCTGGAACAAGGGCAGGGGGCCCTCGAACTGCGCCTGGGGGAGCAGAAGCTTGGCGAGGCCGTCTCCGTGTCGTGGGAGTTCCTCAAGAGCCAGGAGAGCTGGCTTCTGCCCTGCGCCTTCGCCCAGGCCGACCTCGTCCGAGCGGCCCACAACCTTCTTCGGGGCTACCTCTGGCTGCCGGGCAGGGCCCGCAGGCGCAAAGTTCCCCTGTGCCCCTTAGGGGATCTGGGCTCGCTAGGGCCGGACCGCCACGGCGTCCACAGCGGATTCAGAAAGAGCGCCGTGCTGACGCCATACCCGGCATTATGGGGGCACACATCCGAAGACATCGGGACGATGGCCCAGCACCCTAATCTGTATCTCTCACCGGCTCCAGGCGACGGGGAAGGTCCGCCGCCCCCCAGGGCCTCAGACCTTTGGGCGGGCGCTGGGAAGTTGATGCTGGCCGAAGGACTTAGGCTCAACACACACAGACTTGTGTCCGTGCTGCTTGACAAGCCGGCTTTGTCGAACGTCTGGTGGCCTTTCAAAATGGGTGGGAGGCGCGAATCCGATGCAGGCGAGAAGGCACTTGTGCTGTGGCTTAACTCGACGCTGGGGCTCTGCGTCTGGCTGACGCATCGGGTGGAGACCGAAGGGCCATGGTCGCACTACAAGAAGACGGCGCTCGCGCGCCTCCCCGTGCTAAGCGTGGCTGCCATGAGCAGAAAGGTGCGCACATTTCTCGCAGGAGCCTATGATTCTCTTGCAGCATCTGAGCTCAGCCCCATAGCACAGATCGCGGAAGACCCCGTGCGGGCGGAGATAGACGAAGCCGTGCGCAAGGCGTTCAGGCTGCCGGACTTCTCGATCCTGCGCCGCCTCCTCGCCCAGGAGCCGATCCTGTCCCTGAAGCGCCTCTAGGCACAGATGGCGCCCGGCCGGCGCCTCAACGAGAACGGCCGGCCAGGATGTCGCAGAGGGCGCGGGCGATGTCCGTCTTGGTGGCGGGGCGGGCCAGGACCTGCCCCTCCGGGGAGATGATGAGGGCGGGGTGGGTTTCGTCCCGGATCCGCGTCAGATCGTTCGCCACGACCAGGTCCGCGCGGTTGGCGCGCAGGGACGCCAGCGCAATCTCGCGCAGCCGATCCTCCGGTTCCCCCACCTCGAGCTTGAACTCGACCAGGAACGTCTTCGGCGCCCATTCCTTGATGCGCCGGATCACCTTCGGCGTCCTGACCAGGCGGATGTCCCAGCTCTCCTGCCCTGAGGGCGTCTTCTCGGCGCGGCTGGCCTCGGGCACGTAGTCCAGGACGGCCATCGCGTGCACGACGGCCTCCGGCGCCTCAGGTCCCGTCAACTCTTCCTCGAGCGTTCGCATGAGGTCGGGCACCGTCTCTATGCGCAGCACGCGCAGGCGTTCGGCCTCTTGGGCGCTCAGATCGTCCGGGCGGGGGACGGCGCTCTGCGGGCCGGCCACCAGCGTCACCGCTGCACCGCGAGCGAGCGCCTCCCGGACGATGCGGCAGCCGAGGCGGCCCGACGAACGGTTGCTGATGAACCGCACCGCGTCCAGGTCGGCGCGGGTCGGGCCGCTGGTCACCAGGATGCGCCTGCCGGTCAGGTCCGAGGCCATGCCTTACCTTCGCGGATGGGAATAGGGAGACGGGCACAGGCCTCAGGTACGCTACCGGGCGGCGCCCCGCCTTTGCAAGTGCAGCCGATGCGGGATGCTTTGCAAATGGGCCGGCTTCTGCTACAATGCAGCATCTATCGCTTTTCTGTGCGCAGTGACGGTCGGCACGGACTTGCATGCCGCTGCCCGCGGACGCTGCTTCCCGGGATGCCATGTCATCGCTTCCTTGCTTGGCCTTTCCCGCGTCAGGCCCAATCGGACCAATGGCTCAGGAAGACATAAGATCAGTCCAGGGAACCGAGGACGTGCTGCCCGGCCAGTGGACCTACTGGCGCCGGCTGTATGAGACGGCCGCGCGCCTGTTCGAGCGCTACGGCTACGGGCGCATCCGAACGCCGGTCTTCGAGGACACCCGCCTCTTCGAGAAGGGCACGGGCGAGACCACGGAGATCGTCCAGAAGCAGATGTACACCATCCCGGCGGGCGACGGGGAGAGCATCACCCTCTGCCCGGAGGGGACGCCCTCTGTCATCCGCGCCTACCTGGAGGCGAATCTGCACAAGCAGGAGGCGTTCCAGAAGCTCTACTACGTCGGGCCGATGTTCCGGCACGAGCGTCCGCAGAAGGGGCGCCTGCGCCAGTTCCACCAGTTGGGCGTGGAGGCCATCGGCAGCGACAGCCCGCTGCTGGACGCCGAGACGATTTTGCTGGCCGTCTCCGTCTTCCGGGAACTAGGACTGAAGGACTTCGACGTCTCCCTCAACTCGATCGGATGCAGCAAGTGCCGGCCGCAGTTCCGTGAGGAGGTGCGCGCTATACTACACGGTAGGGAAGACGAGCTTTGCGAGGACTGCCGCAGCCGTCTGGACCGCAACGTGCTGCGCGTGCTCGACTGCAAGAACGAGAAGTGTCGCGAAGTGGTGGCCGTCCTTTCGGTCATGACGGACTACCTGTGCGACGAATGCGCGGCCCACTATGAGCAGGTGAAGTCGGCGCTGGACCGGGCGGGCATCAGCTACGAGGAGGATCCGCGCCTCGTGCGCGGGTTGGACTACTACACGCGCACCGTCTACGAGATCAAGCACCGGTGGCTCGGGGCGCGGGACGCCATCTGCGGCGGCGGACGTTACGACGATCTGGTCGAGCTGCTGGGCGGGCCTCCGCTTCCGTGCGTGGGCTTTGCCATCGGTGCCGAGTCGACGCTGCTGGCCATGGAGAGCGAACAAGGCCCGCCGCCGGAGACCGCGCCCAGCGTCGAGGTCTACGTCGTCAGTTTCGACGACGCGGCGCGGGCCGACTGTTTCGAGCTGGTGCAGGCCCTGCGCGACGGCGGCCTGTCGGCCGACATGGACTACGAGGGCAGGAGCGCCAAGTCCCAGATGCGCGTGGCGAATCGGCGCGGGGCGCAGCTCTGCGTGCTGATCGGGCCGGACGAGTTGGCGCGGGGCGAGGTGACGATCAAGGACATGGCCGACGGCCGGCAGTGGAGCGTCGCGCGGGAGCGCGCGGTCACAGAGGTGCGGGATGCGTCCGCCGGGCGAGAGGCCCAGGCCGAAGGGGGCGGGACCACGAGCGATGAGTGAAGACAGGATCAGGTCTCTCGTTGCGCAGTTGAGGGATTTCAGGCAACGCAGCGCGGCCTCCCGCGAGCTGGTGGCCATGGGCTCGGAGGCCGTCGGCCCCCTGCTGGACGCCCTTGAGCGCGAGGCCCAGGAGGGCGCCAGATGGGCCATCCTGAAGTGCCTGGGCCAGCTCCGCGCCGTCGAGGCCGTGCCGGCCATCGCTCCCCGCCTGGACCAGACCGACTACCAGAGCGTCGCGCATGATGCGCTCATAAGGATAGTGGGCGAGGACCTGGGCCCCGTGCCGAACGAGTGGTTGCGCTGGGCCGAGCAGCACGGGCGCCGCGCCGAAGCGCCGGCTCCGTCGACGGCACTGGACGACACCGCGCTCATGGAACAGGCCCTCCGAGAGGTCAAGGCGTCCTTCCGACAGGAAGGAGAGGGTCGATACGCCGTTGACGTGCCGTTGCGGGGCGGCTCCCAGCGCGTGGGGGCCGTCTTCGGCTCGCACGACCACGAGGGCGCCGCCATAGTGATCGTCTACGCCGACTGCGGCAAGGCGGCGCCCGAGCACTACGAGACCGTGCTCCGCCACAACCTGAAGATGCCTTACGGGGCGATAGCGCTCAGCGACGTCGGCGGCGAGCCCCACTTCATGATGTTCAACACGATCCTGCGCGAGGGCCTCAGCCCCGTCGAACTGCGCAAGAGCATACTGACGGTCGGACAGCGGGCCGACCGAACCAGACGGCGGCTGACGAATTAAGCCCGCCGCCCTTTGCAGAGCCTGCGGCTCCGTCCGCGATCCAGGGCTCTGCGGCGATCCAAGCACGATAGTCCAAGGAGAATCCCGAACCGAATGCTGAAGCGAACACACAGATGCGGCGAATTGCGGGTGGAAAACGTCGGGGAAGAAGCCGTCTTGAGCGGCTGGGTGAGCAACTGGCGCGATCACGGGGGCCTGGTCTTCATTGATCTCCGCGACCGGACGGGATTGACGCAGGTCGTCTTCCGGCCGGAGCAGGACCCCGATCTGCACCGACGGGCTCGCGCGCTGCGCAGCGAATACTGCGTCAGCGTGCGCGGGCGCGTGGACGAGCGCCCTCCCGAGATGGCGAATCCCGACCTGCCAACCGGCCAGATCGAGGTCGTGGCCGAGGAGATGGAGCTTCACAGCAAGAGCGACCCGCCGCCGTTCGACGTTTTGGGCAGCGAGGAGGTCTCCCTGGAGGTGCGGCTGCGTCACCGATATCTGGACCTGCGCCGGCCGGTCATGCAGCGGAATCTGGAGTTCCGCCACCGGCTCATCCAGCTCGTGCACCGCTACCTGGACGAGCACGGCTTCATCGAGGTGGAAACCCCGTTCCTGACAAAGAGCACCCCCGAAGGCGCACGCGACTACCTTGTGCCCAGCCGCGTGCATCCCGGCAGATTCTACGCCCTGCCGCAGAGTCCGCAGCTCTTCAAGCAGATGCTGATGATCGGCTCGCTGGATCGCTACTTCCAGATCGTCAAGTGCCTGCGCGATGAGGACGTGCGGGCCAACCGCCAGCCCGAGTTCACCCAGATCGACATCGAGATGTCCTTCGTCGAGAAGGAGGACGTCATGGAGCTGACGGAGGGACTGGTGGCCCGCGTATTCGATGAGCTGCTCGGCGAGACGCTGTCCCTCCCCCTCCCTCGCATGACCTACCACGACGCAATGCGCAAGTACGGCACCGACTCGCCCGACCTTCGCTTCGGCCTCGAGATAGGGGACGTGTCGGACATTGCCGCCGAATGCGAGTTCCGCGTCTTCCGCCAGGCGGTCGAGGAGGACGGACAGGTCCGCGGCATCTGCGTTCCGGGCGGGGCCGATATGCCGCGCAGCAAGGTGGACGGGTTGGTGGAGTGGATCAAGCAGTTCGGGCCCGGCGGCCTGGCATGGTTCAAGGTGAGGGACGGAGCGGCGGAGGGCGGGGTCGCCAAGTTCTTCAACGAGGGCGAGATCGGCGCCATCTGCGAGCGCCTGGGCGCGGGGGACGGTTCGCTCCTGCTCTTCGTGGCGGATAGGCGCTACGTCTGCAACCTGGCCCTGTCGCACCTGCGGCTGCACCTGGCGCGCGAGCTCGGCCTCCTGGCAGGCGCGGAGAACGCGCTCTGCTGGGTCGTGGAGCCGCCCTCGTTCGAGAGGGACGAGCGCACGGGCGAACTGACCTTCGTTCACCATCCCTGGACGTGCCCCGTGCCGGAGCACGTGGACCGGCTCGAGAGCGATCCCGAATCGGTCTGTGCCCAGGCTTACGACCTGGTGATGAACGGCCAGGAGCTGGCCGGCGGCAGCATCCGTATCTCCGAGCGCGACCTGCAACTGCGGACACTCAAGATCCTCGGCTACTCCGAAGAGCAGGCGCGGGAGCGGTTCGGATTCTTCCTGGACGCCCTGCGCTACGGCCCGCCGCCCCACGGCGGCATTGCCTTCGGCTTCGACCGCGTCGTGACCACGCTGCTCGGCCTGGAGGACATTCGGGAGACCATCGCCTTCCCCAAGACGCAGCGCGCCGTTTGTCTGCTGACGGGCGCTCCGTCCGAGGTGGCGGAGGAGCAGCTCAGGGAGCTGGGCATCTCGATCGACGAGGCGCCCTGACGGGGATATGGAGAACGAGCCGGGGGACGGTGGGAGGCGCCTCCCCGGCTCGCCCTGCGTGCCGCCGATTTTATCGCCTCGGCGGAGGCGGGGTATAGCGGGTGTCGTCCGCCTTGCCCGCCTTACTGGCTCTCCGGCATCGCGTCCGGAGCCCGGCGCCCTGCCTGGCGGCGCCGGGGTTGGACGGGCTGGTCTTCCTGCGGCTCCTCAGGTCGGTCCTGGCCGCCACGACGGGCGCGCGGCGCATCTGCCGCCGGTGCTTGAGGAGCACCCGCTCGGCCGCCGGGGCCGCGCTGCTGCTGCACCCTTGCCTGGGGGAGTTGTCCACGCCCTGCACCGCGTCCGAGTCCCTGGCGGCGCTGCTGCTGCGCCCTTGCCTGGGGGAGCTG
>CAZSET010000003.1:0-2785 GCA_964605915.1 uncultured candidatus Brocadiaceae bacterium | reverse complement strand
CACCGCGTCCGAGTCCCTGGCGGCGCTGCTGCTGCGCCCTTGCCTGGGGGAGCTGCCCACGGCCCGCGCCGCGTCCGATCCCCTGCCGGCGCTGCTGCTGCGCCCTTGCCTGGGGGAGCTGTCCACGGCCCGCGCCGCGTCCGAGCCCTTGGCGACGCCACTGTTGCGCCCTTGCCTGGGGGAGTTGTCCACGGCCTGCGCCGCGCCCGAGTCCCTGGCGACGCTGCTGCTGCGCCCTTGCCTGGGGGAGCTGTCCACGGCCGGCGCCGCGTCCGATCCCCTGCCGGCGCTGCTGCTGCGCCCTTGCCTGGGGGACCTGCCCACGGCCTGCGCCGCGCTCACCGCGCTGCATTCCGTACAAGCCGGGCGCGCCGGCAGCCTGTCGCCGACCTGCAGCGAGCGCTCGTTGCCGGGCGAGCTGGCCCCACCTGGGGCCTATCGGCGCCTGTTGCCACGGGCCCGCTTGCGCCCGGACGGGTCCAGGCCCGGGGCCGACTGCGCGGGGCTGCACTTCCGGTCCTGCGCCTGGTCCGGCCATCTGGGCAGCCGTCGGCTCGGCCGACAGGGCCAAAGTGGCCAGACCGATCAGAACGGCAATTCCGCTGGTTCTAACGTTCATCTCTGCTTCCTCCTTCTGTAGGTTAAGGGCTACGGCTCTTGCGGTTGATCCGGCGCTCGTCTCGTGCCTCTTCGCTGCTGACGCATGCCGCCCGTGGCGGCGGGAGGGCCCGCAGGCGGCTCCCGGCGTGAATCGCCGGACCACAACCCTCGGCCCCGCCGGCGTCCTGCGGCCTTCATCATGCGGACCCACCGAGCACGCTGCTGCGGGCTAAGCGTGTCGCGCGTCCTCAGCATGTGGTCGACGACCAGCCGCCGGACCTGCTCCTGTATCTCGTCGATGCGCTGCTGGCAGGCACGAATCGCCTCCGCGTCGAGCTTTTCAGCAGCCAGCAGGTCCAGCAGTTGCTCGCGCAATTGCTGACCCTCTGCGTTGAGGGTCTCGATCTTCCGGTGGACCTCGGCCCAATCCTGCGTCATCTTGCGCTGCTGTGGGGCCGGCAGGTTGAGTTGCCCCCAGGGAGGGGGGGACACCGCCGCCGGGGAGCGACCCGGCGCCTGGCCCGGGGGCAGCGCCGCCCGTGGGGGCCGGCGCGCGGTGCGGTTGTAGACCCATATGCCCACAAACGCAATGTTGAAGGCCAGGGAGAATATCAGCAGCAGTGATAGCGCCTTGTTGAACATCTCTCGGGCCTCCTTCACTCGCCCTGCTCCGCAAAGGCCAGATAAACCTCAGCAACCGATCCCGGCGGCGTGGCCGAGAGGGGATCCAACTGGAGGTCGAACTCCGTGACTTCGTAGGTCTCCGGCTCGACGCCGAGGCTGCTTTGGGACGTGCTGCGGGCCATCAACCCGCCGACCCACAGGCCCGCTGCGACCATCACCACGGCGGCGATGCGTGACAGCACCAGTTGCAGCCGTGCCGTCGAGGTGGCGAGCCCAACGGGGACGGCGTGTCGTTCCTCGGCGACGGCCCGCACGCGGCGCGCGAAGCCGTTGGGAACCGCCATGCCCGGCTCTGCCTCCAACGCCCGGTTGAGCTGCTTCAGCCCGTCGAGCTCTGCGGCGCACTGCGGACACGCGCGCAGATGCTCCCGAACTGCGAGCGCCTCGTCCGGCGCCAGTTCGCCGTCGAGGTAGGCGTTGAGCCGTTCGGATGTCTTCTTGCACTTCATCTCCGACCTCCACTTACTTAAACGCACGGAGCGGCGAAATCCCGCGTTCGGACTCTCCCGCTCGTCATCGATTCAGGCGGCGGGCCTAAATGGCGTCCTGCAGCTCTTCCTTGAGCTGGCGTTTGGCCCGGCTCAGCAGGGCGTCCACGGCCCGGGCCGAGCACCGAAGCGCCTTGCCGATCTCCTTGTAACTCATTCCTTCGTAGTGCTTTAGCACGAGGGCCATCCTCTGGCGGGGCGGCAGCTTCCGGATCGCCGCCTGGACCCTGGCGCTGCGCTCGTCGCGGAGGGCGGCGTCTGCGGGGCCGTCCTCGTCGCTCGGCTGCGGACGCAGCGACTCCAGCCGGAGCGGCTTCCTTCTTCGATGCACGTCAATGCACAGGTGCCAGATCACGTTGTAGAGGTAGGTGCGGAAGCGCGCGGAGGGGCGGTATCGGTCCGCGCCGGCCAGTATCTTCATGAATGCCTCCTGGGCGACGTCCTCGGCGAGCGTGCGGTCGCTCAGGAAGCGATAGGCCACGTTGAGGGCGCCCTGTTGGTGGCGGCGGACCAGTTCCTCGAAGGCGTCCATGTCGCCTTCGGCGGCGCTCAGCATGAGCTGCTCGTCGGTCGACACGCGTCTTGCCTCCGTTCAGCCGCCCGGTTTGTGACCGGTCAGGCCCATCCCTGCCGGGCCACCTGGCCGGCGATGGCCGCCGCATAATCGAGCAGGCCTGCAGCCTTCTCCGCGACGGCCCTATCGCTCAGGTGCGACTCGACGTGCACGGCCACCCATCCGGGCGTCACTTCTATGACCGGCTTCGGACCGCCGACGGACCAGCCCTTGATCGTCTCCCGAAGCTCTTCGGTCAGCATGGCGCGCACGACTTCGCGCGACTCGCCGGCCAGCCAGTGCCTCTTGCCGAAGGCCGGATCGTCCTCGAAATCGAGGCGGTAGATGCCCTTGACGCCGATGGGTCCGCCGAACCAGTCCGCCTTGTAGATCCGTGCCTGCGGAGCATCCAAGCCGTCCGCAAGGCGGGCCATGGCCACCAGGTGCAGGCCCTTCTGGT
>CAZSET010000002.1:0-50467 GCA_964605915.1 uncultured candidatus Brocadiaceae bacterium | reverse complement strand
GGGCCACCAAAAACCCCGATCATCCCTACGTGGCCGTCATGGGCGGGGCGAAGGTCTCCGACAAGATCCAGGTCCTGCGAAACCTGCTGGACAAAGTGGACGCCATGCTCATCGGCGGCGCCATGGCCTACACCTTCCTCAAGCACCAGGGCGTCGGCGTGGGTGCATCCCTGGTCGAGGAGGACCGTCTGGACGTGGCGGCCGAACTGCTCGAGCTCGGCGGGGACAAGATCATGCTGCCCGTCGACCACGTCTGCGCGCAGAAGATCGATCCCGAGGCGGAGGTCCGCACCTTCGACGACGAGATCCCCGACGGCTGGATCGGCCTGGACATCGGCCCCAAGACCGTCGCCCGGTACGAACAGAAGATCAAGGAGGCCGCCCTGGTGACCTGGAACGGGCCGGTCGGCTACTTCGAGATAGACGCGTTCGCCGCCGGCACGAAGGCCGTCGCCCGGGCAATGGCCGCGTCCGATGCGACGACCATCGTCGGAGGCGGGGAGACCGCCGAGGCCGTCGAGGAGCTTGGGCTCCAGGACAAGATCAGCCACGTTTCCACGGGCGGCGGGGCCTCCCTCGCCTTCCTGGGCGGAGAAGAGCTGCCGGGCATCACGGCCCTGGACTGAGACCCCCAAGGAGCGCAATGCAGATCAAGATCGCACCCTCAATGGTGGAGTCCGACCTGACGAACGTGGCAGCGGCGGTCCGCGAGCTGGAAGAAGCGGGAGTCGAGATGCTACACATCGACGTGGCCGACGGCCACTTCGTGCCCAACATCATGGTCGGTCCCTACCTGGCTGCCGCCATCGCCGAGTGCGCCACCGTCCCCGTCAGCACCCACCTGATGATCACCGACCCCGTGCGCTACGCCCCCACGTTCATCGAGGCAGGCGCCGACGTGCTGATGTTCCACGTGGAGGCCGTCGAGGACCTGATGTCGGCGGTCCGCCAGGTCAAGGAGCATGGAGCCGAGGTGGGCCTCGCCCTCAAGCCGGCCACTCCTCCCGAGAGCGTGCAAGACGCCGTGGGCGAGCTGGACTGCCTGATGGTTATGACCGTGGAGCCGGGCTTCAGCGGGCAGGGCTTTATGGAATCCGCCTGTCGCAAGATACCGGCCCTGCGGCGGATGTTCGGGGACGAGATCGACATCTACGTGGACGGCGGCATCGGGCCCGAGACCGTGGGTACCGCCGTGCAGTACGGCGCCAACGTGATGGTGGCCGGCTACGCCGTCTTCCACGCCGACCTGCCCCCCGCACAGGCGGTGCGGAACTTGAAGCAGGCCGCCCTGGAGGCCCTGCGTCGAGAGGGCTGAAGGCCCCGATTCGGGCCGAGGCCGACGGGTCGGACCATCTGCAGGCCCGTCCCCCCAGACCAGGGCACAGCCCCATCACGCCGGCTAGTCCCCTGGAGGGCCGTCCCAGATGAAGCTCTGGTACACCCGGCCGGCGCGGGAAAACCTGCAGGCGCTGCTCCGCGAATCGACGCTGCCCAACCTGTTCGACACTCACCCGCCTTTCCAGATAGACGGGAACTTCGGCGGCACCGCGGCCGTCGCAGAGATGCTGCTGCAGGGCCATGCCGGCTGCCTGCACCTGCTGCCCGCCCTGCCTGCTGATTGGCCGACGGGTAGCGTGCGCGGGCTGAGGGCCCGCGGAGGGTTCCAGGTGGACATCCGGTGGCGGGACGGATCCCTTGCCCAGGCCCGAATCCTGTCCGGCAGGGGCGGGCCCTGCCTTGTGCGGTGCGGAGACCGGGTGGTGGAGCTCGAGACTTGTCCGGGGCAGGAGGTCTGCCTGGGCGCCGATTTGGAGCCGATTCAGGGGTCATGACCGGAGAGCTATCCGGCGCTCGGCGCGCGGCCCACACGGTGGATGCTCTCCCTGGCACGATGCCATTTAGTCAGACCCCGGCTAATGTGGTAGAATTGGGGCCAGCAGGTGAGTCCTGTGCCCGGAGCCATGAACCATAACGCGCCATAGGCGGATGCTAAGATTCAGCAAAAAGAAGCAGGTGCCCGACGGGATCTTCGTCAAGTGCGACGGGTGCGGGGCGATGGTTTACCGCAAGAACGTCGAGGAGCTCCTCCAGACCTGCCCGGAGTGCAACTACCACTTCAGGATCGGCGCGTGGGACCGCGTCCGGCTGCACACCGACCCGGGGACCTTCGAGGAGTGCGACGGTGACCTGCTGCCCTGCGACCCGCTCAACTTCGTGGCCAAGAAGGCCTACGTGGACGACCTAAAGAAGGACACGGAGAGGACCGGGCTCAACGAGGCCATCATTTGCGGGACGTGCAAGGTCGAGGGGCGGCCTGTCGTGTTCGCGGCCATGGACTTCCGATTCCGCGGCGCCAGCATGGGCAGCGTGGTAGGAGAGAAGCTAACCCGCGCCGTCGAGCTGGCCATGGAGCGCGAGCTGCCGCTGGTCACCGTGGCGGCCTCGGGCGGCGCCCGCATGCAGGAGAGCGCGTGGTCCCTAATGCAAATGGCGAAGACGTGCGCCGCGCTGAACCGGTTCCACCGCGCAGGCGGCTGCTATATCAGCGTGATGACGCATCCGACCACGGGGGGCGTGACGGCTAGTTGGGCCTCGATGGGCGACGTGATAGTCGCCGAGCCGGGGGCGCTGATCGGCTTCGCGGGGCGGCGCGTGATCGAGCAGACCATCAAGCAGGAACTGCCAGAGGACTTCCAGACCGCAGAGTTCCTGCTGGAGCACGGGTTCATCGACATCATAGTCGAGCGCAAGCGGATCAAGCCCACCCTCGCCCGCCTGCTGGGCTACCTGACGTAGAATCGGAGGGGCAACAGGCCGATGCCGCCTGCCGAGACCGTTGTCCAGGAGATGGCTCGGGCTATCGTGGAAGCGGTCCATCCTCGCCTGATCGTGCTGTTCGGCTCTCGGGCAGCAGGGGGCGCAGGACCGGGTTCCGACGTGGACCTGCTTGTCGTGGAGGAGGAGCCCTTCCGCGGCGACCGGACGCGCATGCAGGAGACCCGCAGGATCCGCCGCGCGTTGTCGGGCTTCGCCGTGCCCAAGGACATACTTGTTGTCAGTGCGGCGGAGCTGTCCAAGTGGCGGAACTCGCGGAACCACATCGTTGCGCGCAGTCTGCGGGAAGGAGCTGTGCTGTATGAGCGACCTTGACCATGCTCGGCTGATGCTCAGCGCAGCGCGCAGGGACCTGACGGCCCTGAGGGCCATGGGCGATCCGGACGCTTTCGCAGACGAGGTGTTCGGTTTCCATGCCCAGCAGGCTGCAGAAAAAGCACTGAAGGCGTGGCTCAGTCTGGCACGTGTAACCTACCCCCGGATCCACGACATCGAACGACTCATGGGCCTGCTGACGGAAAGCGGACAAAGCGTGCCCGGTGGGTTCTCTCCCCTGGCTGATCTGACGGACTTCGCCGTCGTGTACCGATACGTTCCCTTTGAGTACAACGAAGCGCCTGCTATCCCCCCCGCCGCGCCTCCTTGTTGAGCACCTGGCGTCCGAGTACCGCGCCCGGATCCGGCAACTGGCGTGAGCGGCTCACCATGCGGCGGAAGCACGGGAACGTTGCGCTTCACTTCGGCAGGTCGGGCCGGTACACTATGCGCCGGTGGTTGTGTCCCCGTACTCTTCAAGGCCGAGAGGAGAACGCTTTGGGCTCTGCACTGGTAGGGACCTCCTGTGCTGTGTGGCTCCTTTACTCAGTCTTGTCCTTGGGGGGGCAAGGCCAACCGGACGAGCTCTGCCCGTTCGTGCTGCCCTGGGACGATGCGACGCCGGGCCCGACCGACCTGAGCGGCTGGAACCACAAGCCCGCCGGCGATCTGGGGCCGGTGCGGGTCGGCGAGGACGGGCACCTCTACGTCGGCCGACAGCGCATCCGCTTCTTTGGCGTCGACCTGACCTTCGACGCCACCATGCCGCAGAAGGCGAACGCCGAGAAGATCGCCGCCCGGTCGGCGAAGTTCGGCATCAACATCGTCCGGTTCCACATTATGGACATGGCGCGCTACCCCCGGGGCATCATCGCGGCCGATCCTGCGCACACCCGCGACCTGGATCCCGAGGGCCTCGACCGGCTGGACTACTTCATCGCTCAGCTCAAGCAGAACGGCATCTACGTCAACATGAACACGCTCTGCTACCGTTATATCAACAAGGACGACGGACTCCCGGCCGAGATCGACCGGATTCGCGAGGCGCCGGACCGCAACATCATGGGGTTCTTCTACGAGCCGGCGCTGGAGCTGCAGAAGGAGTACGCACGCAAGCTGCTGACGCACCGCAACGCCTACACCGGCCTGACCTACGCCGAAGACCCGGCCGTCGCGTTCGTCGAGATCCACAACGAGAACGGCCTCCTGCATGCCTGGCTCGGTGGGCGGCTCGACGATCTGCCGAAGGTCTTCCTCGCCGAACTGCAGCGCAAGTGGAACGATTGGCTCGCGGAGCGCTACGGAACGACCGGCCGGCTGCGCGAGGCCTGGGACAGGACGGCCGAGCCGCTCGGCCGCGAGCTGCTGGTCGACGGTGACTTTGCTTCGGGGCTCGACCAATGGGTCATCGAGCTGCATCACAACGCCCAGGGCGGGATGGACGTGGTGGAGGACGTCCCCAACGCGCCGCAGGGCGGGCGGGCGGTGCGCGTGACGGTCACCAAGCCGCCGGAGAGCGGATGGCCGATCCGCTTCGAGCAGCAGCATCTGGCCGTCCGCGAGGGCAAGGCCTACACGCTGTCCTTCCGGGCCAGGGCGGAGGAGCCGCTCGGCATCCAGGTCGGCTTCGAGGAGGCCCACCCGCCGTGGCAACGCCTCGCGTCCCCGGCCCCCGCAGAACTGACGACCGAATGGCAGGAGTTCCGCTACGGCTTCATCTCCGGCGCGGACGACGACAACGCGCGGGTGCTCTTCGACTTCGATCTGCCGGCCGGCGTCTTCTACCTGGCGGACGTCTCGTTCCGCGAGGGCGGTCTGGTCGGCCTGAGCGAGGGAGAGAGTGCCCAGGGCGGTACCGTTCCGCTTCTGCTGTCCCGCACCGGGGGTCGGCGCACGGCCGACGCCAGCCGCGACTGGGTCAGGTTCCTCTGGGATACCGAAGACAAGTACTGGCGGACGATGCACAGCTACTACAAGAACGATCTGGGCGTCACGGGGCTGGTGATCGGGACGGCGACCGGCTGCAGCACGCCCAACATGATGGCCAGCATGGACTGCTCGGACGCCCACGCGTACTGGACGCATCCGGTGTTCCCGAACCGACCGTGGGACCAGAACGACTGGTACGTCAGCAACGTCCCCATGGTGAACCAGCCGGGCGGCAACCTGACCGATCTGGCCCTTCGCCGCGTTCTCAACCAGCCCCAATGCGTGACCGAGTACGGCCACGCCGCGCCCAACAGCTACGGCGCAGAGGCCGACATCCTCTATGCAGCTTATGCTTCCCTGCAGGACTGGGACTACCTGTCGCTCTCACGCTACGGCAGCGAAGACGGCTGGGGCCAACGCCGCTCCGTCAGATGGTTCAACATCCACCAGGATCCGGTGCGGATGGCCGGCCTGGTCCCCGCGATGGCGATCTTCCGGCGCGGCGACGTGCGGCCAGCCGAACAGCAGGTCGTCGCCGAGATCGATGTGCAGGCCGAACTGGAACGGCTCCCATCAAGCTGGCCCTGGCAACTGGTCAATGCCGGCCACGCCGGCGTGGCCCCGCAGGCAGCCCTGCTGCACCGGGTCGCCATCGCAACCGAAGGACGGCAAGTACCGCCCGGCGCGCTGCGGCCCGATCAGGTGTCGCTGCCGGACGGTCGATTCGCTTCCGATACGGGCGAGCTGGTCTGGGACGTCAGCTCCGAAGGGCGCGGCGTGGTGACCGTGAACACCGCGAAGAGCAAGGCGGTCATTGGCTTCGGCGGCGGCAAGCGGTTCGACCTGGGAGGCGTTGTTATCGAGCCGGGCGACACGAGCCAGGAAGGCTTCAGCGCAATCACTGTGACGGTCATGGAGGGCGGCTTGCCCCCGCTCGCTCCTCCCTCTTCGCCCGGGCGTTGCCGACTGCTGATCACGGCGGCGGGGCGCAGGCAGAACACCAATTGGGGCTGGGAGGAGCTGGGCGACGACCGCGTGACGCTGCGCAGCAACTGGGGCGAACCGCCAACGCTAGTGGAAGTCATCCCCGCCCGCATCATCTTGCCCCTGCCGGCGGAAAGCGTCCAGGCCTGGGCGCTGGATGAACGCGGGCAGCGGCGCGAGCCGGTGCCCTTCAGCCCGGAACAGAACGGGCACGCGGTGCTTCCCATCGGCCCGGCCAATCGGACGCTCTGGTATGAGGTCGTCGCCAGGTGAACGGCCCGCTGGTCGGTGCTCGCCCGGCGCCGGGCAGGCGGCGCTTCGCCGGCCTATTGCTCCCTCTCCATGCCCCTGATCTTCCAGCCCCCGTCAGCCCGGGAGAGCAAGTAGGTCGACCGCATGTCCCACTCCCCCATGTGGCTCACCACGCCGGCGACACGGGCGGTATCGCCCTCAACGGTCACGACGGCACTGCTCAGGTCGAGCTCCATCGCCGAGCCGCGCTCCTTCATCATGTCAACGAGGCGGGCGATGCCCTCCTTGCCACTGCCGCGCCAGCCCTCGTAGTCGTCCGCCAGCAGAGCCATGGCCACGTCGGCGTCGTAGGCCGCGATGGCCGCTTCGTAGTCGCCGAGCACTTTGAGGGCAAGCTCCTCGTCGGTCGGCCCTCCGGATCCCATGGCCGCACATCCCGTCAGAACGGCCGCAGACAGCAGCATCGCCAGCGCCCCAGACAGTCTCGCCTTGGTCATGCTCACCCTCCTTCCCTAGCGCATGTTCGCAGTGCCGATGGCCGCGCAGCCTACCGCACGTGTGCGCCTGAGTCAAGGCGAGGGTCGCCATCAATGCAGTACGGAAGCGGGCCGCGGCCAACTCCTCCCATGGCCGGCAACGCGCTTGACGTGGTGCGTGCAGAGGCCTGCTCTCAGTGCCCCTTCTTGCATGCCCATAAGATGGCCCTTCCGGACGTCTCGGAGTACGGGTTTCCGGCTCGATCACCGAACAGGTGCTGGACGACGAAGCCGTGCCGCTCCAGCCATCCGCGCACTTCGCCCGTGCTGCACGGATGCTTCTGCTGAATGTATTCCGCCGCTGTGACGCGACCGTCCGGGGAGACCACCTTGGTCCGGCGACGGAACCTGTCGAGTCTGCGCCGAGCATCAACCCAGATGGTCTCCGTGCTGCTCTCCACCCGGGTGCCGTCGGCGCAGGTCCCGGTGGGAAAGCTCCGCCCCGCGCCGGGCCTTCGCCACGACTCGTCAAGCTCTCCCTCCATGTGGTCGCTGTCCACGTAGACGTATCCCCCGGTGCGCAACGCCGCCGCAGCCGAGGCAATGCAGCCTTCCTGCTCCTCCGGCGATGCGAGCTCGTAGAAGCAGTTCCCGCCCAAGAGCACCAGGTCGAACTCGCCCGGCCACTCACCGTCTGTGACGTCGCACCGCAGCAAGGTAACTCTTGACTGCGCCTGCTCAGGCAGTTCCTGGAGCTTGGTCCGTGCGCGGTCGAGCATCCCTTTCGCCTGATCCAGCCCCACAAGCTCATGCCCGTCCCGCGCGAGCGGGATGAGTATACGGCCTGTTCCGCAGAACGGCTCCAGGATGCGCAGGCTCTGCCGGTGGCCGATGAGCCTGCGGATCAGTTCCACGTCGTCGGTGTAGTCCTCCTGCTGATCGTAGATCTCGGCCACGTGGGGCTCGACGTCGTACACGTTCGTTCGGTTCACGCTCACCTCTAGGCACTCCCTTCATCGCCCGGCCGTGCGTCGCCAGACGTAGTTCACTTTCTGGGCGTATTGCCAGTACCCCAGGCCTGTGCACAGGCGCTGGGAAGCTGCGTTATCCGGCCCTGTCCAGTAGATCGGCAGGTTGCCTTCGCTCAGAATCAACTGGGTGGCGTAGGCGCCATCCGCCGGCCCAGGCCCTGCCGACGGTGAGGCGTCTCCGTGTGCAGCGCTCCGATGCTGACCACGCGCGGAGCGGTCGCCCCATTGGGCGTGATGGGAGTGCAGCAGACGGAGGCAGCAACACTCTCATCCAGGACGATGGCGAACAGCCTGCTCTCCTCATGGGCATGCGCCCAGTCCGGCTGGCGTTCGCACCCCTCGAAAAGGCCGGCTTCGGCCTCTGTCATCTCGACCACATCAGGGCGGCCGACGGGCCGGAAGTGCTCCGCCGACACGGTGTAGTAGAGATCGTCCTCGTGGCGCTTCGCGTCCTCGAGCCCATCGAAGAACTGCCGAGTCTCTGGCGTGAAGAGCTGGAAGTGGCCGATGGCCCCAGGGCACAACGCCTCCGTCAGCGCCCTGGCCGCGTCAGCGCTGACGGCATCCATGTGGACGTCGAAGTCGGCCGGCGCCTTCTCGTCGCGCAACGGCCTCTGTCCCAGATATGCGGCCCCGAGGAGCTGAGAGCCGCTGCGGCAGATGACGACCTCCCCAGAATGGTCCGGATCATGGAGCGCGTCCCATGCGAACCAGATCAGCCACGCGTTGTGGAGCCGACGCCGCTCCAGAAGCTGGAGAATCGCGTCCATGTTGCCTATTGAAGTTCTAACCGCTCGGAGCATGCTCCCATCCGCTTTCCTTTTGGCTGATCTCTATCGCGTGCGAAAGCCGGAACGACGTGTCGCCCACAAGGACCTACGCAGTCAGCCGCCCTCACCGCCTGCTCGAAGCCTTCAGCTGTATCTGTAGCCGTCTCTCCAGTCACGTTTGTCCCCAGTTCGTTCGATCCAGATGGCCGCTATGTCACCTGGGCGTACCGGATGTGTTCGCTGTACCCAACGGCTTGTGCCACGGCGATGGAGGCAACGTTGAGCGTCTGTGTGTTGTACAGCGGCACGCGGCCGCGCTCCAGGGCCCAGGCCGTCACGGCCGACACGCACGCCTTGGCGTAGCCCCGTCGCCGGAACTCGGGCACTGTTCTGATCCCGACGGCTCGGAAGGGATGCCGTCCCTGGTCGATCAGCCTAGCCGTTGACGCCCGAACCAAGCCGACGTACACGGCAAACGCCGCCTCGACGTGCCACTTCTTGCCGTCTTCAGCGAACTCCCGCTCCGCCTCCCGGGCCTCCTCCCAGACAGCGTCGTCCGCTCTCACCGGTTCGGCCGGCCCGGCACAAGGCCGAAACGTCTCTCGGGTGCAGAAGTAGAGCACGTTCTGCTCGCCCACGCTCCAGGGCTTGTCCCGCTCAGGCAGGAGGCCGATCAGCCGCCGAAGATGCACCTGGTCCAGCAGATCGCTTCCGGCACAGGCCTGGACGGCCGCCCTCAGCTGCCTGTGGTCCAGGAGAGCCGAGCTGACGATTCCCCCGGCCGCAGTCACCGCGGCTGTCAGAGGGGCGCGTCCTCCAGCCCGCGCAGTGACTCCGTGCATGCGAAGGTCCTCAGGCCGGCAGCCGAGGTAGCTGGCATACTCCTCGTCCAGCATCTCGATGATGGATCCCATCGGGCATCCCACCTCCAGTGCAAGAGCGCGGGCATGGTCTTCAGGCTTCGCAGAGCAGTATCCGCTTCGCGGCCTTGTCCGTGAAGCCTTCGGGGCTATACGGGTCAGGCTCGCCTCGTCGCCAGCCCTTCCAGTCAACGTGGGCCGGATCGTCGCCGTACACGCCGAGCAGTCGCATCCCCGCGTCTGTGACCAGCTTCTCCAGTTCGGGCAGCAGGTAGAGGCGCCAGGAATACGGCATTCTGTGGCGTTCCCCCGTTGTGAGGTCGATGGCCAGCACATCGAAGCCGAATCGGCCGCGGCGCACGTCTTTGGTGCCTTCCGTGAGGAAGAGCCGGTTGTCATTCCCTTCCTTGAAGGACCACCCGCGGTCCAGCTTGTCGGGCAGGCCCGTGTAGTTCTGGGTGTCGATCAGCGCGCGGCCCCCTTGCCGGAGGGCCCGGCGCATTCCGCGAAGGACCGCCGCGTTCGCGTCGTCGCACATCATGCCGAACGTGTTGCGCCACAGGACGACGGCGTCGAACTCGTCCTCGAATGTCATGCGAGCCATGTCGCCCTGAACGAAGTCGATCGCCACGCCGGCCTCCCGTGCATCCCGGCGGCCCACTTCCAGGTACTGTTCTGACCAGTCGAGTCCAGTCACCTCGTAACCGCGCCGGGCCAGTGCGATGGTGTGGTAACCCAGGCCGCAGGCCAGGTCGAGCACTCGGTCTCCCTGCGTGAGCTTGAGTGCCCGTTCCATGAAACCCACTGCAGAGCGAATGTTATCGCTGGACGGGATGCCGTCGAACTCCCAGAAAAGCATGTTCCCAAAGAGCTGCTGCCAGCGGCGTGCTTCGTCGTTCGTCGTAATGGGTTCTGTCATGCGTTGATCTCCCAACGAAAAAAAGCGGCCACGCGCGGGCATTCCGCAACGTGGCCGCCTGTACATTCGGCCTGTCTGTGCGCCTCCTGGCGCTACGTCATGGCGTCGCCTCCAGGAGGCGTGCGAATCCCGCGCTGATTACGATGTTCTTGAGCGCTTTCATCTGCATCACCCCCTTTCGGCTAGAGCCAATGGAGTCCGGAACTTGCGTGGAGTCTACTCGGCGTGCTTCAGGCTGTCAAGCCTCCTGTCACGCGCCTTCCGAGTGAACTTGCCCACCTTCTGTCGTGGAATCAAGCCGGATCGCCTGTATCATGCCGTCCAGGAAGAAAGCTCGGAATCCCCGGAACCCCCTCCCCTTGAATCCTGTCTATACGAGTGGAGGCAAGGAGGCACGAGGCGTCGATGCGGAGCGATGAGCAACTGGTGCAGGCCACCCTCCCAATCCCCATCCAGCACTGCCATGCGGCCGGCAGGTCTGAGCACGCGCCGGACCTCCTCCATCACCCCATGCACCCCGTCCCAATCCATGCTCTCCAGTAGCCCAAGCATAGAGACAGCGGCGGACTTCCGATCCAGAAAGGGGAGTTCCTGTGCACAGCCCACAAGGAACGTCCCGTTCGTGAACCCAAGCACATCCGCTTGAGCGAATCTAGGGAAGCCGACCACCTACGCACTGCAACCATGCCTACGCCCCTGCTACGCTACCATTCCCTCAAACTTGAGCTGCGCTTCCCGCCACTTGTCCTCTGCTTGGCGCTCCAGGTCCCGCGCACGGCTCATGCGGTCGGTCACAATGCTGGCAATGCGGATCTGCTCGCCTACTGGCACCCCAGCCGCTGTACTTGCGGGTACGAGGAACTGACTCAAGTCACTATCATACAAATGTATCTGTCCGGACGAGCCAGAGAACCACTTGTCAAACTGCACCTTGCCAAGATGCGAGCGCAAGAAGCAAGCGACGAAGGAGGGATCATACTCATCCCTGACGCGGAGCCCGAGGAGTTCACCAGATATCATGGCCGCCTCGTCACTGTCGTAGACATCCACTTTCCCCATTGATACGTATCCAGTCGACGCCACCAAGATGTCGCCTCTGCGGACATGCGCCTCAGTGCTGGAGAGGAAGAAGTCTTCTGATACTTTCAGCGCATTTTCGAAGTCTATGTAGCCGTCCTGAAGGTCCACCGTTTTCAGCACAGTGACTTCACCCCCTTCCTCATATTCAGGCTGGACACCTCTACTGATGGGCTCGCGGCAGATATCGCTGAGGGCCACGGTCTCGTACCGGTCGAAGAAACTATCTAGGATTGCCAGGCCAGGGTGGTGGAAAAGGTAGTGAAGGCGTCCTGTAAGCTCACTAGCGCGCTTATGAAACCAGAGTGACCGACCCTCTTTCCCGGTTCGAAAGAAGTAATCACGCTTGGTCGCGCTGACCGCATCGACGGCCAGCTCTTCGGGCACCATAGCCTCGAGTCCCCTCCGGGCAAGCTTGCTCTCCTCTTGAAGCTCGGCAGCCTGGGCCTCGAGCGGCCGCACCGACCTGAGGACCTCGTCTTGCCTACCGAGCGTAAGCTCGGGAAGGCGTATGTCCATTATCTGTTCAGAGTTGATGTTGAACTTGCCTGCTCCTGTCTTGAGCATGAGGATCTGTAGCTGCCCCAGCCGAGAGTTCAGGAAGCGCGCAACGAACCCCCCGCGAAACGGTGCGTCGCACAGCAGGGACAGTCGGATGCAGAAAGACCCCCACGAGTACCCTGCAAACTCGTCTGGAATCAACGCGGCTTTGCCGAGAGTATGACCGGTGCGGGCAATCAGTATGTCGCCAGTTCTTAACTCCCGGCGGCCGGGATCGTCTCGGAGGAAAACCGGGGGATCGAACGAGATCCGTCCATTGGTCCTTATGTGCTGCACGTTGAGGAAGCCGGTGCTACCTTCTGCCTGTCCGCTCTGGGATAGACCATACTCGGGTGTCCGGATAATGGACCCAAGTGTCACCTCATGGGATCTCCTGAACAGGCGTGTCTCCTCCAGATCTGGATGGTGGGAAACGAAGTCCAATCGGTCTCCCTGCATTTCGGCCGGCGTAACGCAGTAGCAGTTCGATGTTTCAGTGATCATAAGCCGCCCGCTTCGAAGCCCTGTGCGTCAAACCAGTCTTCCCGGAACTCAAGACCTGAGTATGAAGAGAGAACCTTCGCCTTGAAATCGAGATACCTCTCCAGCATTGCCGCAGAATCGTTCGGACATGACTTGCCCCGTGTGTCCAGACCGACACGCTCAACGTGCCCGAAGAAGACGGGTTCCCTCTGTGCGACATCGGGGCCCGTCTTCTTGATTGCATACAGAATGGACGTTTTCGTTGAGGTCTTGGACACCGGGACAAAGGTGTCCCTGGTCAGTGAGAAGACAGCCTTCACGTAGAAATGAGACCGCAAGAAGTCCCTGACCTCCGCGTAGTTGTCCGTGTTGAGAATACCTTCGTCGAGAATGATGAGCATTCTCCCGCCCTTCCACTCAGGCGGCATGTTGGGGCGAGAGATATCCTTGAGGTAGTGCCAAATCGCAGCAAGAAACAATGCTCCCCCTTTCATGGTATTGCCGGTGATAGCCCAATCGCACTCGTTGCGACGAACGTCTACCTCAAGCTCCCTCGCTTCGTGCTCGTTCTTGTCAATCGTGACTTGCTTGCGCGACGCCCTGGAACGAAGTCGTCGGTACTCCCGGACTTCCTCAGTCTTGCCTAATTCCCTGCGCCGCCGGCGGTCGTCCTGTGTCCGGGGATGCGCCTCTAGAGCAAGCCACTCTCTGACACGTTCCTCCCTCTTGACGATCGTTATAGCCGCCTCAAGCTCCGCAAGCCCGTGCTCATGGTCCGATAGCCTTTTCCGGACGGTATCCAGCCTGTCTGCTGTCCGGCTCTTTCTTGGCAGCACGGGCATGCGTGCTAGCGTTGCTTCAGCGCTGTCGCGGCGCGCGCGATCAACGAACGCAACTGCCCTATAGTTGAGCTCACCGAGCGGGGGATTGGTCAAGACCACGTCAAAGGCGTCGTCGAAAGATTCATGGCTGTCAAAGCCGTGCCTATGGAGCGTCAGACCGTTGTATGCCGGCCCGCCGAAGACGTTTGCCTTACCGTCCCCATGAATCCACATGTTCATCTTCGCTATCTTGGCGATCCGGTCATCGATATCGGCCCCGAAAAGCCTGTGTAGACGTATCTGCTCCGACTGGTGCTCCTTATCGTGCTCATCTGACCTCTGTAACTTGCCCAGCATGTCGAGCATGGCCCAGATCAGGAAACGCCCTGTGCCGCAGGCCGGATCTAGAACTAGGTCCCGGTAGTCCAAGTCGGCAACGCTGACCATGAAGCGGACCACGTTCTCAGGGGTAAAAAACTGCCCGACTTTGACGTCTTTCTCTGCGCGTAATGCCAGGACCTCGTATACGGCGCCCAGAGCATCTATGTGCGTGCCCAGGAAGGTGTAATCGCTGAACATCGGGATTAGACGGTCTATCACGAAATCGTCCCGCAGTGTTTCAGCGAGACTGTCTCCCCGGGTAAACATCCCCGACGACAGGAATTCGCCTTCTTGCTTTACGTCGTTGAAAAGGTCGTGGATGGCCCGCTTCTCGCGGCGCACTGGGGCGCTCACACTGTTGCGCCTGTAGTGCTCAAAGGCCCCAACGGAGCGCAAACGATTCGCGTCTCCGTTTCGCTCTCGCTTCTCTTCATACAGCTTGAGGAAGACGAGGTAGATTAGGTTATCTATCGCGGCTCGGCCCACGGCAACACCGTGCTGTCGCATGTAGTCTTCCATGCGCGCCAAGTCCCGGACCAGCCTCTCAAGGGTCTTCTGGTCGAGTTCTGTTTCCTGCCTCCGAACGGCCTCGAACAAGCCTTCGTCACTGGGAAAGACCTGCTCCAGCAGCACCTTACGAACGCGTAAGTCGTCTATGAACTCCACGTGTTGGTCGAAGACTGCCCTGAAGCTGTCCACGGGGTAAAGATCAGCGTCACTTCTTAGGAGGCGATCAGACCACAGTTCAACAGTGTCGAAGCACAGTGGAAGTATTCGCATGTCATTGAGGCCTTCGCTGGCCCGCTGATGGTTATGGTCGCGAATTCCATCGATCATCCGACGGGACGTCTCTGGCGAAACGAAGACGCAGTAGCAGCGCTTCGCGGGGTTGTCTTGCTTGATCTGATTGAGGTGGTCGCGAATGGAGTTCAGCTCTCGGTCCTGTGCCGCGCCCCTGGCCCTCGTTGCCTCGAATGTGAAGGCTAGGTCGTCGTCGGTGACCAGGATGTCAGGCGTTCCGGCCGGTGCGCTGCTTTCAGGAGTCCCATTGTGCCTGACCCTGAACCCCCGCTTTTGCAGAGCTCGCCTCAAGTCGGCCGCGATCGCCTGCTCCAGTTCGGTGCGCGCGTCTAGTTCATCATACTTCGACATCTGTCCCCCCATCGCCTGGAACTGGAATGCCGACTGGATTCGTGTTGTCGGGCCGACAGGCTCAACCCTGTCCGGCCCCGATCGCCAACAGGCACACCACGAGGGATCAACGCCCAAAGCCCTTCATTGCGTTGCGTGCGAGTTGCAGCACCATCGAACTAACGCCGGCTATTGTAGCGCCGGCCCGGTCAGCGTCAAGACATCTGCCGGGCGCAGGCGCCGCACCGAAGGTGGAAAACCCGACGTGCGCATGCTCGTGGACGGCGTCCTGGAAGCGTTCGACCAACTGGCCGAAGGCCTTCAAATCGCCCCGCTGCGCCCTCTCGACGAGTTCCTGCATGGCCGTCCCCGCACCTGCGCAATTCCACAAAGTCGGTTGGCCAGTGTACTCCCATGTCCGCCGGCCCGCCACGACCCTTCTGTAGATACAGACGCAGTCCGGCCGCAGCAGGTTCGGTGCGGATGCGGCTCCACGCTACGGCAATCGTCAGGCCTTCCGCGAACTGAAGCTTCGATAACAGCCCCGGGCGCACGGAAGGCACCCGCAGCTTGGGCGACGGGCCGTCCATCCGGCTGTTCAATCCTTGACACGGGATGGGTCCGGCTGTAGCTTGGCCGCCCAAGACCCCTAACGGAGGTATGCAAGATGCAAGGCCCGGGACTCCACACGGCACTGGCCATCGGCTTCGTTCTGGCGCTGTGCGTTCCCGCTCTGGCAACTGCGCAGGAGTGGACGCCCGAGCGCGTCGCCGAAGCGACCCGCCTCCAGGAGATCGTCTTCCTGCGGGAGCGGATCGAGCGGCAGAATCCCTGGGGGCCCAGCAGCAACTGCGCATGGAGCGAGGTGATCTCTGGCAAAGTGTCAGGGCTCGGCAACTCCAGCGACCTGCTCTCGGACGCGGCGGCGAAGGAGGGCGAACGCGGCCTGCAACTGGCCCTCAACGCAGAGACGCCGGACAGCGTGTGGCGGGTCACACTGCAACCGGAGCTGACCGGGACTGTCACGTCTCGTGACCGGTGCAAGCCGTACTTCGACGTTTACGGGTATCGGCCGCAGGGGGCGCTCGAGTTCGACCTGCGCGGAGACGCCAAAGGCCGGGGACTCGGCGTAACGTTCGACTGCCTGCACAGGTCCGCAGAGCCCGCGCCCTTGACACTCATCGACCCCTATCTCGAGGACGCCGACGGCTGGCAGCACGTCGCCATCCCCATCGCCGACATGGACCTGGGGGGCCCGGACGCGCTGCTGCACGTGGCCGAGAGGCTCGTGATCGGCTCGGACAAGTTCTCCGGCAGCCTGCAGGTGGACCTGGACAACATCGTGCTGCGCTCGCACGGCCCGGAGCCGGAGCGCGGCCCGGTTCGCGTGGACCACGTCGGCTACGCGCCGCAGGGCCGCAAGATCGGCCTGGTGGCCGGCAGCCGGCTGTTCGGACTGGACGGAGCGCCGTTTGTCATCCGCAGGGCCGACGCGGCGGGAGACGGCCTCGGCGATTCCGTCTACGAGGGCCGTCTCGCCCTGCGGGCGCCCTTCGAGCCCGTTATCTATGGCGAGTGGGTGTACGAAGCGGACTTCACGCCGGTCACGCAGCCGGGCCGGTACGTGCTGGAGGTCCCCGGCGTGGGGGCTTCCGCCCCCTTCTTGGTCAACGAGGCCATCTACGACTACCTTTTCCACCACCTGGGGAGGTTCTTCTTCTTCCAGCGGAACGGATCCGCGCTGCCTCCGGCGAACGCGTTCGAATGGGCCCGGGGCGAGATCTACACAGACCCGATCCCCTTCGCGAGCGATGAGTCCAGGACGCACCTGGTCCGTCACGGCTGGATCGACGCCGGTGACTCGCGCGTCTTCCCACATACCACGCGCGTCGGACCTCTGCTGCTGGCCTGGGAGATGTCCAGAGAGAAGCACTTTGACGGACAGCTCAACATCCCCGAAAGCGGCAACGGCGTGCCCGACATGCTCGATGAAGTCCGCTGGCACGTCGAGTTCCTGCGCGAGGTGCAGCTCGAAGACGGCGCCTGCCTCGGATACCTGATGACCGGCAAGCGCGGCGGCAATCCCGAGAGAGGCTACGACGTCGGATACGAGAACGACCCGGATCCGCGCTTCATCCGGGACGATCGGTTCAGCTACGACGAGAGCGTGCGCATCTGCGCCTGCTTCGCCATGACGGCGCGGTGTCTCCAGCCGTACGACGCCGAAGCGGCCCGGACGTACGAGGACTGCGCGACGCGCGCCTGGAACTGGGCCCGCGCAAACGAACCTCCGCCGGGCGGTCGGCGCGGAGCGAACTGGCAGGACGACGTGCTCTGGGCCGCCGTCGAGCTGTGGCGGCTCACCAAGGACCCGTCCTTCCACGACGTCGCAGCCGAGCTGGCGGGACTGGAGCCGCAGTGGGACAGCAACGCGTGGAAGAACGACAGCGCCCACGTGGCCTGGATCTCGTACGCCCTGGACCCGGATGCCGATCCTGAGCTGCGGGAGTCGTTCGTCAGCCGCTTCGTCGGCCAGCTCGAGGTGCTGTTCGACCTGTCCGCAGCAGACCCGTACGGCGTGGCGGTCTACCCGCACGGGTGGTTCCACAGCCCCGCGCGAATGGGCGAGACGGCGTGGCTGCTGCTCACAGCCTGGCGGTTCTCCGGGCAGGAGCGCTTCCGTGCCCTGGCCCAGGAGTATCTGCACTACATCGGCGGGCGCAACTCTTACCGGCTCTGCACGATCACCAACGTGGCGCCGGAGAGCGTCAGCACGCCGTTCCACATGTTGGAGTGGACGCCGCGGCGCAGGGCGTGGTTCCCCGGCTGCATGCCCTACATGGCGGTCGACCATTCGGCCAACCTGTCGCGGTTCGTCTCGCGGCGGCTGCGGGACACGCGCATCAACTGGTACTTCTCGGAGCCATGCATCGGCTTCAACTACGGCGCCACGGCCGCGGTGATGCTGCTGATGAACGGCCGCCGCTATGACGACATGCTCCGGACGGGCGCCTTCCCGGGCACAGAGCCCTACCGGCCGGGCTTGCCCTTTGCCCCGTCCCACAACGTCCCCTGGGGTGCAGAGCCCGTCGTCCCCCGGCGGTCCGGCTGACGACCGGCGTTGCTGACGCGTCCGTCCGTCACGAGCATGTCCCGGGATGCATGGCTGCCGGATGCGCTGGCCAGCATCAGGCCGGCGGCAGTGGAGCGGTTCCGCTGGCCCCGGCATGGGCGGGACCGCCCTCGGGCGCTGCCGGAGGATCGGGCGATGCATCACGTGCCCCTGACGGTAATGGCACTCATCGCAGTCACTGTACCGGCCACAGGCCCTACGGGAGGTATGAACGGCATGTTCAAGCATGTGATGGTGGACGCAGACGGACCCGAGAACCCCCACGTCAAGACGGTCGGCGACCTCAACGGCGACGGCAGGGATGAACTGGTGGTGGCCAGCAGCGCCGGCGGGCCGCTGGTCTGGTACGACCTGGTCGACCTGAGCCGTCACGAGATCGCCCCGGCCGGCAAGTGGAGCTGCGACGCCAAGCTCGTGGACATGGACGGCGACGGCGATCTCGACCTCGTCATCCCCGAGTGGTATTCGAAGAACCGATTGGAGTGGTACGAGAATCCGCTTCCCGACGGCGATCCGGCGACCGGACACTGGAAGCGCCACGAGATCGGCAGTCCGCGCGCGCACGACGTATGGGTGGCCGACATAGACGCCGACGGCGAGCTCGAGATCGTCACTCGCCAGCAGGACTCAGCCGGCGCAGAGATCGTCGTCTGGCTGCGCAGCGGCCCAGAGCAATGGGAGTCGCGCAAGCTGAAGTGCCCCGAGGGCGAGGGCCTGGCACTGGGCGAACTGGCCGGCACCGGGCGCCTTGACATCGTCATTGGCGGACGCTGGTACGAGACGCCCGAAGACCTGCGCGGAGGCCAGTGGCAGGAGCACGTCTTCGCCGACTGGTTCCCGCCCGCCATCGTCCGCGTGGCGGACATGAGCGGCGACGGCCGCCCCGACATCGTCCTGACGCGCTCAGAGGGCAAGGGGACGCTGTCGTGGTTCGAGGCGCCCGACGACCCGCATGCCCGCTGGACGGAGCACGTCGTGGACGATTCGCTCGACTACGCGCACAGTCTGGTCGTTTGTGATCTGACCGGCGACGGCGCTCCGGACATCGTGACGGCCGAGATGCACCAGTCAGAGCGGCGGCGCGTCCTCGTCTACGTGAACGAAGGCCGAAGCCTGGCCTGGCGGCGCGAAGTCGTCGCGACCCAAGGCTGCCACGGCCTCTGCGTGGCAGACCTGGGGGACGCAGGCAAGATGCTAGTCGGAGCCAACTGGAGCGGCAGCTACCAGCCCGTCGAGATGTGGCGCGTTGCTTTGCAGCCGTGAGCCGCCGCACGGGCGGAGGCCCTTGAGCATTTGAAATAGGAGGTGAACGCATGGCCAGGCATGGCAGGGCGAGGTCCTTGGCAGCTATTCTGTGGTGGGTAGTGGCGGCGCCTTGGGCGCTGGCCGGCGGACCCACGACCGGCATCGAAATCGAGCGGTTCGACTATCCTGACGCCTCGGCGCTTCAGGAGGTATGGAGCCCACAGAATGCGGAGACCTCGCCGGCCGACATTGCCGTCGGCCCCGATGGCGAGAGAATGGCCCGCCTTCGGTTGCCGTTCAGCACGCTCAAGGATTGGCGCGTGGCCTGGGATCGAGTTGGCCCCGTCGACCTATCCGGGGCGGACCGGCTCCTCGTCCGTATGCGCACCGACGACCCGGGCGCGGTCGTGTGTATCCTCTATGCGCACACCGGGGACGGATGGTACGGTTTTCAGACGGTCGGCCTCGAGAGCGAGTGGGCAACGGCGGTCTTCTGGATGAGGCGCGCAGGCAGGGAAGGTCAACCGGCAGGTTGGGACAGCGTGGACCGGCTCAGATTCGGCTTTCTGCCGGGCGCACGGCGGGATACGGTAGTTGAGGTCGCGTGGATCAAAGCGGCGAAGGGATCGCGGCCGGAAGATATCGGCAGGATTGGGAGATTTGGTTCGTTCGAGGAATCGCGCAACCATATCCTGGACGCTGTGCGTCCCGAGAACCGGCAGGCAGTACAGGACCGCCTTGAGCAAGTCCGAGCCTTGAGGGCCGAAATCCTGTCCGGCCCGCAGGGCCTCGATGACCCCGCTGCCGAAGGGAAAGTGCGCACCTGTCACGACCTCATGGCTCAGGCGTATGCCATGGTCCAGAAGTCCAGGCCGGGGGAGCTGCGCGGCTTCTGGTGCCATTACGGCAGCGGCCCCGTTATCGACGGCAAGCGCGCCTCCTGGGATAAGGCGATCCCCATGATCGCCGATGGCGGTCTGAACGCCATCTTCCCGAACATGCTCTTCGCCGGAGTGGCCTATTACCCCAGCAAAGTGGTGCCGACCCATCCCATTGTGGCGGAGGAGGGCGATCAGCTTGCCGCCTGCGTCAAGGCGTCGCGCGAACACGGCGTCCAGGTCCACCTGTGGAAAGTCTGCTGGGAGATCGGCTGGCAGGCGGAGCGGGGAGCGGACGGACCTTTCCGGCGGGAGAATCGACTCCAGGTGGACCGATCCGGCAACACGCTGCCCGTGCTCTGCCCGAGCGACCCGCGCAACCGCAAGTACGAGCTGGACGCAATCCTGGAGGCCGCCGACTATGACATCGACGGAATCCACCTGGACTACATTCGGTATAAGGGGCCCCACGTCTGCTATTGCGAGGGTTGCCGGAAGCGCTTCGAGGAGCAGACCGGCGAGCCCGTGGTGAACTGGCCCGCAGATGTTGTGCCCGGCGGCCCGAGAGGCGAGGCGTATGCGGACTTCAAGCGGGAACAGATCACGGGTTTCGTCCGGGAAGTGCGTCACGCCCTCAAGCAGAAGAAACCGAACCTGAAGCTCTCAGCAGCCGTTTGGGAACCCGCTCCCTCCGCCCTGCGCGTCAGCCAGGACTGGCCGGCCTGGGTGGATGAGGGCCTTGTTGACTTCATCTGTCCCATGCTCTACACCGAGGACATGGCGTATTTCCGCGGCACCCTCGGCGAGATCATGGACCGCGTGGCGGGACGTGCGCAGGTCTGCCCGGGGATGAAGGCCTCGATGAGGCCACGCCCCGGCAGCCAGAACCCTCTGGACATCCTGGTGGACGAGATCGCTGCCGCCCGAGAACTGGGGGCGCACGGGTTCGTGCTCTTCGAGCTGTGGGAGTACCACAAGACGCATCTCATGCCGTACCTGAAAGCGGGTGTCGCGAGCGAGAACTGACCTGGGCCGCTCCTGGGGCCGTCACAGTTTCAGTGACAGACGCCCCCGGAATGACCGACCGGGCGCTCCCTCTGTTCCTCTGCAGATGCACTGCCTTCGTCGGAATGGGAACCCCTCGAGGCGTGCCTCGCAGCTCGAGCACGCCAGATGACCTCGCTGCCGCAGCGGATCAGCTCAACGGGCAGCCGCACTGGCCACAAGCCGGACCTCGCCTCTCACCGACCGCACCAGACCAGCGGGTAGCCGTGGTCCGACATTCGCCTTGGCGCCCCCGCGAACTCGATCTTGAACACCGTCGTGTGCGCAATCCTGTCCGGCTCCCTCGCCGGCAGGCCTTTGAGCACCAGCTTGCCCGGTTCCCAGGTGAACTTCACCGGCTTGCCCATCTTGAGGAAGCTGATCTGCTTCACCTTCGTCTTCTCGTCAACAATGACCAGCTCGCTCCCGCGCCAGTGCCGGCACCAGAAGTACCCGACGTTGCCCTTGCGCGTCCACTTCCCGTACTTCAGCCAGGGGTGGAAGTGCTTGCGCTCGACGCGGTCGACCATGCCATAGACGGCCTCCTCGTTGCCCTTCAGCCATTTGCCGACCTTGAGCAGGCGGTCTTCGACGATCTTGGGCGGCGTCCCGTCCGGCTGCGGCCCGAAGTCCAGCAGCAGGTTGCCGCCGCCGCTGGTCACCTGCCGGATCATCTCAACGATGGCCCGCGGGCTCGCCCAGTCCTCCTCAGGCTCCCAACGCCAGCCCCAAAGGCCCGTGCCGGTCAGCGTCATGCACGACTCCCAGGCGCGGTCCTGCGGAGAGATGTGGCCCTCCGGCGTCCCGAAGTCCTCCGGCAGCATGAGGCGGTTGTTGATGATGATATCCGGCTGAAGCTCGCGGACCATGGCGACCGTCTTCTGGCTCTCCCACAACTCGGGCGACTTCAGGGCCGCCGGGTAGTCGGGCCAGAAAACGTCGATCTTCCCGTAGTTCGTCATGAGTTCCCGCACGCAGCCCTGGACGAAGTCCAGGTACCGCCTGCGGGCCCGCTTGCTCTTGGCCGCACGCACGCAGTCGGGGTCGCGCCAGTCGTTCAGGCAGAAGTAGATGCCGACCCTCAGCCCGGCCCGCCGGCACGCGTTCACGTATTCCTGGACGAGGTCTCGCTTCGGCCCCGTCCGGACGGAGTTGAACTCCGTCTGCTTCGTGTCCCAGAGGCAGTAGCCGTCGTCGTGCTTGGCCACCAGGACCATGTACTTCATGCCCGCCTTCTTCGCCAGGGCAGCCCAGAGGCGCGCGGCGTCCGGTCGCGGCTTGAAGTCGCGGACCAGCTTCTCATACTCCCGGACGGGTATCTTCGCCCAGTACATGTCCTCGGCGCTCAGGATGCGCGGATGGGAATGCAGCCCGTAGGTCGCCAGCATCCCGAACCGCGCCTCGTGCCACCAACGCATCCGCTCCTTCCGGTCCCGCTGATCCCTCCTGTGGGCCGCCCTCTCGACCAGCCCCGGATCGTCCTTTCTCCCACTCTCCCCTGCCGCTTCCATGCCATCCAGCCCGACCACAGCCTTGTTCTTCCTTCGCATGTCATGCCCTCTTTCTGAGTGCGCGCGACGACCTTCCGTTCCCGCTGCCTCCTATCTCATCCCCCGCAGACTCGACTCATCCGAGGGACAGAGAGAAGCATCGCCTTCGCAGGGAGAGACGCTCCCGATCGGGTCCCTGCCCGTGCCGACCACGCTTCACTTCTCTCCCATCAGTTCTGCCACCATCGGCTCGATCTCCTCAGCCCAGATCGCATAGCCCTTCGCCGAAAGATGGACCAGGTCGCGCAAGACCTCCTTGCTGGCCGTTCCGTCGGGCGCAAGCGCGTAGAGGCAGCGCTTCCCGGAGTGCTGGCTTCTACACAACGGCCAACTTTTCAAAGAGCACCTACAGAGCAAGGCCCATTGGTTCAGCGCGCAACTGGCGAACATGACAAAGTAGCATCAGAAACGCGTGATGTCCGCCTCCGCGTCGTCGGGGCCGCACAGAATCTCGATGCTGTCGCGCTGCAGCGTGACTCCCTGGCGGCGGACGTCCACCGAACCGGTCGCCTTGATCCGGAGCCGTCCGTCGCTCTCGGATGCGCGGCTCACCTCGAGTGTATCGCCTTTGAGAATTCGCTTGCCACCGATGCTCAGCGTGAACTGCGCAAGCTCTGCCACCCCTGCCTTCCGGTCGTAGGCCGCAGGGCCCGTGCACTTCAGCACCAATTCCGCGCCCCTGATTTCGGAGGCATCCAACCCGGACAGTTGGGCGAGGATGTCGCCGGAAAGATTGCGGATCACGACCGTGAGCCCTCCCGAGACAGCCAGTCTTTCCTGGGTCAAGTCAGCTTCGCCCCCTTGGCCCGTCAGCTCGACATCCAGCGGACTGCTGCCGGCGCGAATGCTCCGTCCCCGCAGCACGAAGCGGCCATCGATCACCATAGCGTGCGAGGGTCGCTTTACCGTGAGTTCGTCCGCGGTAAGCTGAAGATTGCCGCGCCTGGCCTCGACGCTGCCGCGAAAGCTCACGGTCCCCGTTTCCGGGGAATAGGTGGCCCTCTGGGCCGTGACGACAAGGCGGAGCGGGGGATCGGAATTGCCCAGCGTCGCCGCAGGGCCGGAGATAGTAAAGGCCTCCGTTCCGGCACCCGCCACAGCCCGGGCCGTAAGCGTCCAGTCCCCCCAGCGCAACTCGAATCCTTTCAGTGCGAAGCGTGCCTCCCTGCCGGCTTGACCCAGCCGCGACGGGTCGACCTTGCACTGGGCTTCGGCGGCGGCCAGCTGCCTTCGAAGCCCTTCGTCTCCTGCGTCGCAGACGGCCCTGCAGTCTTTGAGCGTGAACGTAGGCCATTCGCCTGCCCGTCCGACCGTCACCTGTGCCATTGCCGCCATCAAGTCGTAGGATATCCTCTCATCTTGCACGTACCTCAAAGTGGGATGCACGGTCTGGCCGTCCCGGAAATCGTCGTAGCGCAAGCTCAGTCCGTCATAGTCAAAGCTCCGATGGGACTCCAGGATGGCGTCCACCGCGCCCTGGTCCTCGGCACGCAGTGCCTGGACCAGCCGCTCCGCAGGCTGGCACGGCGACGTTGGCGACTGGCCGACACCGTCGTCCCCTGCTGCCTCGCGCACCATTTTGTAGCGGATCTTGACTCCCTTCGGGTCCTCGGTGAAGCCGACGATCTGCAGGATACCCATGCCGCCTTCGCGGGTTCTAAAGAGCCAAGTCGCAGGTACTTCATCCTTGGCAGTCCGCATCATGTAGCTGGTGTCGAACGGTGCCGCCGGCTCTGATGCGATTTGCTTCCGTATCTCCGCGGATGAAGCGGCCCACATCTCGGTAGTAGCAGAGATCACAGCCGCATCCACAGGCCCCAGACCTCCTCGTGTTCCGCCCACTTCACCAATCGCATCAACCCCGTTCTTCCGACACCACGCCAACACCGACTCATCGTCGAATTTCAGGTCAACTGGAAACGTGTAGAGCACTCCGCTGTCTAAATCGATGGTACAGTCCGGCACCTTGGGCTCATCGCCAACCACCCGCTCGATCACCGGGCCGAAGGTCAGTTTCCCCGGCTCGGTTTCTTGCTCGACCTCAGTTGAGGTCGCACTCACCGAAGGGGTGGGCAGGTCGATGGCCATGTCGTGAGCTGGCCGCTGTAGAACGGTGATTGAGTCCAGCTGGGAAAGTTTTTGCCGGGAGAATGTGAAAGAAACCACGCTCACTGTCTCAGTGCCTGGATTCCACGCAAGGGGTTCGACGGCCTCGCCGTCTATGCGCGTAGCTCGAGCCCAGAATACCCTTTGACGCCAGATCGAATTTGGCACTGCTAAGGTTATTTGCGCCCCGTCACCTGCTTCCCGCAAGTTGGTAACAGCAATGCCGTCAATGCTGAGGGTATAGACAGGCGTGTCTGGCCTTGATAGATGCTTCTCAAGTTCTTGGACATCCATCGCGTCACCCACTTGATACCAGTTCCCGGCAGCGACTCTCGCGCGAAGCTCCAGCGCGGCTGCCACGTCCAAGGGCAGCCTCATCTGCAAAGCCGCTCGATACACTCTGGTACCGTCTTCGGTTTCGTAGGTGTGGTGCCTCTGTGATCCGCCACCGCCGAGATAACGTCCCGATTCGCGATCGGCCAAGGACCAGTCCACCAATGATTTGCGGTCCCCACCAGTTACGTCTACCCAGATCACCAGAGGCGCCTCCAGCCGTTCCGGATCAGGCACTGCCGGTCCCTCTGGCATGTCGAGTATTCGGTTCCCGTGTTCATCTACCGTTTTCCCTGTCTTGAGATTCGCCACAGCCACCAGCCGAATTGAAGGGTCGGCGCTCACAGCTTCTGCTGCTCCCTCCGCAGCCCGGGCAGACAACATCTGGAAACGAACGCTTAGCTCTTCGGCACGTCGGTGGCCGTTGTCCTGTATCTGTACGATGCCGATACCGCCTTCGCGCGTTTTGATGAAAAACGTGGCCGGCAGGTCCTGGCTTGCCCGCATGTGCGTTACGGGAGCCGGGGACGCCCCACTGACCGTGCGTGCGACCTCTAATGGCGATGTGTTCCAACGTTCGTTCGCAACGGGAAGCGCTACGAGGTGGAAGCCCCCCAAGCGTCTTTCGCTCTCGGAAGCTATACCGACGGCGTCAATGCCGTCCTCTTGAATCCAGGCCGAGAAAGCCACGGCATCCCCCGGGGTATCCTGGGAAGGCGGGCTCAGCAATCCCCCCGTATCAAAATCAATGTAACATCCCGTGCGTTGACGAGAGCCCCTGACCGTGCGCTCGATCACAGGGCCGAAGGTCAACTCTTGCGGCTTCTTGACGGTCTCCAGGATCTTTGGCTGCACACGCGATGTCCCGATGGGGATGATCTCTGTTTCAGGTTCGACGACCTGCACGTCCGTCCTATGCCCCGGCTCCAGCGAGACGTTCCGGAACTCAACGCGCTGGAAGAGGCGCGTCTGGAGGGAGAATGCCTGAACGTCCTCCCGCCTTAACCCGGGGAAAGCGGCCGCTATCTGCACAGCGCCACCCACCCTGGAGAAGCTCGTGCCGGCGGCAGATCTTGTCTGGCCTGACCGGGTGGTCGCAAGGACGCGGTAGTCGGCCCCATACTGATCCGCCGTGACGACGATCCGGACCTCTCCGTCAACCTCGTATGCGTCCGAGAAGGCAGCCGAGCCGAGGTTTCCGCCCATGCTGGCAGAGCCTTTCCCGTCTGCACTTGCCAGAGTCTGCCATGCGGTGCCCGCCACCCCCACGCGCATTGTGCACCTCGAGGCTCCCTCTGGCAACGTCGCAGCAATTGCCCGGACGTTGGTCAGTTCGCCCTCACCTTTCCCAGGGGAGCCGTCGCTTGCCGAAGAACCCGCATTCGGTTCGAATCTGCATCTGACGCTGGCGATGCCGTTCGTTGTATTTCCAGTCCGGAGGGCGAATTCGTAGGCCTTCACAGGATCGCCGGGCCCACCCGATACGCTTCCGTCCATCTTGTCGTACGGCGCTTCTGCCAGTGTTGTGCCGTCCGGCCGCCACCACTGTTCGCCTTGGGACGGATGGTAGGAGACGCCGACCAGCTCCACGGTCACGCCGTTGGGCAGCGTGCCGGCATACTTCCTCGGCCTCTCGGCCGGCGGGCTTGCCTCGTCGGGTTCCAGCGCGAGGGCGCTCTGCCATCCCGATTCCGCAGTAAGCAGGGCATGGTCGGTGTACGCCACAAGCTTCCGTGCCTGGGTGCCCCCGAGGGCTTCTCTCACCAGAGCGATCTTCTCCGGGGAGAACGATCTCGCGCTGGCCGGCAGAGCGTCCATCAATTCCGGTGGCAACTGATAGAAGGCAGTATCCACTTCAACGGCCAGGGATCGGGCGGGAGCCGGAGTCAACGCCAGCGGCTCCCGGTGCGACCAGGTGACGGGTGATGGGCGATGGAGAAGGATGAAGAGCTCAAGGCCCCTCTCGTCCACGGCCTGTCCGTCGATGCCCCTGACACGGAGAACCCGGTGCATCACCACGCCAACCGGCGCTCGCATCAGTCTCCCACGGAGCTCGATGTGTGCCCCCGTCCCGGGCACGTACTGACACCGGGCCGCCCCGAGATTGTGCGCAAGCTCAATCGCCGTGGACTGTGCCACCAGGTCGTTCGTTATCAGGCCCCACGCGAGGGCGATCTCCGAACCATAGATGCTCGGCCCTGCCTCGGTCCGAGACGTGAGCCTGTCGGCGGCGCTGCCGAGCCGGGGCAGCAGGACCTGGGCAATCCGCTCGGCATCCCTCGCACTGACTCGGCCCTGTTGGCACGATTCAAGCAGACGCCACGCCGCCCGTCCCCTTGCCTCGCCTGCGCCGCTCTGCAGGCTTTCCAGGAGAGAGGACTCCGCGCGCGCCATCCGCGCCATAGGCACGATCAGGGCGACCATCAGGGCGGCCGCCGCCAGGGAGGCGATGACTTTCAGCCGTCGGTGCTTCCAGGACGGCTTCTCCAGATGATGCAGGCGCTGGCGCAGGCGGCTCGCGTTCTCAAAGAGCCCCAGCAGGCCCAGGCCCGGCCTCTCCGTGCCGAAGATCATCCGGCGGGCAGCGTCCACCAGGGTCTCCCGGTACTCGGAGGTGCGTTCGCGAAGGAGCCTGGACACGCTGGCGTCGCAGCATAGCTCCCGCAGGTGGCGAAGGTGCATGCCCGCCAGCCAGACAGCCGGGTGGAACCAGAAGGCGACCTGCACCAGGGCCTGCGCCGTGTTCATCACCAGGTCGCCGCGCTTCACGTGGGCAAGCTCGTGGAGCATGATATGTTCCATGCGCCTTCGCCCTTCTGGCTTCGGCGGACAGGTCCGCTCAGCAGAGGCATCCTCAAGTGCCTGCACAGGCAACAGCAGGACCGGCCGAAAGATGCCGAAGACCGCCGCGCTCTTCACCCCTTCGGTGACAACGACGGGCGGAACCGCCCGGAGGCCGAGCCGGCGAGCACAGCACGCCACCACGCCGTTGATCCAGTCAGGTGTGATCTTCGTCGAATCAGCCAGGATCAGCCTGCGCAGCCTGAGCGCCCGACAGATGAGCCAGGCAAGAAGCAAGAGACTTACGGTACCGCTTCCGAGCATTGCCGACGCTTTCAGGGAGAGGGATGGTCTGCTTGCAGGTGCAGGGGGCTCCGCGGGCACGAGGGATGCAACAAGTGGTTCGGCCTGAGGAACCGCCGACACCGCGCGGTCCATGGGCTGGAAGGCCGCCGGCTCCGCCGGCTCGGGAAGCTCCACGCGCACCGGCGCAGCCACGGCAACTGCCTGCTCGCCGCCCGGGAGCACGCGGCTAACGACGCTGCTGGGGAGGGCAAAGGTCGGCGGAATGAACAGCTTCACCAGAACCAGCGCCCACAAGGCATAGCGGACCTGCGGCCAGCCGCGCCGCCGGAGCACCAGGTCGATGAGCCACACCACCAGCGCGAGCAGGGCCACCTGCCAGGCCATCGCGCCCACCCAGGACCACCACCCCTCCCCCATTCTGTTCAATGTCTCAGTCATCGTCGGCCCCCTCTTTTTCGTGCCCCAGTGCGTCCATCAACTTCCGTCTTTCTTCCTCCGATAGCGCGTCCTCTTCGACAAGGAAGTGCACCAGCGGTCCGAAAGCGCCCTCGAAAGCCTCGCTCACCACCGACTGGAGCGTTGCCATGCGAGCCTTCCGCCTGGTCAGGATGGGCTCGTAGAAACTGACGTTGCTCCTCTTGTACTCCTTCACAGCCCCCTTCTCCTCCAATCGGGCAAGGACCGATCGGAGTGTGGTGTAGGCCCAATCGACCTCGTCAGAAAGCCTCGCCTCGATCTCCCGGGCCGTGGCCGGCCAGTCTTGCCAGAGTGCGTTCATCACGTGCCATTCTGCGCTCGTCAGATTCATTGGCTGCCTCCCGTTGCCATAGTGCCCGCAAGTCTACTACATGTGTAGCAGCATGTCAAGACCCAATCCAGGCGATTCTGAAATCCCACCATCCGCTCGGCCAGCATGCTTGCCTGGCACCGATTTGTGACGGCGGCTCCTAGATTCCGCCGATTCCTGCCGGACAGAGGCGCTCTCCAAACGTTAACATTGTAGAGGGCCTCCCCGCGGGATCGCCTTCAGCTCACAAGCAGAACGGAGGCAACGGCCACTTGGACACGGTTGACGCGCTGCGAAGAGCCTATGAACGCCACAAGAAACGCCTCCTGACCATGGCGTTCGCCCTTACAGGCGACCAGGGCGCAGCGGAAGATGCGGTCCACGACGTCTTCGCCAGGCTTCTGCAGAACTCATCGTGGCCCCGCCGCAAGAGCAGCTTGCGCAGATACCTCGTCGTGTGCGTCCGAAACCAGGCACTCGACTGGCTCCGATACCGCAAGCGCCATCGGACCGACCCTCCCGACCCGTCTGAGATACTGTCGGAAGTCCAAGACCCCGCGGCTGCGGCGGCACGTGAAGAAGAAGCGAACGCCGCACTCGACGCCCTGGGTGGGTTACCCCACGATCTGCGCGGAGTATTGGTGCTGAAGATCTGGGGAGAGTTGCCTTTCAGACATATCGCGCGCCTTCAGGGCATCGGGAAGAGCGCCGCTCACGAGCGCTACAACCGCGCGCTGGCGGAAGTGCATAAGCGATTGACAGGAGCAAGACCGAAATGAATGCAATCGACAAGAAAGAAACGGAGCGCCTGCTCAAAGGGATTGAGCTCGATCCCTCTCCGCGGCTTGAGAACCGGATGAGAGAGCTATGGGCCGAGGCAATGCGGCGTGGAGAGGCAGGACACCACGGGCTCTCCCGAAAGCGACTGCTTCGCGTTGGAGCAACCATCGCAGCCGTGTGTCTTGCCCTGCTCGCCGGACGCTACCTGCTGAGCGGACGTGGCGTCATGCCATCCGCGTACGCGGAACTCATGGAGGCGGCGCAAAACTCCCAGGCGGCACAATGGCTGCACGTGACCGGGACAGCAGGCGGCCAAGAGGTCGAAGGCTGGGGTTCACTGCGCCCCTTCCGCACCTTCGTGAAGCGGGGAGACCAGGTCGAGGCGGCCGACGCCGAAGCACATCGCGAGTACAAGTATGACCCCGCGACGAACACGCTCACGGTCCTTTACCTGGCCGAAGCGCCTGAAATGCTCCAGGCGTCGAGCTTCCTGGCTGCCATGCTGACGCAGCTCGAACGTGCCGAGCAAGAGGGACTCATCGAGATCACCAAACGCCATGTGCTGGTGGACGGGAGGAAGTACGAGGTCTACACGGTCACCCTGAACAACGAGGAGGCCATGGAGGCCACGTTGACGGTCGACTCGTCGACGCAACGGCTGGTCAGGATAGAGAGCCAGGCGTGTCCTCCTGGTGGATGCGGACCCATGGAATTGGCCTTCGATTACCCGGATTCAGGGCCTGCGGACATCTACGCGCTCGGAGTGCCCCGCGACGCCAAGGTTGTGGAGAACCTCCCGACCACGGACCTTCTGCAACTGCACGAGAGAGTTGAGCAGGCCCGGAGCAGCTTTGCTCCCAGCTACCGCGCGATCATCTGGCGAGGGCATGCCTCCCGCAACGGCACGTCGTATGAGCTGAGCCAGTTGGTGGTGGTGTACAAGAAGAACGGGCGCTACCGAATGGAGTGGGGCAGGGAACCCGTGGCCCTGGCCCTGCCGGGGGGCCGTGGGCTCGAGGAATTGCTTGAGCGGCTGCCGGCCGACGACGGCGCGGCCCTCGAGAAATGGGCCGAACAGGTAGCACCCCGGGACGTCTACTTCAACGAGAACTCCATTCGCTCCAAGGGCGTTCGGGTCTCGCTGAGCCCCGAGGGCGAGCTCCAGCGGGACACGACCCAGGGCGTGGCCGGCGGTAACACCGTGGAAGACCTGACCTGGTCCTCGGCGATCCACAAGACGGGAGAGAAGGTGTTCCCCGGGAAGGAAGGGCAGTTCGGGCACCTGCTGGGCACTGGATACGACACACAGGGACGCGTCGACAACAGAGAGATCTCATGGTTCCCCAGCCGGATCAGAAGGTTCTGGAACCCCGCGCGCGACTATGCCCGCGAGGAGATGGAGCAACTGGAAGACGCCAACGCAGCGTGGCAGGAGGACAGGGATTGGATGAAGGGCGCCGATCCCGACCTCACCAAGCGCCGTTGGCTGTGCGACCTGGACGAGATGAAGGACTATCGCGGCACCCGGACGAGCCGGATCGCCGAATACGGGCAGACGCCGGAGGGCCAGTGGTATGCGAAGAGAATAGTGCACGAGAGCACCAGCAACCTTCGCGCTGCCTCGCCGCAGATAGTCGTCGTACACCTCGACACCGAGGTGGACATCCCGGACGAGCTGCTGGACCCGGAGAGCGTTACTCCAGAGATGCTCGCCACATGGGGCGTGTCAACTCCGCTGCAAGCGGAGTTCGACACAGCCATCGCGATCGTCGACGCCCGCGAGACCTGGCCCGGCACGCCGGGAGAGGTGGCGAGGGCATACTGGAAAGCCAGGAACGCGAAGGATTGGGACGAGATGGCCGTCCTCTGGCCGGGGTCGGCTGCGTGGCATCGCATCCTGGCCGACGAGGCGCCAGTCGAGTATGTGTTTGGCGAGGCAGAGCAGAGCACGCGCTCGAACCAAATCGTGGTGCCGTACGCCGCGAGGGACTACTACGAGAAGCATGGCACCTACAACCTGAAGATGCGCCTGAGCAGCCACAAGAGCAGCAAGGGGCGCTACTACGTCGTTTCAGGCAATTGAGGCACCGGCGCCCGGGGAGGCGGCCGACGCGGTGCTGCTTCTTCTCGAGATCGAGAAGGTGTTGGTGGAAGGGGCGGGCGCGGTCTCCCTTGCGGCACTGCTGAGCCATAAGGATGACTTCCACGGCAAACGGGTGCTCTCCATACTGTCCGGCGGGAACATTGACGTCAACGCCCTGGGAAGGATCATCACGCGTGGCCTTGGCGTGGACAGCAGGATTACACGGCTGCAGCTGAGATTGCAGGACCGCCCTGGCACGCTCATGGCAGCGCTCAACACTGCCTAGGAGCTGCAGGCGAACGTGCTCGACATTACGCATCATCGCTTCGACAGCACTGCGCCTCTCGGCTACGTGCATGTGTCAGTTACCTTGGAGACCCGGGGTCACGACCACATTCGGAGCATTTGCGGAGCACTGATGGAGCAGGGCTGTCTCTCGTGAGGCACACCTGGTCCTATCGAGGGAGTAAGCATCATCATCCCGGACGAGCGTTGAGGTCTCACAGTCGACCGCTTGAGAGACGTCAGCGACCAAGGTCAATGATCTCGAAACCGCCGCGCGCTTCTCGGCCGAGACTCAAGAGTCTCATCTCCTCGGTCAATTGCAGGCGCCAGGCGACAAGGAGTATACGCAGCCATCGCGTTAACCAGAGGCGGAACCTGCAATTCGCGTACAGAAGGATGGCTCCCCCAACCCAACCGTCTTCACAACCACTCTCAGATGTCCAGAGCCGCAGAGGACTCACAACGCGAAGCTTAGGTCAGTTCGTGTCCTGCTCGGCCGTGCGCGACGCCCTTCACGACGCATTGCGCAGTTGGCAGCCCGACGGTCCATCGTGGAAGGAAACCCTACAGATCCCCCGGGCCGCCGAAGCGGCGCAACAGCAGCAGCAGTGAGGACTGAGGGGCACCCCTACGGCTCAGTCCCTGCGGCCGTAGCCTTGACCCTCTCGTCCTGTGACATGGCGGCCAGGCTCTCCACCTTCTTCACGTCCAGGCCGAGACCCTCTGCGACGCGGCGACCGTAGTCCGGATCGGCCTTGAGGAAGAGCGCCGTCTGGCGGAGCTGGATTCGTCTCTGCGCCCCGCCGAGGTGAGCGACGATGTTCCCGATCAGGTGGTCTCTGTCTGTGTCGCTCATCACACGACGGTAGAGCTCACCAGGCTGGAAGAAGTCATCGTCGGTAAGCTCCTGGGGATGCCGCGCCGCCTGACCCTCCAGGTCAATGGGCGGTTCCGCGACCGACGGGTCGGGTGCGGGTCCCCCCATGGAGTTGGGCCAGTAGTTCGGGCCTGCTCCACCGCCGTCATTCAGCCGCATGTAGCCGTCGCGCTGGTAGTTACTCGCCTTGCGTGCCTTGGGAGCGTTGACCGGCAGAAGCTGGTAGTTCGGGCCCAGGCGGTGGAGATGAGCGTCGTGGTAAGAAATGATGCGCGCCTGAAGCATCTTGTCGGGCGATGCCGCGATCCCGGGCACGAAGTTGCCGGGGCTGAATGCCGCCTGCTCGACTTCGGCGAAGTAGTTCTCGGGATTGCGGTCGAGCACCATCCGGCCGATCTCGACGAGCGGGTAATCCGCATGGGGCCAGACCTTCGTGACGTCGAGTATGTTCCAGCGGTAGGTCTTGGCATCCTCGGGCGGCATGATCTGGACACAGACGCGCCAGGCGGGATACTCGCCCCTCGCAATGGCGTCATAGAGGTCGCAAGTGGCGTGGTTCGGGTCCTCGCCGGCCGTCCGGGTCGCCTCTTCCCGTGTCAGGTTCTGGATCCCCTGCTCGGTCTTGAAGTGGTACTGTACCCAGCAGTACTTGCCGCGGGCGTTGTACCACTTGAAGGTGTGGCTGCTGTAGCCGTTCATGTGGCGGAAGCCCTTCGGCGTGCCGCGGTCCGAGAACAGTATGGTGACCTGATGGATCGACTCCGGGGTCAGCGACAGAAAGTCCCAGAACATATCGGGGTTGGGCGCATTCGTCGCCGGGTCGCGCTTCTGGGTGTGGATGAAATCGGGGAACTTCAGCGGGTCGCGGATGAAGAAGACCGGCGTATTATTGCCGGTCATGTCGTAGTTGCCCTCTTCGGTGTAGAACTTCACCGCGAATCCGCGAGGGTCGCGCGCAGCATCGGCCGATCCCTTCTCGCCGCCGACGGTTGAGAACCGCGCGAAGACCTCAGTCTTCTTGCCCACCTCAGAAAGGAACTTGGCCCGCGTGTACTTCGACATCTCGGCCGTACACTCGAAGTAGCCATGGGCTCCCGCACCTTTGGCGTGCACGACACGCTCAGGAATGCGCTCGCGGTTGAAGTGCGCGAGCTTCTCCATCAGATGCACGTCCTGCATCAGGGCCGGCCCGTGCGGCCCGGCGGTCAGCGTGTTCTGGTCATCGTCAACCGGCATCCCCGACGCAGTCGTCAGCTTCTTCTTCTCGTCCGCCATCTACGGCCCCCCTCTCAGCAAGAACCATTTGATACCATCTTCCACACATGTGGCTATTGCTGGCGATCTGAGCGCACCAAGGGGACTATAGCCCCGCGTTCGAGCATTGTCAAGCCCGACGGTGGCGTGCCGATGTCCGCCATCGCATGGCCTCGGGGGTGCGGGCTGCGACACTCCTCGCTGGACCTCCCCACAAACGTCTAGACCGACCCCAGCCTGCTGGACGTGGCGCGGGCACTGGAGGTGCTGCCGGAGTTGGCCGTTGACGGGTCCGGGACTCGGTGGAAGCTTGGGTTGGAACAAGGGCACGGGTGACGGTCCCGCTGACATCCCTTCGCTGAGCGCGGCTATGGACGAGTTGCTCTTCAGAAGGATCCCCGATACGCTCACGTGGGCGAAGGTCCCTGCGGAGCAGTCGGGGTACTACTGCAACCGCGACAGGCCGCGCAGCACGCTGGAGCATCGGCCTCCGGCGGCGGAGGCCTTTCAGCCATTTCGGCACCCTTGTACGCTCAGCACGGCGCGTGCTCTGGTTGCAGGGGAGGCCATGCGCTAGAGTTCTGCGCTGCAGTCGCTATAATGTAGGGAGTCTCGGAAATGCCTGGAATCTCTGCGCCCTTACGCAGCAGGCGCTGGAACCTGCCGCTTCACAAGAGAATACCACATGCCACCAGCCCTGGCGACGGGGGTGGCCGTCAACCTTGGGAGAGCAACAGCAGACATGATGCGCCAAATCCGTGCCTTGCCTGTTGCAGCACTGCTGGCAATCGCCCTGTCCATCGGCTGCGTTCAGACCGACCTGAAGCGCGACATCCAGGTCGACACGAGAGTATCAGGCTATGCTGCGCCGGTCGACCCGACGGAGGCCGGGCAACGCGTGTCACCGGCTCCGCTGCCGCCCAAGATCATCATCAACGACGACAAGAGCACGCTCATCTACTACTGCCGCGTCAGCCACTGCGAGATGCTGCGCGATGCCATCGAGTCGTTCCTAAGTCCCGAAGGCATCGTGGAGGCCGTCCCGAAGCTGAACCGCGTGCTGGTGAACGACTCCAGCGGCGAGGTGCCAGGCCTGCTGAACGTGCTGCAGGACCTGGACCAGCCCTCGCCGCAGGTGCTCGTGGAGTCCCGCGTGGTGGAGATAACGCTCGACAGCGACCGCGAGTTCGAGCTTTCCCACATCTTTGAGAACGTAATGGGTGGGGATTCGCGCCTGCTGCAGGGCTCTGAGATCACGTTGGAAACGCCCGGTTCGTCGCCGACGCCGTCCATGGGCCTGCGGCTGAACGTGCGGTCCATCTCCGACGACTACACGCTGGACCATTACGTGCGCCTGCTGGTCACGGAGGGCAATGCGCAGATCCTCAGTTCGCCGAATATCATCGTCGCGGCCGGCAACCAGGCCAGCATTGTGACCGGCGAGGACGTGCCCATCCAGAGCGCGACCGTCGTGAGCGGGTCGGTCAGCACGACGACGATCTTCAAGCGCGTCGGCATCAAGCTGTACGTCACACCGCTGCAGGTGACGGAGGACATGGCCCGGCTGGACATCAATCCCGAGGTCTCGGCTGTGACGGGCTACACCGCGGCCGGGGAGTCGGGTGTCTCCAATCCCATCGTGGCCGTGCGCAGCGTGCGGACGACTCTCTCGGTGAAAGACGGCGAGCTGCTGACCATCGGCGGTCTGCTGCGCAGCGAGCGGCGGGGCGTTCTGCGCAAGGTGCCGTTCCTGGGCGACATGCCGCTGGTGGGCTGGCTCTTCCAGAGCACGCGCGACACGGAGGTGAAGACGATGCTCGTGTTCTTCCTGCGCGTGAACATCCTGGACGAAGGGCGCCCGGGCGGGTTCATCATGCACGTGCCGGGGGCCGGGCTGGAGAACCTGGACAAGGGCGTCGAGCGCGCCATACCGCGGCTGGGCCACGGCCGGGAGGACGAGGCCGACGAGGTCGACGGCGGCGAGCAGGAGCCGATGGTCCTCCCGCTCAGGCGCAGCTACGAGCCGCTCGAGCCCATCATCATCGACCTGACGCCGCCGAAGCCCGAACCCGAACCTGCTGACGAACCGGCAGACATGGGACTCATCCAATGAGAGCCATGAAACGCGTCGCGAAAGTCCTTGCCAAGCTGCTCATTGCCGCGGGCCTGGTTTTCGGTTTCGCGGCGGCCCTGTGGGGACCGTCCCGGGTTATCGGCTGGCTGGCGGGCGTGGCGAGCATCGAAGCGGCCGAGGCCCAGGAGGTGCGGTTCTACACCGTGCGCCGCCGGGACCTGGTCATCGGCCTGAGCGAGCGGGGCACGCTGCGCGCCACGCGCAATGTCAAGATCAGCGTGCCCTTCGGGAGCCGGCGCAGTCAGGCGACCATCGCGTGGCTGCGCCCGCAGGACGACCTTGTGGAGGAGGGCGACCTGATCATCCAGTTCGAGAAGCAGGGCTTCGAGGATGCCATCCTCAAGGCCGAGGAGCAACTGGTCGAACAGGAGAAGAAGCTCGAGATTGCCATCCTCAACATAGAGATCGAAGAGTCCGCCAAGGCGGCCGTCGTGGCTGCGGCCGAGACGCGACTAGGCGATGCCGAGGAGAGCCTGCGCCGCTACCGCGAGGAGGATGCCCCCAACAGGCTGCGCTCCCTGATTGACGCCAAGCGCGACGCGACTGAACTGCTCAAGCAGGCGCGCAAGGACTACGCCGACATCCAGCGGGAGGCCGACGAGCAACTCATGGGCGACGAGGCCGCACAGGAGAAGGCCCGTGCCAACGTGCAGAAGGCCCTTAAGGCCGTCGAAACAGCCGAGAAGGCATACGACGACGCCAGCCTCAACCAGAAGAAGTTCCGCTCCTACGAGTACCCCGAGACGCTGGAGAAGCGCGCCGAAGCCGTGACGAACGCCAAACTGGACATGCAGCGAACAAAGGTCAACGCCGTGAACCGCGTCGAGAACCAGAAGACGGAGGTCCGCACGCTTCAGCAACAGATCGAGCGCACCAACGAGACGATCAGGGAACAGGGCGAGATGCTGGCACTGTCCGATGTAACGGCGCCCGTGGCCGGCCGGCTGCTCTACGGCGATACGGATCGCAGCCGGCCGAGCCCCGAAGACATCAAGGTGGGAATGCAGAGCTGGGCGGGGATGAACCTGATGACCATCCCCGATGAAAGTGTTTTCGAGATAGACATATACATCGCCGAGGAGTACCGGTACCGCATAGCCGAGGGCGCACGTACACAGGTCACCATAGAAGCCATACCCGACATGGACATAGAGGGCGTCGTGAACACCCTGGAGAACTTCGCGAAGACGCCGCCCAGCGGGGGGCCCAAGAAGTACAGAGCCGCCATCGCCATCGACAAGGCAGACGATCGGCTGGCCAGCGGGATGACCGCTGAGGTCCAAATCGTTGCCGAAACCGTGCCCGACGCCACTATCGTGCCCATAGAAGCCGTGTACAACATCGAGGGCACAACGGTCTGTTTCGTTCAGGGGGCTGAGGAGAAGCTTGAGCGCCGCGAGGTGGTGACCGGCAAGAGCAACGACCATTACGTGCAGATCCTCGAGGGTCTTAAAGTCGGAGAGCGCGTCGCCCTCACGCGGCCTGCCGAGGTGAGCCGGCGCCAGGAGGAAAAAGGCGCAGAGGTCGAGCCCGACACGCCCGTCGCCGGCCCCGAGGCCGACGCCGAGATGCCCCGCAGGGGCGGAGCCGACCTGCCCGGCCCCGCCGGCGGCGGAACCGACGGCAGGCGCATGGGAACCGCGCGGCAGGCCGGCTCGGGCACTCCCCGCAGGGGCGGCGTGGAATGACCAGGCCGGGGCGGAACCGGCACGACCGGCGGCGGAAGGATTCAGGCCCCAGAGGGGACCCCGAGGTGACCGCGCCCGTAATCGAGATGCACGGCATCCACAAGCACTACATGCTCGGCTCGCGTCGGCTTGAAGTGCTTAAGGGCATAACTTTGACCGTGCAGCCCGGCGAATACGTGGCCGTCATGGGACCCTCCGGCTCCGGCAAGAGCACGCTCCTGAACATCATAGGACTGCTGGACACAGCCGAGGCCGGCAGCTACAGCCTGTGCGGGCAGGACGTCTCGCGGCTCGATGACGACCGCCTTTCCCGACAGCGCAACGCGCAGATCGGCTTCGTGTTTCAGACCTTCAACCTGTTCCCTCAACTGGACGTAGCCGGCAACATCGCCGCGCCGATGGCCTACGGGGGCGTGCCGCGCGCCGAACGCCGTGAACGTGCCACGCGCCTGGCGGAGCGGGTCGGGTTGGGCAGCCGCATGCATCACCGCCCGCGCGAACTGTCCGGCGGCGAGATGCAGCGCACGGCGATAGCCCGCGCGCTGGCATGCGACCCGCCGCTCCTGCTGGCCGACGAGCCGACCGGGAACCTGGACGAGAAAACCGGCGACGAGATACTGGCGGTATTCGACGACCTGATTGCGGCCGGGCGCACGCTGGTGCTGGTGACGCACAACTCCGCCTATCGTAAACGGGTGCAACGCGTGGTGGACATGCACGACGGAAGGCTCGTCTGATGGGTCTGTTCGAGACACTGCGGCTGGCCCTGCTGGACTTGTCCCTGCACAAGTTCCGCTCCGCGCTGGCCGCGCTGGGCATCATCTTCGGCGTGGCCTCTGTGGTGGCCATGATCTCCATCAGCGAAGGTGCGCGCCAGGCCGAGGTCTCGCGCTACACGGCCATGGGCGTCGAGAACATAGTCGCGCGCTCCGTGCGTCCGTCCCAGGCCCAGGCCGAAGACGTCGGCGTGGACCGCAGCATATACGGCCTGCGACGGCGGGACCTGGAGCACGTCCGCCAGACCTTCCCTTACGTGCGCTACGCCGTCGGCGTCCAGAATCTGCGCACGAAGCTCTACTCCCGGTCGGGACGCAACCTGGACCTGACGGTCCTGGGCGTGGAACCGGATTTCTTCCGCCTGATGCGCGCGCGCCTCTCCGAAACGACCACGCGGCCGGACGGCCTGCGCCAACGGTTGCTGACGGAGCTGGACGAGGGCGACTCCAAGCGCGTGTGCGTGGTGGGCGCGACGGCCGCGCGCGCCCTCTTCACCTACCACGACCCCCTTAACGAGACCGTCCGCATGGCCGACCAGGTGTTCAATTGCGTCGGAGTGCTGGCGCCCCTGGGCGGCGTAATGGCCGGCTGGAACTTCGACGTGGACAACTGCGTCATCATCCCGCTGCAAACGGCGTCAATGTGGGGCGACACCCGCACCGAGGGCGGCGAACCCGTGACGGTGGAACTGGACGGCGTGGGCCTGCAAATGGAGGACGAGCGCCTCGTGCAGCCGACCGCCGAACGCCTGCGCAACTACCTGGAGGCCACTCACCGACTGGACGACTACGAGCTGCACGTGCCACTGGAGCTCATGCGCCAGAAGCAGGCCACACAGAACACGTGGGCGCTGGTCATGGGTGTGATAGCCGGCATATCGCTCCTGGTTGGCGGCATCGGAATCATGAACATAATGCTCTCGAACGTCTCCGACCGCCGCAAGGAGATCGGCACCCGCCGGGCCATCGGCGCCCGCCGGCGCGACATCCTGCGCCAGTTCATCATCGAGGCCGCCACCCTCACCGGCCTGGGAGGCCTGGTGGGGGTGCTGCTTGGCTACAGCATAGCGTCCAGCATCACGTACTTCGTGGACTGGCCCACATTCGTGCCGCGCTGGGCCGTCGTGCTCGCGGTCGGCGTCAGTTGCCTTACGGGCCTCATCTTCGGCTACTGGCCGGCCCTGGAGGCCGCGCGTGTGAAGCCCATCGAAGCGCTGCGATCGGAGTAGCATCGGCGGCGCCGTCGGTTTGCCTGACCCAACAGAACATGCGCCGGCGCCGCGCGTCCCGTCGGCCCGCGCGATGGGCTGCACGAGAAACTGGTGGCTCGGCAGGAACCTGCCCGGATGAATGGGGAGCCAACGCCGTTGCATCTGTCGCTGGACGAGCCCCTGCCCTTGCCTTCTTCTCGTTTCCGGCGCCTCGTGCATCTTTCTGCAACGCTGGAGCCACAATGCCTCATACCGTGCCGGTGAGACGATTCGGCCTTTGAGGTTCGCCGGCACGTGCAGGAGCATAAGCTCACCTGGCGTCATGCGTGTGTGGGCATGCATTCGCAGATTGCAGCAGACTACGGCGTGGAAAGTGTTCCTGCGTGGTTCTTCGTCGGGCCCGACGGCAAGATACTGCCCAGCGGCGAAGCGGAGGTGAAGGCAGTTCTCGAACGACTGGCGGGAAGTCCTTCTGACGTCCCCGTCGTCGGCAATACCCCGAGCCTGAAGCATCGTGCCGAATCTCACGGGACTGCGCCTGCGCCCGAAGGGCCTAATGCCACTTCCAGAAAGGTGATGTAACATCTTTGCGTCGGTAAGTGCCGATGGCGCTGCGTGTTAGGCCAGATTGAGGATTCGTTCCTCTCGGTGGCGGGATGATGGAGGTCGTCTGCCTGTCCCGGTCAGGAGGAACGAATCGATGTGCCTGTATGTTCGCGAGATCGCCGACGGTGAGGGCCGGCGGCTCCAGAAGGTCCTTCGGCATGACGCCAACCGGATCAAGGTCCGCCGGGCGCAGGTGGTGCTGGGCTCCGCGGGTCGGCGGACTGGTGGCAAGAAGGGGCTGTCTCTGCCGCCAGGAGCTTGCCGCCGCGCTCCACGAAGCGCAGGGCCGCGTCCGCCTTCCGGTGCTTCTCTGTCCCCTTGGCGGCGCGCCGTCCAGGCAGCCATCCAGGCAGCAGGTCCAGGCTCCGGTTCCCTCTGCCAGCCGCCACTGGCCGGGGCAGACACTCCAACTTGGACAGTAGCACCACAACAGCCAGGAACTCATGGCGAAGGGGATTCGCCGCTGGCTTCAGAGAGCGGTGGTCGATACACTCTGCATGCACACAGAATGGGAGGCCGGGCAGAACGGCTACGTGGCGAGCTTCGACGGGAGGCGCCGAAACGACCTTCTGAACCGAGAGCCGTCTCTGAACCTGCGGGAGGCTTGCGTCTCCGAAGTCGGACACAGCCCTCCGGATGGCGAAAGCCGAACTCCCAAGAGGACTATCTCATAACGGCATGACCGTGCCCGTGACAGCAGCCAATCGAGGCATGGCAGCCCTGATGCAGCACTTCATTCGAGCGCCGTTGCAGAGCATACGGCTGGCCGCCGGGCGAGCCGGGCAGGCCGGACGGCGCGAGGGGAACTGAGCCATGACGCGACCTCAGTTCATCTACATCCACGAGTCGCACCTCGACCTGTTCTGGATCGGTGACTTCCGCTACTGCCTCGAGCGCGGCCGCCACGTCATCAAGCAGTACCTCGACCGCTGCCTGGAGTACCCGGATGAGTCGTTCCTGCTCGAGACAGCCGTCTTCCTCGAGCATTTCCTGGGAAAGCACCCCGACTACGAGGAGACGGTCAGGAAGCTCTGGCAGGAAGGGCGGCTGGACATCGGCGCAGCCTACGTGGACATCATGGAGCACCTGGTGCTGGGCGAGAGCCAGATCCGCAACATCGCTCGGGGCCGCCGGGTCTGCCGCGACGGGTTCGGGATTGACACGCGACTGGCCGCACACGCCGATCTGCCCGCTCTCTGCCCGCAGGTCCCCCAGATGTACCGCCAGGCGGGGATCGACTGCTACGCCACCTCGCGGAAGATCTTCCCGAACGGCCAGGTTTGGGTCTACGCAGCACCTGACGGCACCACTCTGAGGGTGTTCAGCCACCCGAACCACTACGACTTCCACAAGCTCAGGCGCAACGCGGCCGAACTGAACGAGGGCCGGGGATGGATGGGTTCCGTCGATCCGGACGAGGCGCTGAAGGGCTTCCCCCTGGGCAAGGTCGTGCTCTCAGCGGGCGCCGGCGACCAGGCGGACATGGAATGCTTCGTCAAGCGCTTCGGCCGACCGGCACGCGAGTTCATCGAGGAGTACCGCAGGACCTTCCCTGAGATCGAGTTCCGCTTCGGCACCGTAAGCGAAATAGCGGCCGAGTACGAAGGGCACGAGGACCTGCTGCCGCGCCTGAGCGGCGAGATACCTTCGGTCTGGGGCATGACGTCTGTGCCCTCTTCCTTCTGGCAGCGCGCCAGACGACTGGAAGGCCGGCTACTGACCGCCGAGCTTCTGGCATCGCTCCAGCGCTGGTATGGCCTGGAGACCATCGACGCTTCGCGGGGCGAGTGGTTCGGCACGCTATTCGAGCGGCTCTACTATCTGGGCAACGACCCCATACCGCGCGGCGACGAGCTGGACGAGCTGTGGAAGATGCACATCTTCATCTGCGACCACAACTTCTCCGGCAACTTTGCGGCTCAGACGCTGTTCGACAAGCGCACAATCCAGGAACGCGCCCTCTCCTATGCGGACGAGATGGTCGCGCACGGCATGGCTGTCCTGGCTGGACCCGACGCCAATGAGAGCACGGTGCTCTTCCTCAATCCGCTCAATTGGGCAAGGACAGAGCCCGTGGAGATCGCCCTTCCGGGCGACTGGACGGACGGCGGACTGGAACTCGTCGACGAACGCGGGAGCGCGATCCCCGTTCAGGCCCTGGGTACCTCGAACGCCGAGGACGGCGCGACGGAGGTCATGGCGCTCCCTGCCGTGCCGCCCGTGGCGTGGGCCGCAGCGACCATCCGGCCTGTGCGCAGGGCCGCAACGCAGGTCGGGCCGCGTGTCCGCGTGGACGAGGGAAGCATCGCCCTGCTGGCGGCCGGCGCCGCTGTGGCGGTCGACAGGCGGACGGGCGCCCTGACCACGCTGCGCGACGTCCGCACGGGCGCCGACTGGGGCTCCGACAGGGTCGGCCGGCTCTACGCCGTCTACGAAGAAGCGTTCGACGTGCCGCTGCGCGTTGACGAGTCGCGCGTGCTGGCCCAGCAGGAGGTGCGTAGCGTAGAGGTGTCCGCCGCTGGGCCGCTCTTCGCCTCGGCGCGAGTGGTCAAGTCGATCCTCCATGCCCACGTCGTGCAGGAGGTGACTGTCTGGCAGTCTCCGGTCGACGCGGTGGACCTGAAGACGACGATTCTATGGCACGGACGGCACCGCGTGCAGATGCGCCAGTGCATGCCGACCGCTGCTACGCGGGATGACGTTTTCTACGGTACACCCTTCTACGGCAACAACTGGCCCAACGTGGTTCCCGGAAGCGGGCCGCGCAACCCGGACGAGATGGGCTCGCCGGAGCAATGGGACGACTACCGGGAGCTGCAGCTCTGGATCCATCAGCGCCGTGTGGACAGCGCGCTGGCGATGGCCTCCCTCCACGCTACCTACCACTGGGGCGCGGGCGGGCTTGAAGCCGTCCTGATGCGAACCACGCCGAGCGGCGCGGACCCCCGCTTCTTCTGGGAGCACACGGGCCGGCTCGAGTTCGCATTCCGGTTCCGCTTCACGGCGCCGGACGAGTCGCTCGCGTTCCCGACAAGGATGGGCCAGGAACTCGTGTGTCCCGTCGTCGCCGCCAGCCCTGGAGGGCCCGGTCTCCCACAGCTTCCGGCCGGCGTGCCTTTCGTAGACATCGACGGCGATGGGGTCGTACTCTCAGCCGTGCATCCGGACGCCGACACGGGCGGCATCATCGTCCGGTTCTTCGAGGCCTGCGGTTCGGCGCAGACGGTCACCGTGCGCGTGCGGGATGCCGGGGCACTGGAACGGGTGGATCTGCTCGGCGCGCCAATCGGCGAGGCCGCCGTCCAGTCCGGAGAAGTAACGATCCAGGTGCGCCCGCACGAGATAGTCACGCTGCGGGCAATGCCCCAGGCAGAATGACGCAGGAATCCATGGACATGTGCACGACAAACCTGATCGTCGGGGGAAGTGTCGTCTTTCTGGCTCTTTCCATCTTGGTGGCCGTGTCATGCGCTGGCGCCCCTTCGGCCTGGCAGGCAGTGCGGCCCGTCGGCCCAGCCAAGGGACCGCTCAGGGCCCTGCCCAGCAACCCACGCTACTTCACGGACGGCACGGGCAGGGCCATTTACCTGACGGGATCGCTTACTTGGTCGAACCAGAACGACCAGGGGACAACCGATCCCCCGCCAGTCTTCGACTTCGACGCCTACCTCGATTTCCTGCAGGTCCACAACCACAACTTCATCCGGTTGCGCAGAAAGGAACTGACCCAGTACTCCTTCACGGGGCTGTACGACGACCAGATGGTGTACGTGGCGGGGCCTCACCCGTGGCCGCGGACAGGGCCCGGCCTGGCTTTGGACGGGAAGCCCAAGTTCGACCTGGGCAAGTTTGATCAGGCTTTCTTCGACCGGCTCCGTTCGCGCGTCATCGCGGCCCGGGACCGGGGGATTTACGTTTCCGTGATGTTCTTCGACGGAAACGGCCCTGCTGGCTCAAAGAAGCCGTGGTGTTGGGATGGACACCCCTTCAACGTGAACAACAACATCAACGGCATTGACGGGGATCCGAACAAGACCGGCCGGGGAATGGACTTCGATTCCCTGAGCGTCCCCGCGATCACCCCGTTGCAGGAAGCCTATGTCCGCAAGATCGTGGATACGGTGAACGATCTGGACAACGTGCTATACGAGGTCGCTAACGAGTGCCACAGCGTGCCCCGCGGGTGCCTGGAATGGGAGAAGCACCTGGTCAACTACGTGCATGAATATGAGGCGAAGAAGCCCAAGCAGCATCCGGTGGGGATAACGTTCCTTCTTCGCGGCACGAACGACGACCTCTTCGACAGCCCGGCCGACTGGATATCTCCCGGTGGCAATGATGATACACCCGGCGGATACGGGGGGATAGACCCCGACCCGCCCGACGCGAAGGGCCGCAAGGTGGTCCTGAACGACACGGACCACTCTTTCTATTACACCCGGCTTCAGAAGGTCGGTTTGGATGGCCAGCGCGCCTGGGTGTGGAAGAATTTCATGCGCGGCAACAGCACGCTGTTCATGGACCCCTACCTCGAATACGACTCCAAGCGTAACAAGCCGAAGGACGGGGAACTCGACCCCTATTGGGAGACGATCAGGATCAGCATGGGCTACACCCGCCGCTATGCGGACCGGGTGAACCTGGCCGCCATGACGCCTCAGGGCATCCTTTCCTCGTCGGGCTATTGCCTGGCGAATACCACGGCCCAAGAGGCGGAACTACTGGTGTATGTGCCCAGGGGGCCAGAGGTCACAGTGGACCTTTCGGCTGTCTCGGGAACCTTGGCAGTGGAATGGTTCAACCCTTCCACCGGCGAGGCAATCAAAGGCGAACCGGTCACCGGCGGCGCGGACTTTTCCATGACCGCGCCGTTCGACGGCGATGCGGTCCTGTACATGGCACAGACGACAGGGCGCGACAGGGAGTAGCCGGGCCTCTTCGCTTCGCTCTGCACGCGGCAAACACGCATACTGATTGACCTGACCGGGCGCCGACGCAGGAGGAGCCCCGGCCCCGTACCGCCGGGACGCCACCGCCGCAATCACCGTCCAATGGGCCGCTCACGAGGAATCGGCGGCAGCATACAAGGCGATGACGTTCTCGGGCGGAACGTCGGCCTGGATGTTGTGCACGGCGTTGAGCACGTATCCGCCGCCGGCTCCGAGCTGGCGGATGCGAAGGCGCGCCTCCCGGCTCACCTCCTCGGGGGTCCCCAGCGGCAGCACGTGCTGGGTGTCGACGCCGCCCCAGAAGCAGAGCCGGTCGCCGTAATCCGCCTTCAGACGGGTCGGGTCCATGCCCTTCGCGGAGACCTGGATCGGGTTGAGTATGTCCACGCCGATCTCGATCAGGTCGGGCACGAACTCCACGACCGAGCCGCAACTGTGGTAGAAGATCCGGGCGTCGGTACGCGCCTTGACGAAACGGATCATCTCGCGGTGGCGGGGCTTGACCAGGCGGCGGTAGAGGGGCGGCGAGATCAAGGGCCCTCCCTGCTGGCCGATGTCGTCGCCGAGTCGCATGACGTGGATGAACTCGCCGACGGCGTCGAGGAAGTCGCCGAGTTGCGCGAACCGCAGCTCGAGCAGGCGCTCAAGCAGGGCCACAGCGAACCGCTCGTCCGTCACCAGGTCCATCATGAAGTTCTCAAACCCCCGCAGGTACCAGGCCCGCTCGAACAGGGAGGCGGAGGCGTCGCCGACGATGGCGTAGTCCGTCTCCCCGGCCAGCCGGCGGGCGTGCTCGCGGAGTCCCCGCGTGAGTCCGGGGGCGTGCGGATCGGGCCAGGGATAGGCGTCCAGATCCTCGACCTTCAGGCCGGCCAGGGGGTGCGAGACCATGTCGAAGTAGTAGCCGTTCTCCTTCGGCATGCGGAGCGTGATGCCCCACTCGTCCACGAAGCTGTAGCCGGTCCCGTCCTCGGTGATCTCCCGCTCTTCGGCCGGCGCGATGGCGGGCATGACGTAGCGTGTGTCGATGCCCAGGCGCCGGAGGACCTCGTCCGAGGGCCGTGCAAGCTGCTGGTTGAGGTCGGTGATGTGGATATCTTCCCGGAGCCCGAGGTGCTCCTGCAGCCGCGCGTAGGCCTTGACGGTGATGCCTGTCACGCGCCCGCCTAGGTCTCGGGGAACGCGATCGGGCTGTTTGTGGGCCAAGGCAGTCAGCAGCCTCTGGCGGGGCGTCATCTCGTCCACGTTCCCCTCCTTGCGCACTCGGGCGTATCGCGCCGCCGATCCGGCAGCGCCATCCCTACGATTATCGGCATTCCCGCGCAGGAGTCAAACGGGCGCCGCCTGGAGACGGGAGCGCCCGTGCCGCTGAAGCTGCCGGCGCATGAACCGCTGTTCTCGGTGCCGCGCAACCTGATCAAGGGCTTCAATCTTGACCTGGCGGCAGCGGGAGAGCATGGTCTTGGGTAGGCAGTCTGGATGCGACACAATGAGCCGTTGGAACGAACTTGTGAGCCCAAATGAAAGCGCGGTCCGGGAAGCCCCGAACCGCGCCTGTGTTCGCGACGTCAAAGAGCCGGCCGGAGGACCTCATCCGGGCCGGCCCGTCTCACGCCTCAGTCACGTCCTCGCTTCCTGGAGGACTCCGAGAACCTGCCCCGGCGGTCGATCCGTTCGGCAAGCGAAGAACGGGACGACGATTCGTCCCGCTTGCTCCGGCTCTCGATCCGCTCCCTCAAGCGACTCCGGCCTCCGCTCGTGGAACTGCTGGGACTGCTCGAGCTGGCGCGGTTCCTCGAGCTGCCTCCGAGGATGCCGCTGAGGAAACCGCTGCGGCCCGAACTCGAACTCGAGGACGACTTCCGGCGCAGCGAAGGCACCCTTAGCTGCAAGGAGGGCTCCTGCCGACGGAGCTGCAGGCTGGGCAGCTCCAGGCGCCTGCGCGTCCTGTCGAGCTCGGCCGCGTTGGAGCGACTGCTCTCAACGCGCTGCAGGATGGACTCGAGGGCTCGCTCGGGCCCGCTGCGGATGTCCTTGCCCAGCGTCTGGCGCCTGATCGACGGCCTTTCGGTCGTCGCGTCGCGGCTGCTGCTCCGGTCGCGCAGAAGGTTGAACGTCTGCCCGAGGCTCTCGCGGTCGGAAGCCGGCTCGTCACTCCCCCGTCTCTCGCGCAGCCGTTCCAGGGCCTCTCGGCGCAGCTCAACGCCGCTGCGGGAGGGCTCGGCCCTCCGCTCCGCGACCCCCTCCGGCCGGTTCAGGATGGCGCCGAGGCGCAGCGTGCGCTGTGGCCGATCGCCCTCGGGTTCGGGCCGGTCGACGACGCGGCCGGAACGGTCGGAACCGATGGTGCGCGACAGAGCGCCCTCGGGGCGGCCGGGGCCTTCAGAGCGGTTGCGACCCCTGTCGTCAATGCCGGGACGTGCGCCGCCGAAACGGCCGGCGTCCTGGCGCGCCTCAAGCGGGGGCCGCCCGCGGTCAGGGCCTGCCGACTGCCTGCCCCGGTCGCCCTGCCCGCGGTTGGCGCCGGCATCGTCCCGCCTCGACCGGCCTCGCAGGTCAGCCAGCCGTGTCTCGAGGCCCTCCGGACGCCGCTCCCTGCGGCGTTCGACGGCCACCTCGCGCTCGCGGAACCTGACGAAGTCGTCCCTGGCGATGGTGTAGCGCGGCCCGCGCCGGCCGACTTCCGGCCTGACGATGTTGAGATGGTCTATGTTGTTCACCAGGCGGGAGTTGCCGATGTTGATCATGCCGTCCCGGATCACCACTTCCTTCCTGACTACCGTGTAGTGCGGCCGGTCACGGTGGAAGTCGTCAAACCTCCCGAAGCACCAAAGGCCGAGGGACAGATCCCAGTCGCCATCGCCGATCGAGAAGCGGAACGACACGGGCGCGACGGGCCGGTAGCTCACGATCGGGTGGTGGTAGATGTCGACCGGCGCCCAGCAGATGCCGTCGTCGACCACGACCCACGCCACCCTGGCCGGGCTCCAGACCCAGCTCGGCCGCCAGAGCCATCCGTGCCGGTGGCTGCGGTGCCAGTAGCCGTAATGGCAGGTCACGTACTCGAAGGAGTACCGGGGCACCCAGTACCAGCCAACCGAGACCATGTGGCGCCATGATCCGTCGTAATATGGCCGCCACGAGGCACCTACGACGCGCGGCTTCCAGTAGCGGACCTCCTCTTCCACAACCCAGTCGCCGCTGGCCGCCAGGTCTCGTGTCCCGACGACGTCGTACGGCGCCGGCTCCGGCAGCACCTTGCCGGCCAGCGCGGCGGTCCGCGCCAGGTGGAACTGGGCCAGCTCATCCGCCAGCACCGGGGCCATCGGTCCCAGGCCCGCAAAGCCGCCCTCGGGGCTGACGGTCAGCACAAGCTCCCGCCGCAGAGCCACGCTCGAACCGCCTTCGCCGAGCACCTCGACGTAGCCTTCCACGGCGTGGATCCGTGCAGTCCCGGCCTCCGACACCTCGATCCGGGCGACCGATCCGCCCCCGACCACGATGTCGCAAGACGGCGTCTCGACGCCGGTTACGATCTCCGCTGGCGCCTGCGAGACGACGTAAGCCGACCCGACCAGCAGCCGGTAACGAGCATCGCCTACCGAGACGATCTCGAGCTGCGTCGAGCCGCCAAGCCGGAAGAACAAGTCGCGCGGCAGTTCGATTTCCGCCAGGCTGTCGGGCTCCGTCAGCAGCGCGTCGCCGTCGCCCACGATGCCGTTCAGCTCGACGTTCGACCACTCCTGCTCCGTCGTACCCTTCACGGCCAGGCGCCCCTCCAGCGCGCTGGGCCGGCCGTAGAGGGGTGCGGAATCATCGGCCTGAGCAGCCGGTGACCAGGAGAGGGCAAGGGCAAGCGCAATCACGCAAAGTCTTTTTGCTATGTGCTTTATGGCAGCCATCGGTCCTTCCTTCCCACTACTTCTGACTCCTCGGAGGGCTCCCGGCTTCCTCAATGCATTGTACCCCGTCGGGAGCCGCTTGGCTACCGCGAAACCGAGCCCCGAGCGGAGTCCCGGCGCTGCCGGCCCCCGCCTCACCGCTGCTTTCTCGAGCTCAACCATCGCTTCCTCTCCTTGCAGCCGGGCCGCTCGCAACCATTCGGCCCTGATCTCGTCCCTTCCTACCTATTGTGGTCCTCAGCAGGCCGTTCTGTTCCCCGAAAAACGCCGCGTTATCACAAAGCATTTCTGCCTTGTGTGTTACGTTCTTAGTTCATGGAGGGCCGGGGGCCACGCGGGACACGGCAATCCGGCATTTGAGCGCCAGCGGCCTCTCGCCGATAATGCGGAGGCTTTTGTGCCCTCGAACCGGTGCGCGGACACCGATTCGGGCGCCGATGGGCAAACGGAGGACAGCCATGCCGGGACGCGACTCCGTCGGCGTCGTGGAGGGTCTCCTGGACCGCTGGTCGGAGCGGCGCGGGGGCCGCCGCCACCTCTTCATTGGCATCGGCGGAGGCAGCGCGTCGGGAAAGACCACCATCGCGATGCGGATTGCCGACCTGCTCCGCCCCCTGCGCACCGAGGTCGTCAACCAGGACCGGTTCTTCTGGCCCGCGGACCGGCTGCCCACCTACCACTCGCGCCGGCACGGCGGCCCGCGCCCCGACTACAACCGGCCCGACTCGTTCGACTGCGAGCGGATGTTCGCCCACTGCCGCGCCGTCGGGGCATGCGCGGACGGAGGCCCAGACGTCTTCATCCTCGAGGGGATCCTCGCGCTTTACTATCCCGAGCTGCGCGACCTAATGGACGTGAAGTGCTACGTGGCTGCCGACGCCGACGAGCGAGACCCCGACGCATGACCCCCGAGCAGCGCACCTACGCCCGCGCTGTCAAGACCTCGGGCGAGACC
>CAZSET010000001.1:18042-50559 GCA_964605915.1 uncultured candidatus Brocadiaceae bacterium | reverse complement strand
CGCATGACATCGAATGCCCGATCGGTAAGCGCGAAGCCGCTGAGATTCTGGGCATCTCTACCGACACACTTGACCAGTGGACAGCCACATACGGCATCCCCCATATCAAATATGACATGCACCGCAACCGTGGGAATCGTGGGAAGGTGCTCTACCTTCCGTCGGATCTGCTCGAGTTCCGCGACAAGTTCCGAGTTGACGGACGCAACATCGAGGAGGAAGTGGAGGAGATGCTGGCCCACTCTCAGGAAGGCCCCGTGGGATAGGGGAGAAGGAGGCGAGGCTCACAGCACATTGATCTCGTCGTCCTGAGGGGCGAGGTGGGCATAGATCATGGCGGTGTTGACGCTCTTGTGGCCCAGCCATTGCGACACCTTGTAGATGCTGACGCCCTTCATCACAAGGTGGCTTGCGAAGGTATGGCGAAGTGTGTGGAGCGTGAAATCCGGCAGTCCGCTCGGCTTGACGATCAGCTTCTTGAACTCGGCCGACAGCTGCTGCTTCCCGAATTGGCGGCCGGCGAGGTTGTCGAAGCACTAGCCCTTGGGCCGCGTCAGCGGCATGAGTGTGTCCTTGAGCTCTCTGTGCAGCGGAACGGTGCGCGACTGGCGGTTCTTCAGGGCGAATCCTTCTTTGTTGACCAGCGTGATGACGTTGCGGTCGAAGTCGATCTCGGGCCAGGTAAGAAACCTGAGTTCGCTGTTCCGGAAGCCCGCGTAGTATGCGGTAGCGACGAGAGGCCAGAGCCAGGTTTGGCGTGCGACCTCCTTGATCCGCTCCCACTCGTCCGGAGAGAGATACCTGGGCGGGTTCTTCTCCGCCTTGACTTTGGCGACGCTCCTGACTACATTGGCAGAAACGTAGTTGCGGCTCAGGGCGAAGGACATCATGCCCGAGGCCGTGAACATGCAGTGGAGCACACTCCGAGGCGAGAGTTCTCCCATCAGTTGCTGCTGGTAGCCTTGGACGTGGGCTTGTGCGATCTGCGACGCCCTTTCGAGGCCTCGGCTCTTGAGGTAGTTGACGAACCGGGTCGCACGAGGGAGGTCGTTCCCCTTGTACGTGGCTGTTGTCTTGGTTGCCTGGGAGTAGGACAAGTACTCTTCGAGGAGGCGGTCGAGGGTCACGTCTGTTGCCTGGCCGAGTTCTCTCTTTGCCAGTTTGTACTCGAATTCCTTGAGATAGGCTTCGGCTGTAGCTTTCTGCTTGGTCCTCAGGGACCGGCCGTGCTTCTTGCCGTTCTGCTGCCAGTAGATGTACCAGTATGCGGCGCGCTTCTTGAGGAAGGCCATATGACTCTCTCCTGCTGCCCTGGGATGAAGCCTGTGGCCGTGAGGCCGACGCAGCCATTATGTCACGGTAACAGAATGGTAATAAGCACCTTATGCTGAGCATGGGCAGGGAAGCTGCAACTTCTTGACACGTAAACAGTACTGACGTGGTGCCAGAGTGGCGGAATAGGCATACGCGCCGGTTTCAAAAACCGGTGAGCTCCTAAAAGCCCTTGTGGGTTCGAGTCCCACCTCTGGCACCAGTTCTTCAGGCGTTCATGAATGACTGTCCGGTGCCGGCACGAGGTGAGCTGACATGGCGAGCGACGTGTTCTACTCCAAGTTCGACGGTGGCGAGACCGAAGCATCCATTTGCGGGAAGATCCAGTCCCTGTTCCGCGCCGCAGGTTTCGAGGAGATTGCGGCAGGGGCGGACCGGACGGGCGTCAAGACGCACTTCGGCGAGCGGGGCAACGACAGCTTTGTGCCGCCGCCGTTTGTGAAGGCAGTGGTGGACGAGGTCCGCACCGCCGGCGGGCAGCCGTGTCTGATCGAGACGTCCACGCTCTACCGCGGCCAGCGTCACAACGCCGTGGACCATTTCAATCTGGCCATGGAGCACGGTTTCGGGCCCGAGGCCATGGGGTGTCCCTTGCTGTTCGTCGACGGCATCCGGGGCAACCTGCACGTCGAGGTGGACGTCGGCCTGAAGCACTTCAAGACCGTGGCCGTCGCGGGGGACTTTACGTTCATCCCGTCGGCGATGGTTGTGACGCACCTGACGGGCCACATGCTGGCGGGGCTGGGCGGGGCGCTCAAGAACGTGGCGATGGGGCTGGCATCCAGGGCGGGCAAGCTGCGCCAGCATTCGGACGGCGCGCCCCACGTGAACGAGGCCAAGTGCACCTCCTGCGGCACCTGCGCCCGCTGGTGCCCGGAGGACGCCATCACGGTCGAGGACAAGGCCCAGATCAACTATGACCGCTGCATCGGGTGCGGCGAGTGCGTCGCCGTCTGCCCCGTCGGGGCGGTGGGCTTCGATTGGAATTCGCCGGCGGAGACTTTCAACGAGAAGATGGCCGAGTACGCCCTGGGCATCCTGGCGGGCAAGGAGGGGCGCGTCGGGTTCATCACCCTCATCCATCGCGTCACCCGGCAGTGCAACTGCATGGGGGAGAAGGGCAAGAGCGTCTGTCCCGACCTGGGCATTCTGGCATCCCGGGACATCGTGGCCATCGACCAGGCGACCGTTGACCTGGTCAACGAAGCGCACGGCGGCGATCTGTTTGAGGAGATCTGGCCCGGGAGGCACTACGGGGTGCAGCTCTCTTATGGCGAGGAGATCGGGCTGGGCAGCCGCAAGTACGAGCTGATCGACGTCTGACCGTGCTTTCCGTGCGCGTTCGCCTTCGCGAGCCGGACCCTCCGATCTGCGTGGGGGATCTCGTGGCCAGGTACGTCAAGACGCGTTGTGTCACCGATCCCTCCCACGGGTGCGCGCCCGCCGCGCGCGAGTTGGCCGAATACGTCCGGTGGGGCGCCGTCATTCTGGACAAGCCCGCAGGACCTACCTCGCGCAAGGCGGGGGAAGCCGTGCGGCGCCTGGTGGGGGCGGCCAAGGTGGGCCACGGCGGAACGCTCGATCCGATGGTGACCGGTGTGCTGCCCGTCCTGCTGGGCAAGAGCACGCGGGTGGCCGGCCTGCTGCTCGGGTCCGACAAGGCATACACCGGCGTGATGGTGTTGCACGGCGACGTGAGCGACGAGGAGCTTCAGGAGGCCCTGTGCGGGTTCCAGGGCGTCATCGAGCAGTTGCCGCCGAGACGGAGCCGCGTCAAACGTGCCCCTCGCCGGCGGCGCGTGCATGCGTTCGAGGCAACCGGGCGCGACGGACGCCGGGTCGAGTTCACGGTTCGCTGCCAGGGCGGCACGTACGTGCGCAAGCTCGTCCACGACCTTGGGCAGGCGCTCGGCTGCGGCGCTCACATGGTGGGACTGCGGCGGACCCAGTCCGGCCCGTTCGCCCTCGAAGACTGCGTGACCATGGCGGCTATCGAGCGGGCCTGTGCGCTGTCCGACTCCGAGCGTGACGAGGCGCTGCGGCGGATCGTGCTGCCCGTGGAGGCAGTGGTTGGCCGGCTTCTGCCTCAGGTGCGCATGGCGGATGGCGCGGTGTGCAGCGTGTGCGACGGGTTCCCGCTGGCGGTGCCTGGCGTGTGCGAGCTGGATGAGTTCTGCGCTGGCGCTCCCGTGGCCGCCTTGACCATGAAGGGGGAGCTGGTGGGGATCGGCGAGGCGCTGCTGGATTCGGGCACAATCCTGGCCGAGCGCAGCGGGCTGGCGGTGGCCGTGCACACGGTTCTGATGCACCGCGGGACGTATCCGAGGTGGCGACGAGACGATGCGGACAGCTCGCATGGGGATGGCGGAGCAAGCGCCGCCGACGTCTGAGGGCGTTCTGCTTGACGGCGTTCCGGCTGACCGGTAGAATCGTTAGTTGCCGATCTCTGCGTTCGGTAGGGCGGGGAGGGGCGCGGGGAGCCGAGAGGCCGTAAATGCCGAGGACTGGTTTCACCGACGATTTCAAGCGCAATTTCCTCACCGGGTTGGCCGCGCTTTTCCCGATCCTCATAACGATCTTCCTGCTGAGTTGGCTCTATCATCAGATAGACGTCTCAGTGGGCAAGCAGGCCAACGCCGTGTGTCGCGAGGTGCTGGTCCGCAATCCGGGCGTGTTCAGCGCGGTTTTTCCCGGGGCCTCGGGCAGGGAAGTTGCCGACCTGGGCGCGCGCCGCGCCTACGCGCAGCAGCATTTCCCGCGCTTTGTGGGGGTGTTGTTCGGCCTCGTGGCGGCAGCGCTGTCAGTCTACCTGATCGGAGGCTTTCTGCGCGGCTACATCGGGGGCCGTGCCATGCGCGTCATTGACCGGCTGTTCGAGCGTTTCCCGGTGATAAAGGCCATCTATCCTTACGCCAGGCAGGTAGGAGACTTGCTGTTCGGCCAGTCGGAGCGGCGGCGTTTCAGCCGGGTCGTCGCCGTGGAGTACCCCCGCCGCGGCGTGTACTCGGTGGGGTTCCTGACGGCCTCTGGGATGAGGCGCGTCGAGGAGCGCACCGGCAAGAAGCTGGTGACGGTGTTCATCCCGACCTCTCCCACGCCGCTTACGGGTTTCGTCATCGTACTTTCGCCGGAAGAGGTCATCTATCTGGACATGACGGTGGATGAAGCGTTCCGGTACTTTATCACGGCCGGCATGCTGGTCGGCGAACAGCAACGCCCGGACGCACGGCCACTGGCTCCAACTCACGTCGGGTCCGCTGAAGGGCAGACGCAGGGCGAGCCGGCCGGGTCCGGCGACGGGGATTGAGCGGTTCATTGTTCGGTGAGAGGGCTGCGGACACGTGGATGCCGAGATAACGGGAAGGCACATGCGCGTCACTCCGGCGATGGACAGGCACATACGGCAGCACATCGAGAAGCTGCCGCGGATTGGTGACAGGATCCAGTACCTGACCGTCACGCTGGAAGTGGACGCCGGAGACCAGCTTGTGGAGGTCATTGCCAAGTGCCACCGAGCGGACCTGGTGGCCGAAGCCAGGAGCCACGACATGTACCAGTGCATCGACGAGGCGTTCGCCAAGATGGGGCGCCAGATCGCTCGCCACCATGACAAACTGGTGGATCATCGGGCCCGCCAAGACCAGCGCGGGCCGGAGGTGAGCGAAGCGCCGTAGCGGGCTTGAGCGGGCGTGGCGCGTCCATCTGGCGGTGGAGCCCTGTCCGCAGTCGGCCTTGTGCGCGTTCCCCGTGCTCCTTTAGGCGGAGCGGACTCCTGTGGGTTTGATTGATCATCTGCACAAGGAAGCGATGTGTATGGAGCTGGAGTCGCGGCAACGCGACGACACAATTCGTGCGCTGCTTGAGCAACTGGCTGAGGCAAACCTGATGGAACGCCGGCTTGTGGAGCCCAGCCTCCAGGCGGTCCTGGACAGAGAGAGGGTCGGCAGCACGGCCATCGGCAGAGGTGTTGCCGTGCCGCACGCGCGTCTGGAGGGGATCGAGAAGATCCTGGTGGCGTTCGGTTACAGCTCAGCCGGCGTCGCGTTCAACGCCCTGGACGGCGAGGCCGTCCACGAGATCTTTCTGATCGTGGCCCCGAGGGCAAGCGCGGGCGATTACATCGAAGTGATGGAACGCATCACACGCCTGATCCAGGATCAGGACTTTCGGCGCTTCGTGAGTCGTGCTCGTTCTCCCGCAGAGGTAATCGACCTCATCGCGGAGATGGACCTGTAGGCGGAGGACGTGCCGGGAGGTCGTTCGTGTTCCGCTGACGCAAAGCCATGCGGACCGAACGGACGATTATGGCCAGGATGAATGAACACAGCACCGAACTGACGATCGAGAACCGCATGGGATTCCACGTGCGGCCCGTGCAGCGGTTCGCGGGGATTGCGCGCCTGTTCAAGGCCGACGTCGAGGTGGAAATGCGCAAGGGCAGGGTGCCGGGCAAGAGCATCATTAACCTGATGAGTCTGGGCGGCCGGCATGGCGACAAGATGAAGGTAACGGCGCGGGGCGACGACGCCGAGCAGTGCATCAAGGCACTCACGGTGCTGGCGGAAGACCGCTTCTTCGTCGAGGACAACATCGACGTCCACCAGAGGCCCTCCAGACACGTCGAGAGACTGGCCGCGATGGCCTCCTGCTTCAGGAGCGACATCACGGCCGTGCTGGACCACAAAGCGGCGGACGCGAAGGACGTGCGCGCACTCATGTCGCTCGGGTTAAGGCCGACCGATGAGCCCCGGTTCCAGATACGGGGGGAAGACGCCGAGCAGGCGCAGGCCGTGCTGGACCTGCTGGTTAGCTCTTCCTTCTACGTAGAGGACCAGATGGTCGAGAAGGGCTCCAAGACGGGGTGAGAATGGACATCAGGCGGGGAACCCCGGTCAGTCCTGGCATAGCCGTGGGGGAGGTGTTCCTGCTGGAGGGTGAGGGGGCTCGCATACCGGAGCATTTCATCGCGTCCTCTCAGGTCGACAATGAGGTGGGCCGGCTGGACGAGGCGATGAAGCAAGCGCTGGCGGAGCTGGAGGAACTGGCCGTCCGCGTCTCGACCAAGGCCGGTTCGACCATCGCCGAGATCTTCAGCGCCCACGCCGGCATGCTGCGCGACGAGTACTTCCGGCAGGAGTTCTTCGATCGCATTCGCAACAAGAAGTACGCCGCCGAGTTCGCCGTCTCCCGCACCATGAGACAGTGGCGCAAGGTGTTCCAGGAGGACTCCTTCCTGGCCAGCCGGGTGCCCGACCTGGACGACCTGGAGCGCCGTCTGTTGCGCCGCCTGCTGGGCGCCAAACGTGAGGAGCTCGGCTCGCTGAAGAGCGAAGTCATCCTGGTCGCGCACGATCTGCATCCGAGCCAGACGGCCTCCCTGGACACCGAGAAGGTGAAGGGCATTGCCATCGAGGGCGGGGGACCGACCGGCCACACGGCCATCATCGCGCGGGCGCTTGGCATTCCGGCCGTCGTGGGGTTGGGGCCGATCACAGGCGAATTGAGCGGGGGCGACAGGGCCATCGTTGACGGCTCGCGGGGGTTCCTCATCGTCGAGCCAGATCCCGACACGCTCGAATCCTATGACAGGCGGCGCAGCGAGGTAATGCACACGGACATGGCCCTGATGAAGGAGCTGCGGGACCAGCCTGCGGAGACGACGGACGGACGCCGGATGGGCATCCTGGCCAACATCGAGTTCCCCCGCGAGATCGCCCGAGCCGTCGAGCACGGAGCAGAGGGGATCGGGCTCTACAGGACCGAGTTCCTCTACCTGGCGGCCCAACGACCTCCTACGGAGCACGAGCACCTGGAGGCCTACATGGAGGCCGTCCGCCATCTCGATAGTCGCCCCATCATCATCCGCACCGTTGACCTGGGCGCCGACAAGTTCGGCGGCGTTCACGAGGTGGCCGTGGAGCGCAATCCCTTTCTCGGTCGGCGTTCCATTCGCTACTGCCTGGACCATCCGGAGGTGCTGCGCGAGCAGTTGCGCGCAATCCTGCACGCCAGCGCGCACGGCAACGTGAAGGTCATGTTCCCCCTCGTGTCCGGCATGGAGGAACTGGTCCGCGTTCGGGAGATGCTGGACGGCCTGTATGAGGAGTTCGAGAAAGAGGGAGAGGAGTACGATCGCGACCTCCAGGTGGGCATCATGATCGAGGTGCCGAGCGCCGCTCTCTGCGCGGACCTGTTCGCACAGCACGTGGACTTCTTCAGCATCGGCACGAACGATCTGATCCAGTACACTATCGCCATCGACAGGGCCAACGAGCACGTGGCCGACATGTACAAGCCCCTGCACCCGGGCGTGCTCCGTCTGATCAAGATGACGGTGGAGGCGGCCCACAAGCACGGCATCGACGTGGGGCTGTGCGGCGAGATGGGCAGCGAGATTGTTTACGCCGTGCTTCTGCTCGGGCTCGGGGTGGACCACGTGAGCGCCTCGCCGCCCGTCATCCTGCCCGAACTGAAGAAGATCATCCGCACCGTGAGTTACGAGGACGCCAAGCGCGTCGCTGACCAGGTGCTGGAGAGCCCCGACGTGCAGGCCGCCACGGATCTCTTGATGGAGTTCAACAATAAGCTGCTGCCCGAGTTGTTCCCCTGATGGGCAGCACGGATCAGTCGGCGGCGCCTTCGGCCCCCGCGCTCTGCTGCGTCCAGCGGATGTTCCTGGCCAGCAGCTTCTCGTAGACTGGCTCGGGCACGTAGGGTTTGACGACTTCCTGCCATCCTTCGACGCCTACCAGGCCCTTGACGAAACTGCTGCTGATCTCGCAGATCTCCCGGGGCGGGATCAGGAAGACGGTCGTCACGTCGGGCGCCAGATCCTCATTGACGTTCCGCATGGCGTGCTCGAACCTGTAGTCCTCCTCGCTTCGGATGCCCCTGAGCACGTACCCGGCCCCCTTGGACTCCGCGTAGCGCACCAGGAACTGGCCGACGAAGCTGTCCACCTCGACGTTATGCAGATGCCGCGTGCACTGCCGCAGCATTTCCAGCCGCTCCTCGACGCTGAAGGTGTACGCCTTCTTGGGGTTGATCCCTACCGATACGATCAGGCGGTCGAACAGTCCGGCCCCCTTCTCGATCATGTACATGTGCCCGTTCGTCGGAGGATCGAAGCTCCCGGCGTACACGCAGATGTCGATGGCGTCTGCGTCTGGCTTTGCCTTCATCAGAATTCCCTCTTTCACGGTCCAGCCTTCGTGGGTCAGCAGGCTGCGTTTCCATTCGGGGCCGGCGCCGAATCCTCCCAGCCGCCCGCCCGCGGCCACCACGCGGTGACACGGGATGAAGATGGGCAGCGGGTTGCGGCCGAGGGCCCGACCGACGGCGCGCGCGCCGCGTGGCGAACCCGCCCGTGCGGCGAGCTCACCGTACGTCACCACCTCTCCGAACGCCACCCTACCTAACTCGGCGTAGACCCTTACCTCGAAAGGCGTTGCGTCCGATAGCTCAAACGCCTCCGGCTCCAGCCTGAGTCCCCTGCCCTCGAAGTACCCGCCCAGGGCGTCCAGAAACCCGGCCATGGCCCCTGACGGGGCAGGGCGTGGCAAGGGGGTCTGCCCCGGCTCGTGCTCGCTGGACAGCCTAGCTCCCACGAGCCTGCCGCCCCGCACGCTTAACTTCACCTTCCCGTACGGGCTTTCGTAGTCACACGTCTCAGTCTCGGACGTGGTCCGCACTGCAGCGCAAGAAGAGGCCTGCGGGCGCACGGGCATCAGAACTGCTCGGGGCGAACGACGGTGTAGTCGCTCGGCGGTTCGTACACGAACGCCTCGTCCTTGATCCCCGTGTTAGTCTTCACGTTGCTCAGGCGGTAGGTATGGACCACCTCGTCGCCCTTCTCGTGCAGCACCAGGACGTGCGGGAGCCAGAGCCGGTCGCTCACCTCGACTTCGATGCACTCGTACATGTTCGGCCGGTCCTCGTCCGGGCGGGGGGTGAGCTTCAGCCGGTAAGTCGTCTCGTCGTCCTCTTGCTCTCTCCCCGTCAGTTCGATTCTGTAGTCCTTCAAGAGCTTCTCGGAGCTCTTCCCGTAAGCGACGTCCAGGAACGCGGCCTCCCGGCCGCCTTCGCCCTCTTCGGCGGCTTTGTAGACCTCCACCTTCTTGTGCCGGTGGCTGACCAGCCACCACGTCTTGCCGTCGGTGTAGACATCTTCTTCGTTGCGGGGCTTTCCGAGCTTCAGGACGATGCGGCCCGGTTTCTTGAAGACGAGCTCTCCCCGCGCCTTCTGTTTCTCGTCCAGCACCTGAATCTCGCGCTCGTAGGTGACCCTGGCGGTCAGGTCTTCCAGGGCCTTGTTCGCCGCGTCGAGTTTGTCCAGCACGTCTTGCAGTTCGGGCGGCAGGCTCTCTCTGACGGCGGCGGCTTCATCTGCGCCCCGGGCCGGGGCTCCCTCGGCAGGTGGGCCCTCCTGGGCTGTCGTCACGCCGATCTGAAGGCACAGCAGCAGCGCCACGGCTGGCGGCACCCAGGAAAATCGCGACTTTGGCGGCATGTAGCGAGACATTGGCCTATGGAGGTCCTCCGGGCAGAAAGTCCAGCAGTCCATGCAGGTCGTCCAGCACCACGTCCGCCTCGGGCGGCGGCTGCATGCCGCCCTCCGACCTGAGGAAGGCGGTGCGCGCCCCCGCGGACGTGCCGGCCTGGACGTCGAAAACGTAGTCTCCCACCACGAGCAACTGCGCGGGCGGGAGCCCCAGCTCTTGCGCGATCTTCAGGACGGCCGCCGGCGACGGCTTCGGCTCGGCGTCCTCGCGGCTCACGCAGCAGTCGAGCTGCAGCCCGAACCGCTCCACCACCGTGCATACGGAGGCCGACGAGTTCCTGGTCAGCAGTGCCGTCTTGATGCCTCGACGCCGAAGCTCCTCGGTAACCGCCAGGGCACCGTCGCGCAGCGTGCACTCCCGCGCCGCCCGAGTTTCGTGCTCGTGGAGGACGGCCTCCACGCGCGCGCGCTCCTCCTCGGACGCCTCGTCCAGGAATTCGAGTATCGGCAGGCCCGGCGGCACACGGGCCTCCGCCCGGATCAGGTTGAAGTCCAGGGGCGAGATGGTGAGCGTTCCATCCATGTCGAACACCACGCCCTTGATCCCGGCCGCTGCGAGCGTGCGTTCCATTCTGCCCTCCCGGCGCAAGTCCGGACAGCCCTGACTCCATATATCATAGCCGTCGCCGCCGCCGAGTTCCATCCGTTTCCGGCCTGCGAGAGTCGGAGGCGGGGCGGCCCGTCGGTGGTAGACAAAGCGCGTGACTGGCATTAACATGGGGCGGCGTACGTATCTGCACCGTTCGCGGAGCGGGCTGACGTGGCTGAGGAACGAATCCAGGTGAAACGGGTGCTGCTGGTGGCGCCGCGGCTGGAGCCGAGGGGCATCTCGCACTACACCATCGGCCTTGCCCGGGAGATGAAGCGGCTGGCGGTGGAAGTCGCCGTCTGCTGTGCTCCCGGCCCGATGCTGGAGGAACTGCGCAACGCCGAAGTGCCCGTCCGGACGTTCAACCATCTGGAGCGGTTGGGCTGGCATCTGGGCGAGCGAACGGCGTTGCTGAAGGCGGTCCAGGGGCTCTCGCCGCAGATCGTGCACGGCCAGAGCTCCAAGGTGGCCGAGGCCTTGCACTTGCTGGCCTCGAACGCGGGGTTGCCGCTGGTGCTCACCGTGCATTGGACCCCGCCGCGTCCGCGGCCGCTGCGCAGGCTGGCGCGCAGGTTGCGGGGCATCATCGCCACGACGCAGGTCGTGCGTGAAGCCGTCGTGAATCAGTGCGGTGTCGAGAGGGCGAAGGTCAAGGTCATCCCCAACGGCATCGAGGTCGACCAGCCCGGGGCGCAGCCGACCCCGGCGATCTTCCGGAGCCGCATTCCCGCCGTCGGTTCGCTCGGCCCGGTGGAGGAGATGCGCGGGCACGAGCTGTTCGTGCGGGCCGCGGCCATGCTCGTGCGCAAGGGGCTCTCCGCCCAGTTCGTCGTCGCCGGTGCGGGGGAACAGCTCCCCGAGCTCAGGAAGCTCCTCACCCAACTGGGCATGGACCGCTACATCACGCTGGCCTGCGACTTCGCCGCCTACGACGATGTCGTCGACGCCCTCGACGTCGTGGTGCAGAGCTCCCTGGTGAACGTGTCCGGCTTCAGCATCCTGGAGTCGATGGGCCATGGCCGGCCCGTCATTGCCTTCAACACGGGCACCGCGTGCGAGATCATTGAGGACGAGCAGACAGGTCTGCTCGTCCCCAAGGGCGACGTGAAGGCCCTGGCCGCCGCCATCGAGCGCCTGATCGGCGACCCGGCCCTGGCGCAGCGCATGGGGCAGAACGCCGTGGAGCGCGTCAGGCAGAAGTTCAACATCCGAACCGTGGCTCAACAGACGCTGGACTATTACGCCGCCCTCCTGAAGGGCTGAGGGCCATCCGCTGGGGGCCGATCGCGCATGAGTGATTCCCGGACGAACGGCCTGCCGTCCCGCCCGGACCCGGACGACGTGCAGATCAAGCGCTTCGAGTTCGAAGTGAAGGGCCGGCATGAGGGCCGGCGCCTGGACACCTACCTGGCGAACCGTTTCCCCGACTACTCGCGCACGTTCATTAAGGCGCTCATCAAGGACGACCGCATCACGGTCAACGGCCAGCCGGTCAAGCCCTCCTACTCGCCTTCCCGCGGCGACCGCATCGTGGCGGAAGTGCCGATGCGGCTCGGCGAGGAGGTCCCCCCGGAGGATATCCCCCTGGACATCCTCTACGAGGATCGCTGGATCGTGGTGGTCAACAAGCAGCCCGACCTGGTGGTGCATCCGTCGAGGGGCCATCAGACGGGCACGCTGGTCAATGCACTGGTCCATCGGTTCAGCCAGCTCAGCGGCGTCTACGGCCCGCTGCGTCCCGGCATCGTCCATCGGCTCGACCGCGACACCAGCGGCGTAATCCTCGTCATCAAGGACGATGCCGTGCACGAGCAGATCGCCCGTCAGTTCGAGGAACGCAAGGTGGAGAAGCAGTACGTCGCCATCTGCGAGGGACGCTTCGAACTGGACAGCGACTTGATAGACGCCCCGATCGGTCCTCACGCACGCCATCACGATAAGATGGACGTGCGCCAGTCCGTCGGCAAGTCGGCCCGAACGATCTACGAGGTCGTCGAACGGCTGGGCCCGTTCACCGTCGTGCGCTGCTCGCCGCAGACGGGCCGCACCCACCAGATCCGCGTGCACCTGCAGTCCATCGGCCATCCGATTGTCGCCGACAGCGTTTACGGGCGGCGGGATGCGCTCTACCTGTCCGACCTGACCGGCGGCGAGCACGCTCCCGACGAGGAGCCGCTGCTGGAGCGGCAGGCCCTGCACGCGCGCCGCCTCACCATCCGGCATCCGCGGCTCGGGCGCCGGATCACCTTCGAGGCACCGATGCCCGACGACATGATGCGGGCCGTCGAGGCCATGCGGGAACACGCGCGATGAAGGGCGGGCCGGCTCAGGCGTCGCCGGAGACCTGCTCAAGGATCGAATCGTCTACGAAGATCGGCGCCCCCTTCTGGACGGCCAGCGCGATGGCGTCGCTGGGCCGGCTGTCGATGTCGAACGTCTGCCCGTCCTGCCGCAGAATCAACCGTCCGAAATACGTCCGCCCCCGCAGTTCGCTGATGACGATCCGCTCGATCTGGACGTTGAGCGCGTCCAGGACGCTTCCGAACAGCTCATGCGTTAGTGGCCGGGGCGGCGGCTCGTTGTTGACCGTGCGATGGATGGCGAAGACCTCCCACAGGCCGATCCAGATCCTCACGGTGCGCTCGCCGTCCTTCTCCTTAAGCGTGACGACGTGAGTGTCCTGTGTTTCGCTCATCACGACGCGCGCCAGCTGACATTCTACCAGGGCCATCTGCGGCCTCCCGTGCGCGCTGGTGTTCGGATCAGTGCTTCGTGCATTTTACCCGCCGGCTTACAGGCTATCAACGTGCCGGTTGACGCGCCGCGCAAGATGGATTAGAAGAAGTGCCGGAAAGCACCGGGCGGTTCAAGGACCCGTGCTGCACGGCACGGCGTCAGGCGAAGAGGTCCGGCATGCAGCGCACATGCAAGAGGGGATTGGTTCTCGGCGCCGTGGCTGCGCTGTTGTGGAGCCCTCATTTCGCCCTGGTGCAGTCCATGCTGCGGGGCGGCACATCCCTGCTCGTGGCCGAGTTCTACTCTCTTCTGTTCGCCTCGCTGCTGTTGCTCTTCCTGCTGTTCCTGAGCGGGCGTCTGTCCGAGCTCTCGGTCTTCAAGCGCCGGGAGACGCACTTTCTGGTGCTTGCCGCCTCGGGCGGCTACGGTCTGGTGCTGCTGCTGGGCCTGGCGCTGGGCCAGGCGCCGGCGGCACAGGTCCGGCTCTGGTTCTACGCAGGCCCCCTCGTCGTCGCGCTGCTGTGCCTGTTCGGGCGCGAACGCGCCGACCTCAGGACTTTCGTCGGCATCCTGCTGGGGTTCTTCGGTTGTGTGCTGGTCGTCCGGGCGGAGGCGCCCGATTCGCTCGCAATCAGCATGCGGGCCATCGGGGCCGCCGCGTGCTGGGCCGTCTTTTCCATGCTGGCCCGGCCGCTGGTTCGGGAGGAGAAACCCGTGCCCGTGGCGGCCGTGGTGTGCCTGATCGGCGCCGCCTGCCTGCTCGTCACCTGTCTGAGCACGGGGCGGAGCGTCTTCGCCATCCGGCCGGCGCATCTGTGGACGGCTGCCGTCACGGGCGCCTTCACAGTGGGGCTGATGATGGTCTTCTGGCTCAAGTGCCTCGGCAGCGCGGAGGTGGCGTTGGCCGCCCCGCTGTGGTATCTGGGCCTGGCGTTTGGCGTGGTCTGGGTCCGGCGCGTCGGCGTGGACGTCGACGGCTGGCTGGCGTTCGGCGGGATCGTGCTGGTCCTGTTCGGCCTGCACACCGCCTTCTCCGGCCGGCGCAGCAGCGCGATGAGCCTGGGCGACATCATCCGGGGCTGAGGACCGGCCGCCGGTCGGCCCGATCCGGCAAGTCCCGTACCCGGAACTGAACGGTTCTTCTGAAGGAGCGAGTGGGATGGCCAGGACGGTCACCTGTTCCAATCCGAAATGCATGACGGTCATCAACACGGAGGGCAAGGAGGTCGGCGAGACGGTCGAATGCCCCAAGTGCGGAACGCCCAACACGGTGCTGGCGGACTTCGGCTCGGTGTTCGACATCTCCACCATCAAGGAGCCCGAGGAAGGCCAAAAGGTCTTCCATCCGGCCCGCCAGACCTGCCCGAACTGCGGCGCCCTGCTGGGCGTGCGGGCCACGATCTGCCCGAAGTGCGGGGCCGACATCCGCACGGGCGCCGTCGCCGCACCGGTGCCTGTCCGCAAGAAGAAGCGCAGCATCGTGCCGCTCCTTGTCGGCCTCGTGGTTGTGGCGGCCATCGTCGTGCTGCTGTTACGCTTCGTGTTCTGAGGCGCTGCGGCGCCGGCCGGGCGGCAGACGTTCACTGCCGGCTCAGCCACGCAAGCGCAACGCGTGCGATACGGCGCCCGATCTGCCGGTAGCCTCTCGGCTCCAGCCACGCTCCCTCCTCGATCGGCTGGTAGGCCGTCTCAAACGTAACGCCGGCCGTCTCGTCCAGGTGGTCCCACGCCCATGCGGTCACGGTGTGGTTCGCGTCCCAGCGCGAAGGGTAGCGGGGAACCCTGATGAGCCCCTCGGCGGGCATTTCCCTGGACTCGTCGGGCCGGCCATCCGGCAGGCCCTCGCCTTTCGCGTCCTGTGGCGCCGGCACTCCGTTGCGCTTGACGAGGTCTTCGCGCGCCATCTCGTTGAACTCGTCGGCCAGGCACTCCGCCAGGCTCTCGCCCATCGCACGCTGCTGTGCGGGCCGCTCGTCGCGGCAGAGGAACATGTAGAAGTGTTTCTCGCCGCCCCCTGGCGCGTGGAGGTCGATCAGGAGGCGCGGACCGACGCGCCCGACGAACCGCCGCACGTCCCTCTGGATGGCCAGCACCTCCGGCCGCATCGGCATCGGGTTCCAGGCGCGGTTGAAGTCGATGGGCAGGGCGTCCTTGCCGTAGTTGCCTTCGACCACGCCGTCCAGGTCGACGAACGGGACTACCCACCACTCGGCCCGCCGCAGCGGGTTGCCTCCTCTTCGCTTCGACGCGACCGCGCGGAGCAGTCCGTCCAGCACCCAGGAGCCGGGCGTCTCGCCGGCGTGCTGGCGGGCGAGGACATAGACGCCGGGCGCCTTGCCCTTGCCCTCGGGGACGGCGCGCAGGCGCGTCAGCGGCCGTCCCTTCCCGCTCAGGCCGAGCGGCTCGGCCTGCCATGTGTCCGCAATGCGCTCGAGCGTCCGGTCCAGATCGACAGGGCCGTACGGGTAGCAGAAGGCCGCGGCGGCGCGGTCGCACGGGGCGGGCGTGGCGAACGTCAGCATGTGGCCGCCGCCGGTACGCCTGCGCAGCCGGACGCCGTCCACCCGCTGCCACGGGCCTCCGTCGACCCGCACGACCGGCCGCACGTTCCGCAGGGATTCGGCGCCGCCCAGGCCCAGGCAGCCGTCGGCGTTGCGCCAGACGAACCGGATCGGCCGGCCACCCGCGTCCGCGCACTCCAGGTGGAACCAGAGCGGCTCGGGGCTGGTGCGCGGCTCGGACATGAACTCGACCACCCACGCGCGCCCGGACCTGCGCACCTCCAGGACTGCGCCGTTGCCGGACACCTCGGCCGGCCCGACCTTCAGTCGTTCGTCAGCCATGCGTCCCTCCGCAAGTCCGTATCCGTTCCCACTGTCCGTCGCAAAGCATTCTCAGGCAAGATGATACAAGCAAATGGGTTCGTTTCGCAATGCGAGTCGGCCTTCCCCTCGTCCGTCTTCACGCCGCCGAGCCGTCCGTTGCGCCGGTTCGCCAACTGCCGTCTGCCTACCGTCATCGCTATGCCCCCAATGGCGTGTCAGATCGGGTTGCCAACCAGCCGATGCTATTCGTTCGGGCAGCGTGCGTCAACCATTTGGCGGCGTTCGGGTCCGCTTTCGCGGTCAGTAGGGGCCAAACCGGTCAGTAGCCCCCAAAACGGACGGCTCCGACGGCGGTGGTCAGTGGCGAGAGGGTGGGGTCTTGGGCTTCCCTACCTTAGGGCGCCGCCCAAATGGTCTGGCCCCTCGCGTCCTTCAGGTCCAATCCCGCCACGCCGTTGCTCGCGACCAGCGCCGCGCGTGCGGCGCTGGCTCAGGGAGGAGGGCGTCCCCTTTCCCTGGCCTGGCGGCCAGGGCTAATCCTATGTCGCCCCTGGCGGGGCTTGCACGGCCACGGCTCGGAGGCGTTCCGGTTCCAGGCGCGCGCGCCCCTCTGCACGATGAAGGCTTGGCCGTGCCGTAAGTCCCCCGAGGAACGGCATAGGGCTGGCCGGGAGCGCCAGCCCCCGGAAGCGCGTCCCCCACTAATCCACGAAGGCCCGCCCCGCGCCTGCGAGCCCGGTGACGGGGATGTGCGTGCTGTAGCGCCGCCATCCCTGGCGGCAAAGTTGTGCCGGCTGGAAGCTTGTGCGCTTCCGGCGTGCCGGCGCTGCAGGGGACAGCGAGCTGCGTCCCCCTGACGCCCCGTCGTAAGTGCCGGCGCTTGCCTCTGATGGTAAAGGTCCAAGGTGGCTGTCCCATGCAATTGCGATGGTGCTCTGCCGTCGGGCCGACAGACGGGCGCGCACGTGCAGACGCGGCCCGTGCCCATCAACCATCAGCTCGACTCCGGCAGGCGCGCTATCGTTGCCCATCTGCCCTCGCGCGCCGTCACTCCGGCGTCAACAGCCGGCGGGCGGCGCGGAGGTTCCGGCGGTCGGCCTGGACGGATTCCCACGGCGTCTCCAGGATCAGGGGCAGCGTCGAAAGGGCGGGGTGGTTCAGGACGTTCGCCAGGCCGCGCCTGCCGATAGTGCCCCGGCCGATGTGCTCGTGGCGGTCGCGCCTGCTGCCGGGCGCGTCCCGGGAATCGTTGACGTGCAGCAGCCGAAGCGCCTCAAGGCCGACTGTGCCCTTGACGTCCCGCACGAGCCGATCCACCTCGGCGGCGGCCCGGAAGTCATAGCCCGCGCCGAACGCGTGGCAGGTGTCGACCACGATGCCGAGCCGCGCTTCCGGAACCGCAGACGCGATCCGCTCGATCACGGCGCCGAGGCGCTCGAAGTCGCCCCCGGGGCCGTGCTCGGATGCCATGCCTTCCAGGAGCACGGGCACGGCGCCGGCTGCCTCGGCCAGCGCGGAGGCGATGGACTGCGCGGCTCGCTCGATGCCCCAGGCCGACGGCTTGCCCTTGTGGCTGCCGGGGTGAAGGACGTAGTAGTCGGTGCCCATGGCGGCCGCCGCCTCCAGCTCGCCGGCCAGCCGGCGGACGCTGCGGGCGAGCACGGCACGGTCGGTCGAGCACGGGTTGATGAGGTAGCAGGAGTGGACGACGAGGGGCATCAGGTCGGCCTGCGCGCGGGCCTCCCGGAAGCGACTGAGATCGGCTTCGTCCCGCTTCTGGAGCTGCCAGCCGCGGGGATTGCCGGCGAAGACCTGGAACGCCGTGCAGCCGCGTTCCAGGGCGCGCCCGACGGCCCTGTCGAGGCCGCCCTCGATCGAGACGTGAAAGCCCATCCGACGGCGCATAAGACCACCACGGAGACGCGGAGGACAGGGAGAACGGCATAGAGGCTAACCACAACGGCACGACGAGCACAACGGACGAACGGCCACGACGACACGAAAACGACGGGCGAAGATGGGGGAAAGGCCGAAAAGCACGGGAACACGGCCAGACCGGAACGGCAGCCACGGTTGGGTCCTGCGTCGGGCGTCGTCGTGCACGTTGTGCCGTCGTGGTTGGCGCCGTTGCCGTCACGGTCGGCGGCGTTGCCGTCACTCGTAGTAGAGCGGAACGGCAACTACGGTTGGGACCTAAGTGCGATGTCATCGTGCACGTTGTGACGTCGTGGTTGGCGCCGTTGCCGTCGTGGTTGGCGGCGTTGCCGTCACTCATAGTAGAGCGGAACGGCAGCCACGGTTGGGTCCTGCGTCGGGCGTCGTCGTGCACGTTGTGACGTCGTGGTTGGCGCCGTTGCCGTCGCGGTCGGTGCCGTTGCCGTCACTCGTAGTAGAGCGGAACGGCAGCCACGGTTGGGTCCTGCGTCGGATGTCGTCGTACACGTTGTGCCGTCGTGGTTGGCGCCGTTGCCGTCACTCGTAGTCGAGCAGTTCCGGCATGCGGTCCAGGTAGGTGCGGCTGCCGCTCGTCACCTGGTCGCAGCGCATCCTGACCCCCGGCAGCACCTCGTTCACGTAGTTCTCGGCGAGGGCCGCCTTGTGCTCGGATCGCATGGCCGGCTCGAGCAGCAGGTAGCCGTTGTAGATCATCGTGGCGGCTTCGACCAGCTTGCCGGAGTGCAGGTCGCGGAAGTCGCCTCCCTGGCCGTCGGCGTACTCGATGGCCTCGCGCAGCCGGGCGCGCGCCGCTTCCAGGGCCTCCAGGTGGGGCGCGTCCGCGCCGGCCTCCGCCAGCCGCCCGTGCATCTCCGCGTAGCGTTCCTCGAACGTGCCCTTGAGCACGTAGCCGATGGCGGCGTTGTGCTGGATCTGCGTGGTGCCCTCGTAGATGGTGGTGATGCGGGCGTCGCGGTAGAGGCGCTCGACCTCGTAGTCGCGCATGTAGCCGCTGCCGGCCAGCACCTGGAGCGCGTCGTAGGCCACCTGGTTGCACATCTCGGTGGCGTAGTACTTGGCGACGGGCGTGAGCGCCCGGGCGAGGGTCAGCCAGTGACGCTCCTGCTTCGCCAGCTCTTCCCCGTCGGGCAGGGAGGCCAGATCGCCGCTCTTTTTCAGGCGCTCGATGTTCTCCACCATGTCGACGGCGATGGCGGTGTGGTAGGTGAGCAGGCGGGACGTCTCGACCTTCATGTGCATGTCGCCCAGCATCTGTCGCACGGCGGGGAACTGGCGGATGGGGCGGCCGAACTGCTCCCGGTCGGCGGCGTATTCGAGCGCCTCCTCCAGCGCCGCCTGCGCGATGCCGACGCCCTGGGCGGCTATCGCCAGACGCGCCCCGTTCATCAGCGACAGCACGTAGCTGGACAGCCCGCGCTTGCGCCGGCCGATCAGGTGCGCCGGGGCATCGTTGAACTGAAGCTCGCACGTGGGCGATCCGTGGATGCCCAGCTTCTCCTCGATGCGCCGGACCTTCACTGCCGGCCCGCTCTCGCAGAGGAAGACCGACAGCCCGCGCGCGCCCTCCACATCCGGCTCGCTGCGCGCGAGCACCAGCAGCACGTCCGCGCAGCCGTTGGTGATGAACCGCTTGACGCCGTTCAGGCGCCAGACGCCAGCGGCCTCGTCATGGGTCGCGCGCAACTGGACGTTGGTCAGGTCGCTGCCGGCGTCGGGCTCGGTCAGGGCCATGGCGCCGGTGACGGCGCCGCGGCTGAACATCGGCAGGTACCTGGCCTTCAGTCCGTCGTCGGCGAAGTCGTTGACAGTCTCGGCGATGTCCTGGAGGCCGAACAGGTTCATCAGGCTGGCGTCGGCCCGGCTGACCAGCTCGATGGCCATCGTGTAGATGAGGACGGGCATGTTGAGCCCGCCGTACTTGCGCGGCAAGGTGAACCCCATCAGGTCGGCCTTGCGGAGCTGTTCGAGCGCCTCCCGCGTGCCCGTGGCGTAGGTGACCACGCCGTCCTCGAACCGGGCCTCCTCGCGGTCCACGTCCGCGGCGCGGGGGGCGATGAAATCGGCGGCGATGCCGCCCACGACCTCCAGCACGCGCCGGTAGCTGTCCATGGCGTCTTCGTAGTCGCTCGGCGCGTAGTCGAACTCGGCGGCCTCCGCGTAGCCGCGCTCCTGAAGCAGGACGACCTGCCGCAGGTCGGCGTTGTCCAGGAAGTCGAGGATGTCGCCGTTATCGGTGAAGAAGTTGGCCATGTTCGGCTCCGACCCTCACCTCGCGTGTTCCTTGTAGAGATCGATCAGCGCCGGTATCACCTCGTTCAGGTCGCCGACGATGCCGTAGTGGGCGAACTGGAAGATGGGCGCGTCCGGGTCGCTGTTGATGGCGACGATCTTGCCGGACTCCTGCATGCCGGCCCTGTGCTGCACGGCGCCGCTGATGCCGCAGGCGACGTAGAGCTTCGGCCGCACCGTCGTGCCCGTCTGGCCGACCTGGTGGGCCTTATTGATGAGGCCCGCGTCCACGGCGGCGCGCGAAGCCCCGACCTGGCCGCCGAGCGTCTCGGCCAGGCGGCGGATCAGCTCGAAGTTTCCCTTGCTGCCCACGCCGGCGCCGCCTGAAACGATGACGTTGGCCTTCTTCAAGTTGACCAGCTTCTCGGCGCGGTGCTCCTCGAGCAGTTCGACGCAGAACAACGCCGCGTCGAGCGCGCCGTCGAAGCGCCGCAGCCTGCCCGTGCGGCCCGGCTGCGCGGCCGCCATCCGCATGACGCCCTCGCGCACGGTGGCCATCTGGGGCCGCGTCTCCGGGTTGACGATCGTCGCGATGATGTTGCCGCCGAAGGCCGGGCGGATCTGGTAGAGCAGCTTCTCGTACGTCTTGCCCCGGGCCAGGTCGCGGTGGCTGCCGATCTGGAGGTCCGTGCAGTCGGCCGTCAGGCCCACCTGGAGGGCGGAGGCGACGCGGGGCGCCAGGTCGCGCCCCGTGGTGGTCGCGCCGAACAGCACGACGGCGGGCCCGGTCTGCCCGATCATCTGCGTCAGGACTTCCGCGTAAGGCAACGTGGCGTAGTGCGCCAGGGCTGGCCGCTCCGCCAGGTGCACCTCGTCGCACCCATGCTCGAACAGCGTCTGCGCCAGGGGCTCGACCGAATCGCCGATCAGGAAGGCGCCGACCCGGCCGCCCAGCTCGGCCGCCAGCTCCGCGGCCTTACTGAGAAGCTCCAGGCTGACCTCGGCCACCCGCCCGTCCTGGACCTCGGCGAATACGCAGACGTCCTTCCGCTCTTCCATGCTGCCGTTCCTTTGCGTCGTGTTTCTCTGTCGTGCTCTTACTCCTACTCGTGCTCCTACTCCTACTCCGCCTGTGCCATGTCGGAGCAAGTAAGAGTAAGAGTAAGAGCAAAATGGCTAGTCGAAGATGTGTTCGTCCATCAGTTCTTCCATCAAGGCGCCGAGTCCCTCGGTGGTGGGCTCGACGCGTTTGTGCTCTTCGGAGGCCAGCCGGACGCCCTCGATCTTCTTGACGCGGGTCGGGGAGCCGGAGCCCCCGATGCGCTCCAGGTCGCACCCGGCGTCCTGGGCGTCCCATTGCTCGATCAACAGGTCCCGCTCGCGCAGGGCAGTCGCGTCCTGCTCGGCCCCGTCGCCCAGTTCGCAGGCCGCCCTGGCTTTCTTGTACTTCATCAGGCGCTTGGCCGAGGGCGGGCGGGGGTCGTTCGCGCTTGACGTCACGGTGAGCAGTGCCGGCAGCGGCCCGCGCATCACTTCGAAGCCGTGCTCCAGACCGCGCCTCACGACGATGCCGCCGGGGCCGATCTCGCGGACCTCCTCGACGTAGGTGAACTGGGGCAGGCCGAGCTTCTCGGCGAGCTGCGGGCCGATCTGCGCCGTGTCGCCGTCTATGGCCTGCCGTCCGCAGAGCACCAGGTCCGGCTCGCCCGTCTTGCGGATGGCGCAACTCAAGGCGTAGGAGGTGGCCAGCGTGTCCGAGGCGGCCAGGCGCCTGTCCGTCAGCAGCACCGCCCGGTCCGCGCCGCGGTAGAGGCACGCACGCAGCTCGTTGGCGGCGGACGGGCCGCCCATCGTCAGGACGGTTACGCTCCCTCCGTGGGCCTCCTTGATCTGGAGGGCCATTTCGAGCGCGTTCAGGTCTTCCGGATTCACGATGGCCGGCAGGGCGGCGCGGTTGACCGTGCCGTCTTCCTTCATGGCTTCGCCGGTCAGGTTCTCCGTGTCCGGCACCTGTTTTATGCAGACGACTATTTGGTAAGCCACTTTGCTTCCCGTCGTTGCTGGTCAGGTTGTGAGGCGGGCTGCCTCGGGATCGCGAGAACCGCGCGCAGGCGCCCGCGAAGTCCGTCTGCGCGTGGCCCCGTGCATTTGACTATAGTGAAACGGGGCGACTGCCTTCAAGCAAAAGCGCGGCATCCGCCCCAAACAGAAGCCCGACTTCCTGCAAGCAGGAAGCCGGGCTGGGTGCGCCTCTTCGCCCCGGGTCATGCGCGCTGCACGTTGGTGGCCCGGAGTCCCTTGTCTCCCTGTGTTATCTCGAAGGTGACGCGATCTCCCTCCTCCAGCGTCTTGAAGCCTTCCATTTCCACCGCTGAGTAGTGGACGAAGACGTCTTCACCGGCGTCGTCCTGCTCGATGAAGCCGTAGCCCTTCCGGTTGTCAAACCACTTTACGACGCCTTCAGGACACACCTCGCGCAACTCCTTGAGCCGCAGTACACGAAAGCGCTGACCTCGCCCGCAGCTCGCGATGGCAGCGCCATTACCCAAATGATGCACCACAATATAGGCCGAAAGCGCCCTCTTTGTCAAGCATTCGGGCAGCTCAAATCCCGTCGCATGTATGGGAACGGTCGCCTGCCGTCATCGTCTGACGTGCCGTGCGCAGGCCTGCATGCAGCGCCGAAGGCGAGATCGGCGTCCGCGTGGCCCCCTTCCGCGTCACGGGTGCGTTGACAGGTGCGGCCGTCTGGCCTACAGTACCGCCGTCTACCCGCGCGAGAGGCCCTGGACGGAGGGAGAGCATTGCAGGAGATACCCAGACCCGAGCACCCGCGCCCCGACCTGCGCAGAGACGACGACTGGTGGATCAACCTGAACGGCGCCTGGCAGTTCGAGATCGACCGCAGCGCTTCGGGCGAAGAGCGGGGCTACGCGAGCGGGCGCGACCTGGCCGCCGAGATCGTCGTTCCCTTCTGCCCCGAGAGCCGCCTGTCGGGCATCGGCGATCGCGACTTCATGGACTCGGTCTGGTACCGCCGGTTCATCGAGGTGCCGCAACGCTGGGGGGGCCGCCGCGTCCTCCTGCACGTCGGCGCGTGCGACTACGTAACGACGATCTGGCTGAACGGCCGGCGCGTCGGGGACCACGAAGGCGGCTACACGCCCATCACGGTCGAGCTGACCGATGAGATCGAGGGCAACGGCCGCGACGAACTCGTCCTGCGGGCCGTGGACGACATCCGTGGCCTGGCGGCGCCCCGCGGCAAGCAGTCACCCCGCTACGAGTCCTTCGGCTGCCACTACACAAGGACGACCGGCATCTGGCAGACGGTCTGGCTGGAAGCCGTGCCCCTCACTTACGTCCGCAACATGCACGTGCGTCCGGACCTGGACAACTCGTCCTTTGCCGTCGAGGTGCACGTAGCGGGCTCGGGTGCGTTCTCGGGCTCCGTCGCCGCGCTGGCCGAGGGCGCGCGGGTCGCGTCGCGGGACTTCCGCGGCCGGGGCGCCGCGTGCGTCCGGCTTCAACTTGATCTGCCCGAAGCTCGGGCCTGGTCGCCGGCCGACCCGTTCCTCTACGAGATCGTTGTGGACCTGGAAGGGGAGGGCGGCGCCGACCGCGTGCACACCTGGGCTGGCCTGCGCAAGTTCCACGTCGAGGGCAATCGCTTCTACCTCAACAATGAGCCGATCTTCCTGCGCACGGTGCTGGACCAGGGGTTCTATCCCGACGGCGTCTACACGGCGCCTGCCCTGGACGCTCTCGAGAAGGACATCGAGGCGTCGCTTTCGTTCGGGTTCAACGGGGCCCGGCTCCATCAGAAGGTCTTCGAGCCGGCCTTCCTTCACGCGTGCGACCGCATGGGCTACCTTGTCTTCGGCGAATTCGCCGACTGGGGCTACGATTTCGCGGACCCGCGTTTCGTCCACCGCATCCTCAGCCAGTGGACTGAGGTGCTCATGCGCGACCTGAACCACCCGGCCGTCATCGGCTGGTGTCCGCTGAACGAGACCATGCAGGCAGGCACCGGCCCGTACGGCGAGTGGGCCACGCGGCGGCTCTACCGTCTGACGAAGGCCGTCGACCCCTCGCGACCTGTGGTCGACGCTTCGGGCTACTTCCACTTCGAGACGGACGTCTGGGACTGCCACAACTACAGCCAGGACGTCGAGGGTTTCGCGGCGGCCTTCGAACCCCTGGGGCGCGGCGACTGGGCCCAAGCTTTCACGAATACGGATCGGCAGCTCCCTTACGACGGCACGAAGCCCTACTTCGTGAGCGAGTACGGCGGCATCGCTTGGTCGGAGGAGGCGGCGGCGGATGGCGCGTGGGGCTACGGGCAGCGGCCCCGCAGCCGCGAGGAGTTCCTGGCCCGCTTCCGCGGCCTGACGGAGGCGCTGCTGCGCAACCCCGGCGTGGCCGGTTTCTGCTATACGCAACTGACGGACGTTGAACAGGAGATCAACGGTCTGATGACCTATGACCGCCGGTTCAAGTTCCCGCCGGAGCAGATCGCTGCGGTCGTCGGACAGAAGGCCGCCGTGGAGCAATGAACGTGCGTCGCGCGCTGACGATGGCGTTGCTGCTGAGCCTCGCCGTTCTGGCAGGGGCATGCCGGTCCCGCCCCGGCGGCGGGGTGCAGCCGCCCTTGCGGCCCAGGCCCGTCGTGGGCCTGGCCGGCCAGAGCTACGCCTACGCAGTGGCGGACTACGCCTCCCTGCCGCAGGGCCCCGGCGCGGATGGGCGGCCGGGCGATCTGCTGCTGGAGAACGCCTTCGTCCGATTCCTCGTGGCGGCTGCCGGGCATCACGGACCGGCCGGCTCGGGCGGGAACCTGATAGACGCCGCCGTTCAGGACGGCGAGGACCAGATGCGGCTGCTGCTGCCGCTGCTCGGCGGTCGGTCGGCGGCCGCGCCCGTCTATGAAGAGGTGAGCGTCTCCGTTCCCGGCGGCGTCGAGGAGGAGGCCGCCGTCGTCAGCACCGGCCATCTGCCCGGCGCTCCTTCCGTAGAGGTGGAGACGACCTACACGCTGCGGCCGGGCTCGCGAATGCTCGAGATATCGACGACCGTCCGGAACGGGACGGACTCCATGCTGCCGTTTTTTGGGTTTCGGGACCTGCTGTATCACGTCCGGACCGTGCGTTTCGCGCCGGGAGTCGGTCTGTTCCCGGCGGGCAAGAGTCCCCGCTCCCGGTGGATGGCGTTCTTCGGCGACGGCTGCGTCTGGGGCGTTCTGGCTGCTCCCCTGGGGACGCTGCGGTGCGTGCATTCGCCGGGCGTCTCCGAGATCGGCCACCGCACGGTCGACATCCCGCCCGGCCAGAGCCACACGTGTCGCAGGTACCTGATGTGCGACGTGGGCGGGCCGGAGCGTACCTGGCTCGCCGCGTTTCCGCCGCGGCAAGACGAGCTGTCGCGCCTCTCCTTCGTCATCCGCGAGCGAGGGACGGACGACCCGATACCTGGCGTGCAGATTGACCTGACGCCGTCGGACGAGCGATCGCCCTTCCTCATGGTCACAGATGGGGCCGGCATGGCGGCGGCGGAGGTGCCTGCGGGCAGCTACAGCGTGATTCTGCGGGCGGTGGGCAGGGAGCCCGTCGGCAGCGTGGTCCTGCGGGCCGACGGTACGGAATCCGTCGAGCCCTTCCCGGTTAGCTGTGTTGCCGGCCTCCGCCACACGTGCCCCGTCACGCTGTCCCGGCGCGCGGAGGCGCGCGTCATCGTCCGGGCGCGGGTCGGCCCGTACACGGCTCCGACCCCTGCGCGCATATGCAGCGGCCCGGCCCGGGGGTTCGGGGAATCCGGACCCGTCGGCGTGCCCTTCCCGATGCCCCTTGTGGGGGAGCTGGCCTTCGCCGACGGATCCGGCCGGGCGACGCTTTGGCTCGCGCCGTCGCCGCTCCTGACCCTGGCCGCGGTCGTTGCCTCGAAGGGGCCGCTGTTCAGCTATGCCGTCGCACCCGTGCAGGCCGAGGTTGGCACGGCCCCCTCAGTGGAACTCTTGCTGGAGCGTCTGGTCGAGCCCGGGGACTACGTGGCGGTGGACTTCCGTCAGCACACTGGCGCCAGCCTCGATTGCGCGCTGCTGCCCGCCGAGAGAGCGCTGACGAGTGCGGCCGAGGGGCTGGACGCGGCCGTCGTCTCCGATCCCGTGTTCCGAGCCGCCGTCGTTGGCGTGCCCCGCGACGCCGACTGCCGGCTCGTTCCGGGCTTCCGGTTCCGGCGTCATGGCGTCGGATCGTTCAGCGTCTTCCCGCTGGCTGCCGCTGAGGACGCTGAGCCGGACCTATCCGGGGTCCTCGCGCCCGGACTGACCGCGGACGGAGTGCTGCCCAGGCTTCGCGAGCTTTTCCCGGCGGCGCTGATCCAGGTCGACGATCCTCTCGACGAGGGGACCGGCTACTTCGAGCTCTGCGGCTTTGCCCCGACGCTGCACCGGCACTCGCCGGCCGGGTTCAGCGAGGACTTCGACGCGATTGAGCTCCTGACGGGACGCGACGTAGCGGGCGCGCGGAAGCTGCTGCCCTACTGGTTCTGGTTGCTGAACAAGGGCCGGAGAATCATGGTGACGGGGGGCTCAGGCTCCCGCGCCATTCAGGGCGACGTGGCGGGGCTGGCCAGGACGTTCGTCCATTGCCCCGCGGAGACTCGTCCGCCGAGCGCCCGGGACATCGTCGCCGCCATCCGCCGCCTGAAGGAGGTCCCCGATGCCTTCGTGAGCAACGGGCCGTTCATCGAGGCCGCCCTGGACGGCCAGCCCATCGGCAGCGTGCAGACGGCCCGCGCCGAGGTCGCCGAACTGCGGCTCAAGATATCGGCCGCTCCCTGGATCGACGTGAGGAGAGTGAGCGTGTACCGCAACGGCACCGCGGTTCACCAGTTCGACCTGGCTGAGACCGAGGGGACCGTCCGCTGGGACGACGCGCTGGAGGTGGACACGTCGGCCGACTGCTGGTTCGTCGTGCGCGTCGAAGGGGACCGGCCCATGCGGCCCGTCTACCCCGGGCCGCACTCTCCAACGCCGTTCGCCGTGACCAATCCCTTCTGGGTGGACGCCGACGGCGACGGCGAAGTGACCGTCCCCGAGTGACGCACTTGCAATGCGGCCGCCGCTCATTACAATGGCTTTTTCCCGTAATGTCAGAGCCAGCCATAGGGCGCCGCGTCATGTCCGTAAACGTGCTCATACTGCGCACCGCCGGGACGAACTGCGACCGGGAGACCGACTTCGCGTTCCGGCTGGCGGGGGCTGACACGGAGCTCGTCCACGTGAACGCACTCCGGGCCGACTCCGGCCGCATGGCCGACTTCCAGGTGCTCGTCATACCGGGCGGGTTCAGCTACGGGGACGATCTGGGAGCGGGAAAGGTGCTCGCCAACGAGCTGCTCTCCACTCTGCGCGACCCCCTTGAACGCTTTCTCGACGACGGCAAGCTCGTCGTCGGCATCTGCAACGGCTTCCAGGTGCTGGTGAAGACGGGCCTCTTGCCGGGCCTCGAACGCTGGCGCCAGCAGGCGACCCTCACCTTCAACGACTCGCACAAGTTCGAGGACCGCTGGACCTACCTGGAGGCGCCCGAGAACGTGTGCGTCCTGGTCGAGGGGGGCGAGCGCATCTACCTGCCCGTGGCCCACGCCGAGGGCAAGTTCGTCACCGAGAGCGAAGACGTCCTGCGGCAGATGCGCGACAACGGGCAGATCGTCTATCGCTACACGGACCGCGAGGGTAGGGCGGCGGGCTATCCCTGGAACCCCAACGGTTCCGTGGACAACATCGCCGGCATCTGCGACCCGACCGGGCGCATCCTGGGCATGATGCCGCACCCGGAGCGGCACTGCCTGCCGCTTCACGACCCGCGGTGGCCGCGCGAGGGCCTGAAAGACGAGGGGGAGGGCCTGCGCATCTTCCGCCGCGCGGTCGACTTCGTCCGGGACCGCCTGGCTGCTCCTGCCTGAGCGCCGCGGTCCCGTCGTCGTGCTCGTTCTGGCGGAAGCCCCGATTGGGACGGCATAGGGCTGGCCAGGAGCGGCAGCCCCCGGCGAAGGTGGTCATCCCGAGAAGTCCGTCCTGCCTCTGCGGGAGCGGACGACGAGGGATATTGGGGCCGCGACGTGTTCCCATTGCGGGAGGCAGGACATGAGGGCCTGGGCGATGGTTTCACTGGTCGGATTGCTGGTGCTCTGCGCGGCCGGCTGCGGCAAGGAGGAAACGGCAGCGGACACGGCGCCGTTCCAGGCAGCCATCACCAGCTACCTGGCGGCCAAGAGCATGAACATGAAGGTAACAGAGTTCGAGTCGCTCGAAGTGGCGGGCGAGACGGCGACCGCCGTCTGCCGGTTGGAGGAGGCGTCCGGCCTCTACAGCATGGGCGTGCGCTGGCGCTTCACCTTCCAGCGGGACCGCCAGGGCTGGAGGGCGACCGAACACGAGGCGCTCTGAGGATCGCGCCGCGCCAAGCGGGCAAGCGCATGAAGGACGGCTCACAGGAAGAACTGATTGCGGCGGTCTTGTCCGACTACGACGTCGGCGCAATGCGCACCGCAGAGAGGCATGGGGGAACTGCCGCCGGGAACTGGCGCATCGAGACCGACAGGGGCGTGTGGCTGCTGCGCACCCGGGGGACGCGCACTTCGACGGAGGATGCGGTCGCATTCGACCATGCGCTTCGGCGCCACCTTGTCAGCCGCGGCGTGCCGACCGCCGCACCGATCGCGCGCCGCGACGGGCAGACATTCACCCGCCTGGCGGATCGGGTCTTCGAGGTATATCCCTTCATCCCGGGCCGCTCGTGCACGCAGGCATCCGACGCCCGATTGCAGTCGGCCGCCCGCGGGCTCGCCGGCTTCCATCGTGCGACGGCCTCCTTCCCCCGGGCACGCGCGGCTCCGCTCGTCGCGCAGTACGGCACGCTGGGGCTTCCGGACACGAGCGAGCGGCCCGAGGATCCCGCCCTGCTGCGCAGGGCATACGCCCGGTTCCTGGCGGACGCGGCAACCGGTCCCTTCGCCGAGGAGGCAGAGCGCTGCCGCCGGTGGCTCTCGCGCCTGCTGGCGGAGTTCGGCGAGGGCGCCTACCGCGACCTTCCCCACATGCTGACGCACGGAGATTACACGCTTGCGAACCTCCTGTTCGACGAGCGCGACGGGCTGGCGGGCATCTTCGACTTCGACTGGGCGCGCTGGGCGCCGCGCGTGCGGGATCTCGCCGACGGGATGTACTTCATCGGGGCGGTCCGCCGCACCCCGCTCAACGCGGCGGACATCTGGTCGCTCAACGATGCTTCGAGCTTCCGCGTGGACCGGTGTGTGCTCTGGCTCCGAGCCTATTGCGAAGGGAAGATGCTTCTGCCGCAGGAAGTCCGTGCCCTGCCGCTTGCCTTCGCCGCGCGGTGGCTCTCGGTGCGCGCCGAGGGGACGGCCAAGGTCCCGCCCGAAGACCGAGCGCGGTTCTGCTTCCGCGACATGGCCGCCCCTCTCGAGTGGCTGGAGAGCCACTGGAGTGAAGTCGAGAACGCGCTGCGACCAACCTCATCCTGAACCCAGTGCGTCTTCAACACCGCACTTGATGGTCGGTGATGCAGCGGGGACGAAGCCTTATTCTGGAGTGCGGTGGCTTGCCACCGCTTTGCCCTTGGCGGGGCTTGCCCGCCCACCTGATAACGGATCGGCGGCAAGCCGCCGGGATCGAGAGCGGCGCCAAGGCGCCGCACTCCAAGAACACCTGCCGCCATTCAGGCAGCACCTCAGACGGGAAAGCCAATCTTGAAGGTCCACTAGTCGGCCCGCGCCGCGGGCAGCGAAGTCCGCCCGCAGCCTGGCGGCGGCGTCCGCAGAAGCCGGTCATCCCGAGAAGTCCGTCCCGCCTCTGCGGGAGCGGACGACGAGCGATCTTGCGTTTCTGCGGCCGGTCACGTCGTCATGCTCCTGCCCGTCCTCGTGCCCATCGTCCTCGTCCTCGGTTGTCGTTCTTGAGTGCGCCTGGCGCGGAGGCAAAGCGGCGGCAGCCTACTCCGCCGTAGTAGCCGCTACGGCTACGAAGGCCGGAGGCTGCTGCACTCTGGAGGCAGTAATGCCTCCAGCCAGAGGAGGTGAGCGCGCAGCACGGCCCCACCGTGCGGCGGGTGAGCATTGCTGCCGGCAGAGATGCCGGCGCTACACAGAGCAGACTGGCCATGCCGGGTGAAAGCTCGTGTGCCTCTCGCGTACCGGAGCTACGGGTGTTGTGGCGGCGATTCACACGCTGTAGCGCCGCCATCCCTGGCGGCAAGTTAATGCCTTCTTGAAACTTGCGTGCCCGCCTCTCCGGTCCAGAAGGAAATCGAGAAGAAATTCTCGTTTAGCTATTGACACGCCCCGGGCCGTCTGGTATCCTACGCGAGAATTAATTCTCGATAAGCTCCCGATTCCACCTTCTGCCCGAGGGTTGTCATGTTCCTGAGAGTCCTGGGACTGTCGGCGCTGCTGTGCGCATTGCCCTTTGCATGGGGCTGCGGATCTTGCGCCGCTCAAGGGTCGTTCGGCACGCCTTACGATCCGGCGAAGGTCCCCCTGATCCGCGTCGGCCAGACCACCCGCGCGCAGATCAGCAAATGGTTCGGCCCGGAGTACATCCAGGAGAAGGAGCCCGACACCATCCGTTACGAGCAGTGGCTGACCGAAGCGAGCGCCAGCGTATTCAAGTGCCGCTGCTCCATGGAGCCCCGGGGCATCAGGATACGTTTCGAGAACGACGTGGTGGCGGAGTACGAGCTGGTCGGCGCCCAGTGACGGGCCGGCCCATCGAACGCGAGGAGGGAGAAGTGGCAAGGCGAAAAGCGCGAACGCTGACCGAGGTCGAGCTGGAATTCATGCAGGCCGTCTGGCGCGCGGGGGAGGCGACCACCGAAGACGTCCAGGCCATCCTGCGCAGGCGCGGGCGCGAGCTGTCCGGCGGATCGGTGCGCAAGGTGCTGGGCATCCTGCTGGACAAGGGCTACGTCTCCCGCCGCCGCGAGGGGAGGGGGTTCGTCTACAAGGCGCGGGTGCCGAAGGACAAGGCTCACCGCAGCATGGTGGCCGATCTGCTCAAGCGCGCCTTCGGGGGATCGGCGCCCCTCATGGTCGCCACGCTGTTGGACACCAGCGCCGTGGACGAGGATGAGATCGAGGAGATCAAGCGCCTGATCGCCGAGCGGGAGTCGGCCTCGGGCGAAGGCAAGGGGGGTCAATGAGATGGACGCGGCAAGCTGGCTGAGAGCGCTGGACGGGGCAGGGTTCTGCACGCTGCGCGTGCTGCTGTCGGTTACGTGGCAATCGTCCATTCTGCTGGCCGCGGCCGGGCTGCTGGGGTTCTTGCTGCGCCGCCGGAGCGCGTCGCTGCGGCACGGCGTCTGGGTCGCGGCCCTGTGCGCGGCGCCCGTGCTGCCGCTGCTGGCCTGGACGGCTTCCGCCGTCGGCACCCCGCGCGCGGAGCTGCCCGTGATGCCCGCCTACGAGGTGCCCGTCGTGGTTTTCGAGATGCCCGTGGCGGCGGCTCCGATGCCGCTTGCGCCAGTCATGCCTCCCGTGCAGCCGCCGGCGGAGGACGCCTTCTCGCTCCTGGACTATCCCTGGGCGCTCGGGCTTCTGGGGTATGCGGCGGTTGCGGGGGCGTTCCTGCTGCTGGTCCTCGTCGGCCGGCTCCGGATCGGCGCCTGGGTGAGCTGCGGCGGCCCGGCGGGCGGTCGGCTGGCGGCATGTTTCGAGGAGGTGCAGCACGCGGCCGGGCTCAGGCGAGTGGTCCGCGTCATCGAGAGCGAGGCTGCGCCGGCGCCGATGACGGTCGGCGCGCTCAGGCCCGCGGTGCTGCTGCCGGACGGGCTGGCGGAAGGGCTGTCCGACGTGGAGTTGCGGGCGCTTGCGGTTCACGAAGTGGCGCACGTGAAGCGGCGCGACCCGCTCGTGCTCACTGTGGTCTCGCTGGTGCGGGCGGTGCTGTTCTTCCATCCGCTCGTGTGGCTCGGCGCGCGGCAGGTCTCGAACCTGGCCGAGGGCGCGTGCGACGACGCCGTGGTCGCGGCGGGGCAGGAGCCGGTCTCCTATGCCAGGATGCTGGCGCGGCTGGCCGAGGAGCTGCCGCGCGGGTCGGTGACGACCGAGCTGGCGGCCGGCATCGTGCTCTCCAAGCGCGCGTTCCTGCGGCGCGTCCAGGCGATCCTTTCGGACCGGCGGGAGCGCATCCGCAAGCTCTCGCGGCTGGCCCTGGCGGCCACCCTCTTCGGCGCGCTGCTTTCGCTCGGCGCCGCCCTCGCCTTCCCGCTGGG
>CAZSET010000001.1:8894-18032 GCA_964605915.1 uncultured candidatus Brocadiaceae bacterium | reverse complement strand
AGGCGGGCGTCGGATGCCACGGACGTTTCAACCGCAGAGCCCGCAGAGATCGCCGAGCCTGAATCCGCCGAGCCGTTCGTGGCCACGCTGCCGGGCGGCGTGGCGGTGGAGCTACTGGGCGTGTGCTATCACCCCTCCGAAGGCAAACAGTGGTGGCGGCCGGACGGGACTCCCCTGACGCGAAGGCCCTATGATGGGTCCAATTGCGGAGTGGGCGTTGAGGGGATGGGCAGCTACAGGGGGCGCCCTGTGGACCAGTACGAGCACTATGAATTCGCAGCGCGCGTTGCCGGCACCCCCCATGGCAAGCCGGGCGTAATCATGGGGTTCTCTATTCCCAGCCCCGGTTTGTGTGGCCAGTTCCGTTCGGGCGATGGTGCACCCGACGGGGCCTATCTCTACACGCAAACGTCGCCGCTCTTGGGATCCGCGCGGCAGTGCGATGTGCATGTCGAGGTTGCCGCGACGGAATGGCGAACCGTTGGGAAGGTGGATTTGAGGGCGGAGGGCGGGCCGGGGACGCCGAGTCCTACCGCCGCAGAGGCCTATGAAGCGAACGGGGTCGTGCATATCGTCGTGGCCCTGCCACGCGGACGGATCGATTACCGTCTGGTCTGGCCCTCGGGGGAGGAACTCCACCGCGGCGGGGGTGTTGCGATGGAGTCCCTACCAGATGGAAGGCAGATCACGGGCGAATACCCCGATCTCGCTCTGCAGGACGTGAAGGACATTCGCCTCCAGACGCGCCCGTACAAACGGGTCGAGTTCCGCAACGTCTCGCTGATGCCGGGTCATAACGCCGATGTGGAAGTCGAGGTGGAAGATGAGGGGGCGGCTGAGCGGGAGCCCCGACGGCCCGCCGGAGGGACCGCCGCCCGCTCCGGGGATGAGGCCGTTGCCCCCCATGATGTGGCACAGGGCGCGGGGAAATTCCACGCTGAGCTGCCCAACGGCGTGACGGTGGAGCTGGTCGGTGTCGCTCCTCACCCATCGGAAGGCAAGCAGTGGTGGCGACCGGACGGGTCGCCAATGGACGGGGCCCCGTATCACAGCCTGGAGGTCTTCCCAGAGCCAGGCGCGCAGTACAACCGCCAGTTCGCGATCAACTTCGAAACGCCCGAGCGCGGCGATGGTGACTTCCATCTGTCGTCGCAGATCCAGATCTCCGGCGCCTCGAAGACAGCGCCCGCCATGCCTCACGATTCCGAGGGCGGGATCATTTCGGGCCTCACGGTTGACGTCGCCGCGGTCGAGCCCGACGCGGATAGCTGCACGGTCCGCGTGGGCTGGGCCGCCGGCGAATGGCGGACCGCCTATATCGCCAGAGGCACCAGGGGCGGCAACGTCTTGCCTGCCGACCCGCCTGGCCGCATCAATCACATCGCCGTCTCGCCCGTTGCGGAAGGTTACGGCAAGGTCACCGTCACGATCACCCACCCCTTCGACCATGAGGATATGGCTGTCCGGCTCGTGGCCGTCGACCAAGACGGCCAGATCCACGTTCCCGACCCCGGCGACCGGAAGAATGTCCACGCCGGAGATATGTGGCAGATGTCGGTCGGGTTCGAGGGCATAGGGATCGACGACGTGAAGGAGTTCCATATTCAGACGGTTCCCAGGCAATGGGCCAACTTCCTCGACGTATCGTTGCGCCCTGGCCGCCGGACCGACGTGGCGGTGGTGGTCGAACCTGAGGCGGGCGAAGCCAGCCGCCGCAAGCAAGAGGACGGTGAACTCACCTTCGGCCCGGTGGTCGAGCGGGTGGTCAACGACGATTCTGTGTGGGAGAGCATGGCCATAGACCTGGACACCGGCCGGCTGTTTACTCCGCCTGAGGGCATGAGCCTGCGCAGGGAACCCGTGCTCACCTGGTGCCGCGCGAACGGTATCGATGCGATTGGCGAGACCGGTGGCAGCACGCGAGGGCTTGGCCTCGTCGATACGGCCGCAGTTCTCTCGAGCGATGCGTTCTGGGAGGCAAGCGCTGCTGAGGTGATCGGGCGCGCGGGCGACCGGGTTCCCTTGCCCATGGTGCGCACGTCGGCCATGAGGGGCCGCGTAGGGGTGCGCGCTTCGTGAGCCTTCAAGACGCGCGAGGGCGGGGTGGGCATCCTGCAGATACTGGAGGTGCGCGAGGAAGCCCCACGCGGCGTCAAGATCCGCTACAAGATGGTGCAGGGAACTCCGGTTCGCGAACCTGAGAGCGAGGAAGCGGGGAAAGCAGGCAGAGCCAAAATCATGTTCGAATTCGAGGTATTCGAGGGCACCGGCCAAAGAGCACAGCTACGGTACAGGCCGACTTTGCTCGTCTTCGCCGGACAGGAGGGAACAATCTTCATCGGCACCGAAGTTCCTTACAAGCCCCTCTCGGCGGACGCAGATAGCGAGTACCAGCACCAGGAGGTCGGGCTGCGGATTGACATCACTGCCAGTCTGAGTCAAGTGCCACCTGACGGTCCGCCAGGCACCATCGCGGCACGGATCAAGCAACGTCTGGCATGGATGGGGGATTTCCGGACATCGACACACGCCGTGGACATCGGAGCCCAGGAGTGGCAGTCCACCATTCTCTTGCAGGACGGCATAACCAGAGAGATTCCTGTCTTCCCTGCGTATTCCGAGGCCCCGAACTACACAATCAAGGTCACCCCGCATATTGTGCGAGAGGATCATCCCCTCCCTGTAAAGCCCAAAGGGCCTGAGAGACTGCCAGAAGTGGGCCGCGTACCTGCAGAAGCTCCCACATTCGGCCCGGTGATCGAGCGGGTGGTCAATGATGACAACGAGGACACCGACATACTGATCGACCTGGACACAGGGCGCCTCTTCTCGCCGTCGAAGAAGGACCCGGCAACGTGGGAGGAGCGGCTGGCATGGATCAGGGCGAACGGGATCGACGCGATGTGCGCTCTGAACCCTCGCGTGTGGACTCTCCCATGCTTCGACATGGCCGTTGGGCCAGTCCCGCCTCAACGTTGGGACAACATGCCAGCGGGCGATGTGCAGAAGGCCCTCGGCTGGATGGAGCCGGGCTCCGCCGCCTTTATGAACGCGAAGGGCGAACTCCCGCTCACCTACCTCTTCAAGACCCGCGAGGGCGGCGTCGGCATCCTGCAGATCGTTGAGGTGCGCGAGGAGGCCCCGCGGGGCGTCAAGATCCGCTACAAGATGGTCGCGGGATCCCCTGAGGCCGGTGCTCAGCAAGACCTCCAGAAGCGGATCGACGCCGCTCCGCCGGGCAGCGTGGTGAGGGTTCGCCCTGGAATCTACACCACACCTCTCGTGATCGGCCGGCCCATCACGCTCAAGGGCGATGATCCGGAGAAGTGCGTAATCGAGCTGACCGCTGACGAGCCCTGCGTCGTGGTCTCATCAAAAGGGCCCGTCGTCATTGACTCGCTCACGATCAAGTGGCAGTTGGCCACGAGCGAGGCCACCGAAGGCCCTGCCTGCGCGCTCGCCGTCAGGGACGGCAATGCGAGCATACGCAACTGCCGCTTCGTCGCGCTGGGCAATGCCAAGCGATGTCCTTCCGCCCTGCAGTGTCTGGGGTTCTCGAATGTCAAGCTGCAGAACTGCAGGTTTGAAGGTTTCGAGTTCACCATTGCCTACAGCGGCGGGGCGGAGGGAAGCATCGCGGATTGTCTCGTTCTGAATCCGGGGCACTGTGGCATCACCGTTTACTCCGGCTCGAAGCTGGAGATCGCCAGGACCATCGTCACCGGGTCCGGCTATCACGCGATAAGGTCCACAGGCGGGAACCTGTTGGCGCACGACAATCTCATCATCAACAATAAGAACCGGGGCTTCTACCTGGGCAATAAGAGCGCCAGCGGCAGGCTGAGCAACAACGTGATCACGGGCAACGGGACCGGCATCGGCGCCTTTGCGCAGACCGATGTGGCTATCGAGAACAACTTGATCCTCGATTCGGAGTATGCAGGATTGGGTTCGCGGGATTCTTGCCCGATCACCGTTAGCAGCAACGTGTTCCAGGGAAACACAAGGGGCATCATTGTCTTTGAGGAGACCGGAAGGAATCGGGTCGCACTCGGGCGGAACACCTTCTGGAACAACCAAACGGATGCGGAGAACGTCGCAAAGCCGGGCGATTCAATCCTTGTAGACCCCCGGTTCAAGGCGGCTGAGCAAGGCGACTTCTCTCCGCAGGCTGACGAGGTCAGGATGGCGGCGCAAGGCCTTTCCGATCCGGCCGTGTTCCGGGGCCTGTGGGCGACGTGGAATGCTGCCTGCCGAGGCGCAGCGCAGGAAGGATCTGCCGGTACGGACACGCCCCCCTTCGGCCCGGTGATCGAGCGGGTGGTCAATGACATTGATGAGGTGCCCAAGGCGCAATTCATCGACCTCGACACGGGCAAGTCATTCAGTCTGCCCGAGGGGTCTGACCGTTGGGGGAGGCAAGGCACGGCGTCCTGGATGACCGAACATGGGATTGACGCTGCCGCCGAGCACGCCGAGAACCGTTGGGCGCTTATGACCCACGGACTGAGGATGGTGCTGGTGGGCGCCGATGCGCTGGACAGTGTCACGCCAGAGCAGGTGCATCTTGACCTGACACGGCAAGAAGCAGGCGTAGAGATCATTGACCGTGACCCCTTGCGGTTCTACGTCGTTGAGGGGGCACGGGAGAGGCCCACGATCTTCGCGTTCAGGACCCGCGAGGGCGGCGTGGGTGTCCTTCAGATCGTCGGTTTCACCGGGGATCCGCCCGGCGTCAAGATCCGCTACAAGATGGTGGAGTCAGCACCGGCAACAGGCGGGGGTGAGGATGCCCCTGGCGCCGCCCGCGCGGAACGCGTCGAGGGGATGGCCAACGTCGCTGAAGGCCCCGTCTTGATCCATACTCCGATCCACCTCCCCCTGCGTATGGCAGAACCCGAAGCAGATGAAGAACGGCGTGGGCGACAGGTCCTGGCGTATCCCGTGGTGGAGTTCAGGGAACGCGGAGATGGCCTCCAGGCCGACCTCCGCATGAAGTGCGCCTCCTGGCCCCATACCTACTGGAGGGTCGATCTGGCCCTCCTGACCAGCGAAGGAAAGCATATTGCCGGGAGTGGGAGGATGTTCGGCAACTCCGGCACCATCGAGATGCTTCCCCGTGAGGAAGAGGCGACCGAGCAGTTCCCGTTCGCCGGCATAGACGGCCTGGACCGCGCCAGGAGGTTCCGGCTCACGCTCCAGACGGCCTGGACAGGACAGAGCAACCCCTGCAGGCTGGATGAGGAGATCCCGCTTTCCCTGGAGTTCAGCGGCGACCGGTACCGAACGATGCTTCGGGCTAACAGCATGAAGCTGAGCCGCCTGGGCGACGCTGTTCGGGCGACGGTCAATGCAGGCATGCTGTCGGGTCCGAAGCAGGCTTGGCGGTTCATCCTCACGCTCTATGGGCCGGAAGGCCGCGCGATCGGAGAAGGCTCGCAAGTGCTGGAGAACAGTGGATTGATGGTTGGACGACCGGGATGGCAGCCAGTGGTTGTGAGCATCGGTGTCCCCATAGCCGGCGGGGATCCGTCCGCCATCCGCCGGTATGACCTGAGGGTCGCGGGACTGGAGCAGACATTCGACATGTACGACCTGGCAGGGACGGTGAGCAAGCTGGAGCCGCTGCAGGGGGAGGTGCTCTCCGAGGCCGTTTCCCGGATCGCCGCGGCGCAGTCGCAGGAAGAGGTGGCCGACCTCCTGAAGGGGATGCTCGGTGCCGATCCGGAGCCCGCCCGGAACGCCGTCGTCACATTGCGCGGCGAGTCGGTCACCAGACAGGCTGTCGCGGATGCACAGGGGCAGTTCAGGTTCCTGTTCCTGCCGCGCGCGGTCTACGAACTCTCAGCCGAGATGCCCGCACAGGGGCCGGGAATGGAGGCCGAGCGGATGGCGACTTCGCCCACGCGCGTCAACCTGGACAGGTACCGCCGCCAGGGCCTGATGCTGCGCGCAGACCTCGTCTTGATCGACGGCCGCGTCACGGACGCCGACGGCCGTCCCGTAGCGGGCGCGAAGGTGACCGCGACAGAAGTGATCGATGAACAAAGCAGCGAGTTCCTCCCCGCAAGCTACACGACCTTGTCGAGGGCCGACGGCTCCTACCAGTTGCCCGGCCTTGAGCCACCGAACATCTACAGGATTGCAGGATACCTGAACGGGGGGACCTTCCTGAACCTTCGGCCGTTCGACGTCCACGTGGAGGCCGCGGGCTTCGTGCAGCCGAAGGAGAATGTCCCTAGAGTGCCTCTCGTTACAGGGGAACAGCTCGATCGGGCGCGGCGCCTTCTGGAGGCGTTCTCCCAGATGGCGACCCGCTCGGGGTCAGATGACAAGATTGGAGAGAAGGAGGGGCGGGCCTCCTTTCCTTCCAGCCAAGGCAATGCGATCACGGGTATCGATATCGTTCTCAATCCAGCCGACGAAGGCAAGCAGTAGGCACGAGCCCCGTCTAACGGTGCTGCCCCCGCGCGGCCGGCGGGACGAGGCCGTTGCTGCTCGAGGCGGTAGAATACCTGGCTGGCTCTAGGCCCTGTGGGAACTCGGAGAACTTGGCAGAGCCTTGCGCAAGAGCCGCTACGACGTACAATAGGTTCACATTACGGCGTGGCTGCTCGCGGGTGCGTGCAATTGCTTCTCTTGAAGGAGGGGTCGCATGAAACGTCTCCTGAAGGTGCTTGTGTTGGCTCTGTTCGTCGTGATCCTAGCCCAGGGGTGCTCGCTCACATACTGGCACAGCGAGTGCGAGCACGGATATAAGCGGACCGAATTCGGTTTACTGGGCGCGGGCGGCCCAGGAGGAATCCCCGGCCTGATTCCCCTCTATCGGCAGAACGTGCAAATCGCGCAGCCCGAAGAGAAGTGAGGGCCGGGCGACTCGGCGTAGAGACTCGGAGGATGTGAGAGAGTCTTGCGACGGAGAACCGACATGGATCGAGAGACTGGGGATAGCGACGTCCTGCAGACGGGCTGGCCGGAGGTCAACCGCCATCTTGCACAGGAACTCCGCGATGACCTCTACGTGCAGGAGGCGCTGCGGCAGACCGACCCGTCGGACGTGCTCTACGTCACCGGGGCACGCGACGCGCGCAACGCCATGCGGGTATGGCCGCAGAGCGCGGAGTATGACGTGTGGCTCGAAGCCCGCGACGAAGGGGCCAGGGCACTGCTGGAGCGGCTGCCCACGGACCGCGACGTCCGCGTAGAAGTTGGCACTTTGCTGGGCCTGCAGATGGTTCAGGAAGAAGTCGACGGCGTCTTGAGCGTCGGCGGCACGTACTGCTTCGTTGATCGCGACAGATTTACTCCGCGACGCGTGCGCGAGGTATCGGTGCTGGGGGTCGGCGATCGCGAGGCCCTCGAGAGGTATCCGCAGCAGTATCCGGTGGACTGGGGCCACGAGTTCGAAGGCGTCGAGAAGGGCACCGGGGCGGTGTTCGGCTGCTGGTCCGACGGCCAGATAGTGGGGTACTCCACGGCCTGGTCGTATAACGACATCGGGCACGTAGACGTGGACGTTCGGCCGGGCCATCGCGGCCGGGGCTGCGGGCGAAGCCTGCTGTCGGCCGCCACCGAGAACAGGTTGGCCAGCGACAGGACGGTGCTGTGTCACTGCTGCATGGAAGCGATGGCGAACCTGCGCGTGAGCCTTGCGGTCGGCTTCGCGCCGATGCGGCAGACGTTCTATCACCAGGGGCGGCGCACGTAGGAGAGGCTACTGCTGCTCCGCGCGGCGGGAGAGGTGGCAGACCTGGTTGGCGATGTCCACCACCTCGTGGCCAATCCGCCAATGCCCCTGGAGGTCCCCTCGTTCATCTGATTCTGGTGAGGATTCCACGACGGTCTGAGGGCATCCCGAGAAGCTCGTGATAATCTGGACTGCGGCACCGTATTGTATAGTGAACGAGCAGCTTCGATGCCTTGCTGGGCACGGCAGCCGCCCAGTTCGTGGATGCCTAGAAGCTTCGTGGAGACGAGGAGATACGACCGTGTCGACGCGACCATATCTGACAGCGGCCGCCGGGCTTCTTTGCCTGACGGGGGCCGCGGTCTTTGCGAGGGCGGCAGCGGCCGAAACCGGGGTTACTGAGCGATATGCGGCGGGCGAGCCCATCACGTTCGCGCAGGTTCTGAAGCTCCCCGCGCGGATACCCGAGGAGGCGGCGAGCGCTGTCCCGGTGGCTCAGAGCATGGCAGCGACGCCGGGCCATTCGCCGGAGGATCTGGGCCGAGCCTTCTGCCGGCAGCAGGCGGGGCTGGATCAAGCAAACTCCTTCCTGCTCAAGTGGGAAGTGTACTTCCCGGCGGGCGAGGGAGAGACGCACAGAAAGTTCGCCATCGCCTGGCGGGGCGATGACTCCTATTACCACGACGAGTATCCCGATGGGATGACCAATACAGTCGTGGTGCGCTCGGGCAAGACGACGATACTGGCAACCTCGAACAACGCGCAGGCTGAGGCGCGCATCTTTCGCATTGTTCATCCTGATGCGTATTCGCTGGATCGTGCCTCGCATTTCTTCCCCGTATTGCGGCATTTCTGGGATGACACGCTCGCTGATGCCGTCGTGCGGCAGGAGTTCAGGAAACACCCGCAACTCCTCAGACGGCTTGCCGAAGCTGCCGCGGGCCCGGGGCTTTCCGATGCGGAGGTCGTCTCGGCAGTCCTCAAGCTGCACGGTGGGCACAGTTCGCGGGAAGATCAGGCCCAGTTTGTGGCTGTCCCTCAGTCTGTACGTGAGCCGCCGGAGGGAAACCTTGCCTTCGGTTGTCGGGTCGGCTCCAGTGGCTGGTTCTCCATTGTGGAACTCGATCAGGGCACTTTGAGGCTGAAGCGCGTCATCAGCTTCGTCAACAAGAAAGGCATGCCCGATGAAGTCGGGCGAGAGCTGCATGGCGCTGAACCGGCAAGTACCGAAAGAACCTGGGAGCTCCAGGCCAAGTACGCTCACCCCTGGCTGCGGAAGGAGTACAGCGAACACCTCGAGCTGCCGCGGGGCATTGTCATGCCAATGCGTGTGGACTCCTGGTCATATGACGAAGACGGGACGGACAGGGGCCACTCGGTCTATCGGGTGAGCGAAGTCCGCGTGGATCCGGAGCTGCCGGAGGGGCAGTTTGCGATCGAGATTCCGGAGG
>CAZSET010000001.1:1581-8884 GCA_964605915.1 uncultured candidatus Brocadiaceae bacterium | reverse complement strand
GGTACTTGACGGCACCTACGACCCCGTTGGTTTCATAGGCATCCCGTACACACAGGACAGCGCGTGCACGCAGGAAGAATGGGAAGAGATTCTTCGCGAGGGCATGAAGGGGGTCAACGAAGAACTGGAGCGGAGGGGCAAGCTGCAGGAGATGGTGGGGGGGCCGGCTCCGGAACTCACCGCGTCCGCGTGGATCAACGGTCCGCCGGTTCGGCCGAGTGATCTGAAAGGCACGTACGTTATCCTGGAGTTTTCCTCGCTGACTTGCGGGCCCTGCGTACGGGAGGCGCCGGCATTGCCGCGACTTTCTGAGAAGCTCGAGGCCGTCGGCGGGCAACTGCTCTGTGTTTTCACGGCCAGGGATTCCCGGGAAGACGTGCGGGGCTTCGCGGAGCAGAACGGTCTGAACTTCCCCATCTGCATTTCGACTGGGGAGGGATGGGGCGACATCTTTGCGAGCTATCAGGTGCATTACATCCCGAATGCTTGCATGATCGATCGAAACGGGGGTTTTCTTGCCCAGGGGGACGCGTGGGAACTGTTCAACTTTGTTGAGCGGCTGCATGAGTTGGGTGAGCGGCCTCGGGCCAACGCATCGAGCGCGTCTGACTAGCTTTGGGGCGGGTTGAGGCCGCTACTGCTCCGCCGCGCGGTGGGAGAGGTGGCAGACCTGGTTGGCGATGTCCAGCACCTCATGGCCAATCCGCCAATGCCCCTGGAGGTCCCCTCGTTCATCTGACTCTGGTAAGCATCCCACGACGGTCTGAGGGCATCCCGAGAAGCTCGTGATAATCTGGACTGCGGCACCGTATTGTATAGTGAACGAGCAGCTTCGATGCCTTGCTGGGCACGGCAGCCGCCCAGTTCGTGGATGCCTAGAAGCTTCGTGGAGACGAGGAGATACGACCGTGTCGACGCGACCATATCTGGTAGCGGCCGCCGGCCTTCTTTGCCTGACGGGGGCCGCGGCCATTTCGAGAGCAGCAGGGGCCGAAACCGGGGTTACTGAGCGATATGCGGGGGGCGAGCCCGTCACCTTCGCGCAGGTTCTGAAGCTCCGCGCGCGGATACCCGATGAGAAGAACTCGGCCCTGGCCTTGTTGAGGACCTTCACGTACCTGCCACATTGCACGGACGACGCGTGTTACGGGAAACCGCTGGCCATCGCGCGCGTCTTCTGGGCCAGGCGTAAGGGAGAGGAACTGACCAGGCCCCACTCACCGCAGATGCGAGATATCCTGGACACGTATCTGGGCATGAACAGGAGAGCCCTGGACCTGATACGGGAAGCGGCTCGTCTACCTCGCGGCGTGTACCCGTACCCCGACGAGCCGCGGAATCCATACGATCTGGACCTCGGCCATCTGGTCGCTGTTAGGGCTGCTGCAAGGCTCTGCTTGGCCGAAGCTGTGCTATGCGCCCAGAACGGGGATGGCGCGCGGGCGGCGGACAGCATTCTTGCGATCCGACGCGTGGCCTCGTCGTTGGGCGACCCGCCGGTCGCCATAGAGGCTCTCGTCCGCTGTTCCGTGGGCGACGTATTCGTTCGCTGCCTTGAGCGCAGCCTGGCGCTGTGCGAGTTGCCCGGCTCTTCGCTCGCACTGCTACAAGACGAAGTCAGCCGAGAGGAGACCGAGATATCCTTGACGTTGCCCCTTCTGGGGGAGAAGGCACGCGGACATTACGTGTTCTCCCTGGCGGCGCCGGAGCTGAGGGCCTTCATGGATGGCCCGTTCTGGAACTGGTGCCAACCAACGGAGGGCGAGCTGACGCACTACTGCACCCGTGCCCAATTGCGGGAAGAAGATGCACGCTGCTTCGACGGGGTGATGGGTCAGGCCATAGCCATTGTGTCCATGCCGCTTCGGCGCAGAATTGAGGAAGCCGATCGACTGAGGCAAGAGATCGAGCGGATCCCTGAAGAGCGCTTGGTCGCCCGGGCGCTTCTGACAGGCCTGCCGCCCATGGTTGAGCGGCCGGCCCGGTGCCTCGCCAGGCTGAGTGTAGTGCGGGCCGCGGTCGCGGCAGAACGCTGGCGGCAGCAGCGCGGACGCTGGCCGGACTCCCTGGGACAGCTTGTTCCGGAGTTGCTTGCCGAGGGCCCGGAGGATCCGTACGCCGGTGGACGGCTTGGCTACCTCAGGACTGACAGCGGGGTCGTCGTGTATAGTATCGGTCCCGACAGGGAGGACGACAGAGGCATGTCGCTCTTGGAGGTACAGAGGAAGGCCGGCACCGACGGCGGACGCGTCGGTTACGATCTGTCCTTCCGGCTTTTCAACCCTGAGTTGCGCGGCGCGGAGACGCTCAGCTTCCGGCAGGAGGTGGCGTCTGCCCGACTAACGGCGGCAGAGATGAAAGAAGCCGGCCTCACGCGGATAAACCTGCTGGAAGCCGGCTTCACTGCTGTTGAGCTACGCGAGCTGGGGTGGGAGTGAGCTGTTGACGCATGAAGACGGGCGCATCGCGTGGTCCCGGGCGGACTCCGAGGGCGACCGGCGCTGATTGAGGCCGCTACTGCTCCCCCGCGCGGTGGGAGAGGTGGCAGACCTGGTTGGCGACGTCCAGCACCTCGTGCCCTATGTGCTGAAGCCGCTGGGCCATGCGCACGAAGCCCGTGCCGAGCTTGAGCGGGATGGCACCGGTGAGCATCCCCTCCCCCAACTGCTCGACCGCCCGGTCGTCCAGCGATGCCAACTCCCGGCAGGCCAGGTGCAGGGCCGCCGCCTCCTTGCAGTCGTGGTTGACCAGCGCCTCCATCACGTCGCTCAGCATGCTCTGCGTGCGCTCGACCATTGGAGGTATGGCCGCAAGGGACTTAGAAGCGGGCAGCACTTCGGGCCCAAACGCGCGGATGCCCTCGCCCACCCGTAGCGACTCGTCCGCAATCCGCTTCAGGGCTGCCGCGATCTTAATCGCCGAGGAGACGAACCGCACCCCGTCCTCATCCAGGTCGCCCTCGCAGAGGGAATCGACGCAGAGCTTGTCGATTTCCAGCCACCGTTCGTGGGCCCGGTAGTCTTCCTCGCGCAGTTCGGGCACGGCCTGGCGGTCCCGATCCATGAGCGCCACGACGGCGTCCGCGAACAGGGACTCCACCGTGTTGCCCATGGCGATGAGCTGACTCTCAAGGGCGTGGAGGTCTGCGGCGGGTCGCTTCCCTTCTCGTGCTCTCCTGGCCATTTCGCGCGGATTGTAATGGAGCGCGTGGGGCGAATCAAGCCGGTGCTGCCGCGCCCCAGGGCCGGCCGGCACGAAGCCGGCAAGGATGCTTGTGCCCCTCGGCATGCCGGCGGTATAGGCCCGCCGGTGGATTATGTCCCCCGTCCCCGCCCCTGCGGGACGGGCGACATAACCGGACGTGAGCCTGGTCCGAGCTGTGGAGCTCGACTGTGAAGGTCGTCCCGGGCGCTCGACTGCCCGTCGTTTTTGATTTCGCCGGCCCAGCGGCGTATAATCGGCTGGGTGGAGCGGCCTGTGCTGCCGCTCTCCTGCGAGTGGCCTTCCTGCTGCTTCCGATGGGATTCCGAACTTGGCCGAGCCGATGCCTTCCGGCACAACGCGCCGCCGCACGCGTTCCATGCGCGTGGGTGACGTGGTGATCGGCGGGGACGCGCCCGTCAGCGTTCAGTCCATGACCAAGACGCACACCGAGGACATCACCGCCACGGTGGCGCAGATCAACGAACTGGCCGAGCTGGGCTGCGAGATCATCCGGTGCGCCGTGCCGCACCGCAAGGCGGCCGCCGCGTTCCGACGCGTCAAGGAGGCATCGCCGCTGCCGGTCATTGCGGACATCCACTTCGACTGCACCCTGGCGCTGATGGCCGTCGAGGCGGGCGCGGACGGCGTGCGCGTCAACCCGGGCAACATGCGCGACCGAGAGGGCTTGGAACAAGTCTACCGGGCCGCGCGCGAGGCGGGCATCAAGGTGCGCATCGGCGTGAACTCCGGCTCCATCCGGCCCCGCAAGGGTCTGGAGGTCGCGCCGGACGCCGGACACACGGGCACGGCGGCACTCATGGTCGAGGAGGCGCTGGCCTACGCCGAGGCCGCCGAGCGGGAGGGCCTGCGCGACATCGTGCTGAGCCTCAAGGCGAGCGACGTCCCGACCACGATTGCCGCATACCGCATGGCGGCGGGGCGGTGCGACTACCCGTTCCACCTGGGCGTGACGGCGGCGGGCCCGCCGCGCACCAGCATCGTCAAGAGCGCCATCGGCATCGGCACGCTGCTTGCTGAGGGCATAGGAGACACGATACGCGTCTCGATGACGGGGCCGCCGCACGAGGAGGTGCGGGCCGCGATTGCGATGCTGGAGGCGTTGGGCCTGCGCGGGCCGGCCGGGGCGGAGATCATCTCGTGCCCGACCTGCGCGCGCTGCGAGATTGACCTGAGCGCCCTGGTGGAGGAAGTGAGCCGCCGCGTTCGGGACTTGCCCGCGCACGTGAAGATAGCCATCATGGGATGTGTGGTGAACGGTCCCGGCGAGGCGGCCGAGGCGGACGTGGGCATCGCCGGAGGCAGGGATTTCGGCTACCTGTTCCGTCGGGGCAGGAAGCTTCGCAAGGTCGAGGCCGGGCGGCTGGCCGACGCCCTCGTCGAGGAGGTACGCAAGGTGAGTCCTGCGAAGAGCGGGCCTCGGGAGTGAAGCGTGTCGGACGTCAGTCCAAAGAACATCGTCGTGCTGGGCAGCACCGGCTCGGTCGGCGTGCAGACGCTAGACGTGCTGCGGAGCATGCCGGACCGGTTCCGCGTGGTCGGTCTGTCGGCCCATTCCCGATGGCAGTCGCTGGCCCGGCAGGTGAAGGAATTTAGACCGGAGGCCGTCGCGCTCTGCGGCGAAGGCGGCGTGGGGTCGCTGGCCGAGGCGCTTGACGGCCTGAACGTCGAGCTGCTGGGCGGCGAGGAAGGCTTGAGGCGGCTGGCGGCGTGGCGCAGCGCGGACGTGGTCGTCGGCGCCGTCAGCGGAGGCGCCGGCCTGCCGGCTGCGGTGGCCGCGCTGCGCAGCGGCAAGACGCTCGCCTTGGCCAACAAGGAAGCCGTCGTCATGGGCGGGCCGCTGCTGACCGCGCTGGCCGCCGAGAACGGCGCCGCCATCTTGCCCCTGGACAGTGAGCACAGCGCGCTCTTTCAACTTCTGCGAGGCGTCGAGCGCGACGAGGTGGAACGCGTCGTGCTGACCGCCAGCGGTGGGCCGTTCTACGGCAAGCGGCCCGAGGATCTGGCGGCCGTCACGCCCGAGCAGGCCCTGCAGCATCCGATCTGGCGGATGGGCCCCAAGATCACGATCGACAGCGCCACGCTGATGAACAAGGCGCTTGAGGTAATCGAGGCCCGCTGGCTGTTCGGGCTGGAGCCGGACAGGATCGGTGTGGTGATCCACCCGCAATCGGTCGTTCACTGCATGGTCGAGCTGGTGGACGGATCGGTGCTGGCTCACATGGGCGTGCCCGACATGCGGCTGCCGATACAGTACGCCCTCAGCTATCCCGCGCGGCGGCCGGGCTGCGCCGCTCGGTTGGACCTGGCGAAAGTGGCGAGGCTGGACTTCCACGAACCTGACTACGACGCCTTTCCGGCCCTCTCGCTCGGCTATCGCGTGGCCCGGACCGGCGCGACGAGCGGCGCCGTGCTGAGCGCCGCCGACGAGACCGCCGTGCAGGCCTTCCTGGACCGGCGGCTGAGCTTCACCGACATCCCCAGGCTGGTTGAGATGGTCCTCGACAGGCACGAAGTCCCCGCCGAGCTCACCCTCGAGGCGGTTGGCGCAGCAGACCGATGGGCCCGGCAGGAGGCGGAGCGGTGCTTGGATCTCTTGTAAACGTTGCCTTGACGATCGCCGCCATCAGCGTGGTCATCCTCGTCCACGAGCTGGGCCACTTCATCGCGGCCAAAGCCGTCGGCATGCGTGTCGAGACCTTCTCGATCGGCTTCTGGAAGCGGATTCTCGGCATGAAGATCGGAGACACGGAATACCGGCTCTCGCTGATCCCCTTCGGGGGCTACGTGAAGGTCAGCGGGGAGTCGCCGGAGCAGGGGGGCGGCAAGCCCTATGAGTTCTGGTCCAAGACGCCCGGCCAGCGCGCACTCTTCATCGTCGGCGGCGTGACGATGAACCTGGTGCTCGCGCTTGTGCTTTTCATCGCGGCGTTCGCCATCGGCGTCCCGTTCACCGTCGCTGAGGTGGGCCGCACGTCCGTCGGAGGGCCCGCCTGGAAGGCCGGCCTGAAGCCGGGAGACAGGATCGTCGCCATGGGCGACAAGGCCGATCCCGTCTTCCAGGACCTTCGGCGCTCGGTCGCCCTGGGGGGCAGCGATGAGGTGGACCTGACCGTCGAGCGCGACGGGCGGGAGATAACGTTCGAGCTGGAAGCGACCTACGAGAAGCGGGTCGGCATGAAGATGATCGGCCTCGAGCCGCCGATTGAGCCCGTCGTCACGGGCCTGGCCAAGCTCGGCGAGGAGGGCCGCTGCCCGGCGCAAGAGGCCGGCATCCAGATCGGCGACCGCATCCTGGCCATCAACGGCGTGCAAGTCCAGACCGCACAGGAGCTCTACCTGGAGCTGGCCAACTACCCGGACGACTCGGTCGAGCTACTCGTCCGGCGCAACGGCAGGACGCTGCCCTTCCTGGTCGTCACGGAACCCACGCCCCATTACCTGATCGGCATCTCGGCGCTCACTTCGACGATCAAGTCCGTGGAGGGCGCCGGCATGGCGGAGACGCTCGGACTCCGTGTCGGCGACCAAGTCATCGCCCTCAACGGGCGGCCGGTCCGCAGCGCCGTGGAGATGGAGATGGCGGTGCGGGACACGCTCGGCGAGACCACGCTCCAGGCGCTGCGCGACGGGCGCGAGCTGTCTTTCACGCTCCAGATTCCGGACCTGAAGAGTCTTGACGAGTTCCAGCACAGCATGGCGTTCAGGTCCGGCACGACGCTCGCGTGGGTCAGGGAGGGCGGCCCGGCCTGGGGCGCGGGCCTGAGGCCCGGGGACAACATGGCGCGCGTGGCGGGCCGGGAGGTGAACTCCTGGGAAGACATCCTGGTGGCAGGGGCCAGCGCCGGCCCTGAAGCGCACGAGATCCAGTGGACCAGGGGCAGCGAACTGCTCAAGGCCCGCGTCAAGCCCGTCAAGGACACGTCCATGTCGGCTGGCCATCTCGGTGCGCTCATGGAACTGCACAGATCGGTCGTGAGGCGCTACGGTGCTGTCGGCGCTATCGGGACGGGCCTGGTCAACGCCTTCCAGACCCTGGAGGACCTGTTCCTGACGCTGAGGGGATTCGCCCGCCGCGAGG
>CAZSET010000001.1:0-1571 GCA_964605915.1 uncultured candidatus Brocadiaceae bacterium | reverse complement strand
AGCCCGAGCCAGATGGGCGGCATCATCCTCATCGCGCAGGCGTCTTACCACGCCGCCAAGCGAGGGATCGGCATGTTGCTCTACATGACGGCCGTCATCAGCGCGGCGATCGCCTACCTGAACATCCTGCCCATTCCGGTGCTGGACGGCGGGCACCTGCTGTTCCTGGCCATCGAGAAGGTCCGGGGGCGACGGGTCGGCGAGCGGGCCCTCAGCATCGCGCAGACCGTCGGGCTGGTGCTGCTGGTGCTGCTGATGGTCTATGCGACCCGCAACGACATCCTCCGCATCTTCAACCACTGACGGCCCGGATAGACCAACCACAACGTCACGACGGACACAACGGACGGCACCAGGACTTGACGTCTTGCCTACTGCGCCGGAAAGCCAACCACAACGTCACGACGGACACGACGAACGACGCGGCCCGAAGAAGGACGAAACGCGCCCGGATGATGCCTGCCAGCGCCGCCGCGCGTTGCCTATCGCAAATCCCCTTGCCGTTGCCGCGCCGCTCGCTTTGTCCGGGTGGCGTCCGCGTCAACCCGTGCCAACCCATGTCGGTAAATCCCTTGCCTTTCCCCATAGATTCCGCCGTTGCCGTATCCTGCATATCCTGTCCATCCCTGTTGAGAAGCCGTTGCTCGGCATCCTCAGGCAGGCAGACCGAGCGCCACGTCCATCCCGCTGAACAGCAGCGCCGGCTCGTGCGCCGCGCCCGTCTGGGCGAGGGCGGGCAGCAGCAGGGGCGCGTCGCTCCCCGTGCAGACGACGGGCGCCCCCGGGCAGTTCTCCCCCTTACGGTAGCGACTGATAAGCGCCAGCACCCCGCCCGCGCAGAACCAGTAGATGCCCCGCTCGATGGCCTCCCGCGTATCGGCACCGACCGGACCGGCTTCGGCGTGCGGCACGGCCGGCTCGACGAGAGGCAGGAACGCCGTCTTCTCGTGCAGCGCCTGCGCCGCCAGGTGGAAGCCCGGCGCGATAGCTCCTCCCGCGAACCGGCCCTCCGCGTCCACCCAGTCCACCGTGATGGCCGTGCCCGCCGACGCCACGATGCAAGGCGCGCCGTGGAGCGCCTTTGCGCCCAGGGCCAGGAGCAACCGGTCCGGTCCGGCCTTCTCGGGCTCGCGCAGCCGGGTCTCGATGGGGATCGCCAGATCGATGCCGAAGAACTCGACTTCCCCTGCGCCGCCCGCCTCGCGCCAGAAGGACTTCAGGGCTCCGTTAGCCGCCGGCTGCACGGAACAGGCGACGCAGCGGCCCTCTCGTGCGGAGTCAAGAAGGTCATCCGGGAACGCCTCGGCTAGCCTCTGGGCCAGCGACTCCGTCGGCTGCGTGGCCACGCGGCAGACCTGCTGCCAGCCGTCCGCCGTGCGCAAGGCTGCCTTGACGGACGTATTGCCCACGTCGAAGGCCGTAAGGGGGCCGGTTTGTTCTGGTTCGCTTGCCATGCCCGCGGTGCTCCCGTCCCGAGTATACCCGACCCGTTGTGCGGATTCGACGCGCCCGCGTTCGTGCCCGTAGCAGGTAGCCGTTAGCCGTTAGCTCCCTGCCATCTGCTATCTGCC